>CAMKQN010000034.1:0-19289 GCA_946414935.1 uncultured Bacteroidales bacterium
GCGCTAGGTTCGCAATCTAGAGGTCGGGAGTTCGACCCTCCTATGCTCCACAAAACCCACTGATATCAGTGTGGTTACAGAGTTACGCAGAAAAATGCATAAGTTTCTGCGTATTTTTTGTATTTCTACTCTAAGCGTTTCCCTACCCTGTACTTTGTTTTGAACTTGGTCATGTTAAACCTTGCAGAAACTCCTGGCCACAGGCCCGAGTGTCAGCCGCAGGAGATAGATTTGTGCAAATAATCAAAGCTGCCGCTTTTGCTGCCGGTTTTTATTCGTATATTGCAATACTTATGATTGTGGAACTGCCATATATCAAGGAGAAGTTCCGGGAGTTCAATGAAAAGTACTTCCGTGGGGAGTTGCCTGCAGTGCCGGTTGTACTTTCAAACGCCGGCAGCTTTTTGGGCAAATGTGAGTTTAAAGGATCATATCGCCTTCGTTTTTCCGTCCGTTTCGATCTGCCGCAGGAAGAGTGGGACGATATCATTATCCACGAGATGATACATTTGTGGATTGGTGTCAAGGGAATAAAGGATTCGTCAGCTCACGGGCGGGTATTCCGCAGTATCATGAACGAGTTCAATACCAAATATGGCCGCCATATAAGTATCAGCCATAAAGTGCGGCCGGGAGAGCAGGCAAGGCCGGCCAGAAAGGGGCGCAGTTCGCATCTGGTGGCATTGGTGCTTATGAAGGACGGCCGTAAGGGCATTAAGATTATACCGCAGCAGGCGCACTGCATCAGACAGTATTACCGGGGGCTAAAACGCTCCGGACAAGTGATTGAGGTGCAGTTCTATCTCAGTACCAACCCCTATTTCAATGCGTTCCCAAGTTCTGTCGCCCTAAAGGTATATTTTCCTCCGGCAGAAGAGGTTCAGTCGGCACTGGAGGGTGCTGTGAAGGTCTGAATGCGTTGATATGCAAGACGTTCGTCTCCGGAGGCAAGATAGATGATACCGCAGTAGCTGAAACTGTGCCGTTCGAGCAGATGCTGCATGATGAGATTGTCCCTGTGGGTGTCGATGCGGATATTGTTCTCCCTTTCAAAGCAGTATTGGAGAATGGCCGAAAAGACTCCATGGCTCCAGGGGGTGCTGCCGATACGGTGGATGACATGGTACGGCAAGCTGTCGTCCAGCCAATTGCCACCATAGATGCGGGCGTAAGTAGGCTCTGGTGAGGGAATAAATGCAAAATAGCCGACCAGCAAACCATTGTCTTCCAATACGACATAGCCGACACCCGATTGGATATCTGTTCTTATGGCTTCCTCTGACGGATACCCGCCTACCCATTGCCCGAGGTTGCCCGAAGCCCGCATAATTCCCCTGGCAGCATCAATGACCGGGAGTATTTCCGGAATGTCCAAGTATGTTGCTTTCCTTACAGTCATATCCAAGTATCTCTGCCAAATATAATGATTATTGCTTTTTTTTAGTATTTTTACGCTTGATATTATGAATGCAATTGGAAATATACTCTGGCTGGTCTTCGGTGGCCTTATCGTAGCCGTCATTTATTACTTGGTAGGACTGGTGATGTGTATCACCATTATAGGGATTCCTTTCGGTGTGCAGCTTTTCAAGCTTGGCACTTATGCTTTATGGCCTTTCGGACACGAACTGGTGAACGGCCCGAATGAGCCCGGATGTTTGTCAATTGTTATGAATCTTCTCTGGATCCTTCTGGGATGGTGGGAGATAGCAATAATACATCTAGCTTGCGGCATCTTGATGTGTATCACCATTATCGGGATACCATGGGGACTGAGGCACTTTAGAATGGCCCTTGCTTCGGTTTTCCCATTCGGAAAAGAAATAACAGCTGACAAGAATTAGTCAGCTGTTATTTCTTGTGTATCGTCTGACCGGAGGCGGTCCCGTAGGGCACAAGTCCGGAGTCCCTCCGGCTGCCGCTACCAGATCGAGGCCTTTTGGGCTTCCGCGCTGTCCTGCAAGGCGGAAGGTACATTGGGGAAGAAGTCGAAACCGGCGCGAAGCTCTATTGAGTCGATGCTTGTAAGGCCGGAAGAATAGGAGCCGGAATGGGACTCGTTGGTGTATACGTACGCGCATCCCTTGGCGGCAGTTATGTTTCCAGAAGCGTCGAAGCTGCACTTCATCAGACACTTATAGAAGTGGGACGGTATCGGAACTACAAGTGAACCGCTCTTTTCGGTCTTTGTCGTGCCTTCATACAGCACGCCTGTCACAACGTACAAGGTGTCCCTTCCGGAAGGGGCATGGGACTTGACATCATTTTCCAGAGAACTCCAAATGCCGCCGTTGAAACCGTTCTGCCACTGGGGGGCCTGGTTGGTGTAATAGAAAGTCTGCTTATTCTGTTTGACAGAACTCTGGCGATAGTTGGATGCTACAAGGTGCCCCTTGCTATATGAGCTGACGCCGGTCTGTTGAGTGAGATTGATTGCGGGGTCATTGGTCCAACCGTCATTACGGCCGGCATTCTTGTCCGGCCACATGGAACTGTGCATCGCGTGGGCTGTCCAAAGCGGGGCGTATTTGTTTTGGTCGTACAAGACGGTATAGTTGCGGGTCTTCTTGTTGGTATCCGGGTGGGTAAAGGTATGAGTGGCTACCTGCTGCCTGCTGTTGGTGGTGTAGTAACGGTACCAGCGGTCGTCCCGGTCGCTGAAGTAACCGTTTGTGCCTGTTCCGGTAAGGTTGGGGATAGCAGGTACTTCATAGCAGTCAAGATAACCCCTTGCCGCAGCCGTGCTGGACTTGGTGGAGAAACTCTGGACTTCTCCGAAGCTCTCTTCGTAGGTCTGTGTGTCGCTGTTGTAATGCAGCACGTAAGCCTTAAAGTAGTAAACCGAACTTTCCTCCAGGCCGATGAGCTGACAGGAGAAGGTGCCGCTGGCGTCATTGGTCCCGTCGGTAGTGATGCTTTCGCTCAGGTTGGAAGGGGATGTACCCCAATAGAAACCGGCTTCATATATGCCGCCCTCAGCTCCGGAGAAAGCTCCCAGAAGGGTTGCTTCTGTGGCTCCGATATTGCTCGCTCCCTGGGTGGTCACTTTAAGCTCCTGCTGGGGCGGAGGTGTGATGCCGCCACCGTTCTTCTTGTAGATGACAATATTTGCAGGAGTGGTGGAATAGAACGCGAAACGAGGTGATGAAGTATTGTATTTCAAATACTTATAAGAGGCGTTTGAATTGATGCTTAATGTAAAGAATCCGGAGGACAGCGTAGGGGTTATAGCTGTATATGCAGCTTCGGAGGAGTACAGCTGGCATTTGTTCTGTACGTTGTTGTTGCCTAAATAGTAATCCCCGGCTTTAATGTAAACTGCTCCGCTTACTGTGGAAGACGGACCTATAGTCACTTCGTAGTCGGCAGTTTCGGAAACGTTTGCCATGTCTATGGTGTCCTTTCCACCGCTGGATGCGGAAGCACCGGAGTACATGAAACCGTTGGAACCGGCAGATGCTGAACACTTGTTTGCCATGGGCACTATGACTCCGCTGTTCTTGGTGGCCTCATAACCGATGATGAAGGTACCGCCGGAGAGCAGTTCGTCCACTGAAGTAACTCTGCTCCAACTTGCCGGTCCCTCTGTGCCTCCGGAAATGTTGGCTGCACCGACAGAGATATTCAGGGTGGTGACTTTTCCGGCCTGAAGTTCTATGCCGCCGGCAGGTATGGTAATCTCCTTGGTTATCGTATAACCTTCGGTCTCAGCTTCAATCCGCAAATTGCCGCCTTCCTCGAGGATATATGGGTACACCACCAGATAAGTGGCGTCGCTGCCGTTGATCTGGTACCGGGTACTTTCGTTATACACTGCGCTTACGCTCGAAGAAAAGTTTTCGTACGGGGGCAGCAATTCCTGCGCCTGCAGGTCGATAAGGACCCGTCCGGCAAGGAGGCTGTCGGCGGTTACGGTAAGCCGGCTGACGTGTTGGCCCTCAAGAAGGGCGTCGTTGTCTTTGAGCACTACCTTGACGATGGCGCCGAGTCTGGCGAACTGCAGATGCTCTACTGTTGTAGCTGCATCAACGCTGAAGCGCCTGGAAACCATTATGTCGGCATCTCCGTCGAACGAAGTGGCCAGCGGATGCTGCTCTGCAGGCAGATCCACCGCTATTCCGGTGCGTGAGCCCGAAGAAACCAGGCCTGCTGCGCTGTAAGGGTAGTATGCAAAAAGTTCTGAAGATACCACCGTGGTGCCGCTGAAGGTGGCCGTAGTGGCCGCAAACTCGAGGTCGGCATTGAACCTGTCGTTGGTGGAGACGGCATCAGTAACTCCGATGGCATCGGTCGGGCACCAATACGGAGTCGAACCCCTCATCTCGGTTTTGCTTGCCGGAACTGCTTCCGGATTGCCGGCGACGAGCGTCAGGTGCACTGGAGCAGCCTCATTATCGTAAGGTATATCCTTGACGCAGGAGATGGCGAAGGAGAACATCGACGCCATCAGAAGGAAGTATTTGATACTTTTTTTCATGGCTTCAATGTCTAAAGATTGTAAACATAACCATCATCGAGATTCCCGCCGGCAGAGCCCGAATCCCCGTAATAGTTGTCACTTGCATTCAAAAGATCCTCTTCAAGCCATTGTTCAGGAATCTCAATGACCGGGATAAGGTAAGGTGCTTTCATTGGCTATTAGTAAATATCGTCCAAAGATACGCTTTTCCATCGAGGAATGAAAGAGTCATCGACATTTGCGTCTATGGTCCGCTTCAAGCCCATGACTACGTTGCGTTCCAGAAAGAGGCGTTGCTCCGGCCATGTAGCAACCATATTGGCCGCCATATCGTGGCTGTGGTCGATGTAACGGTATATTACGTAATCGTAACCATGCTTTGACAGCACATCCTGGACAAGGGAACTGCTGCCGTAAATGCCGAGGTTCATGAATGCCGTCTTTTTATAATTGACGGCTCCGTCCTTCGTGCCGTGAATAAGCAGCTGGGGAGGGGGAGTCGTCTTGTAGCGGGGCTTGCCGCTGTCGCTCATTATGGCTCCGGCAAATGACATTGCTCCCCTGAATGCAAAACCTTCCGGAAGCACGGCGGTGCGTACGGTGGGGCTGCATGTTTCCAGTATGCAACTCAGCGTGATCATCGCCCCTGCTGAAGAACCTGAGATGA
This sequence comes from uncultured Bacteroidales bacterium, assembly GCA_946414935.1. Taxonomy (GTDB): domain Bacteria; phylum Bacteroidota; class Bacteroidia; order Bacteroidales; family UBA932; genus Cryptobacteroides. Next base: position 5,127 of record CAMKQN010000034.1, read on the forward strand.
CAAGGTTGTTGGCATCGATGCCTACATTGTTGTCGATCAGAAAGCGAACGGCAGAAAACACATCTTCCACCCCCATATCCACAGCTGTCTTAACGGCCTTTGCTGAATTCACGATGTTGAAAAGGTCGAATTTCATTTTCTTGCCCTTGAGCCCGAGACGGTAATCAACGGATACCACTCCGTAGCCGTCGTCATTCAGCAGTTTGAACCATTTCATGTAGAAAGGATCGTTGCGGCTGCCGACGATGAATCCGCCGCCGAATACAAAGAGTACGGACGGCTTTATCTTGCCGTCAATCTCCAGGGAAGCCCCTTCCGTGGGGAGATAGACATCTATTTTGAGGTCGCAGGTGTCTCTTTGGGCAACGGTATAGGTGCCGGAGAAGTTTTGGGCCGACAACATACCGGCAATGAACAGAAAGACGGTTGTGATAATGAAATACTGTTTCATAATGTTCATCGTTTCCAAAAGCGGAAAGTGATATCCTCTCCGTGGTAATATAGTCTTTGGTTAGTGTTCCTGTTGTTTAGAGGCCCCAGCGCTTCGATGTAAGGGCCGGTCTTTACATAATCGAAGACGCCGAAGAATTCTTTGTCGACACTCTCCCTGCCGCTATATACAGCAGTCTCTATGGCCGGCCAGGCTTGCTTTATGTGGGTGGCCAGTCTAAGCAGGGCCGCGCTGTCCGACCCTTCTCCGAGAAACAGGAAACAGTTGATGCCGAAATTGTCCGACAGAAGCTTGTCTATCTTGGCCTCTGTGAGTTCTTCCCCTATGTCGTCGCGAAGGAAAGGGGAGTGACATCCGGGGCAATTACCCCGGCAGTTGGAGATTTCCACTGCCAGGGTAACTCGGTCGGGTATTTCTTCGATAACCGTATCGGTCAGCGAGGGAATGTACTTAAGCATCCTTTTCCTTAGGGGTGTAGTAGCGTTTTTCCGCTTCTATCTGCCTGGGCTCGGCGAAAGAGGAAACCCTCTTGAGGTAGCCGATCACGCGGGTGAGATAGTCGAGGTTTTCGCTGCCGCACTTCGGACACTTTGTGAGGGTATCTTTGCTGATATACCCGCAATCGTTGCATACGGTGTTGCGGCAGTTGAATGTGAAATAATTGGTGCCGTAATGGGCTGCGGTGCTGAGCAGCTGGCGGTATTGTGCCTTGCTGAGATGCTCGGCAATGTTCATGTGCAGCGCGGAACCTCCGTCAAGGTACTTAACGAAATCTTCTCCATGGAGCTTGAACTTATCAATCATGGAGACGTTGGTATCTTCCGGATTGTAGAAGTAGGAACTGTAGAGGTTATGCTTCCCGGATACGAAATATCCGTCTTTCTTATCCCACTTGTAATTCTTTGCAGCCAGATTTTCCGCCGGTACGAATTCGGTGTTGAACATGGCATCCGAAGTCTTGTCCTTGCGGTTCGCTATGTTTATGGTCTCCAGAATGGTGTTTACGAAGGCACCGTATTCGGGGTTGGGGCTTACCTCGAGCCCGAGGAATTCGGCCGCTTCGGTCAGGCCGTTCACGCCCACTGTGAGGTACTGGCGCTTCATGTCTATGAACCCCGCCTTGTAAACGTCGAGCATCTCTGCCTTCAGGAAGTCCTTGATAATCTCGTTGAAGGCAATCTGGTACTTGTGTACGCGCTCGGTCATCTCGCGTATATCCTTAGATATGAAGTTGGTGTAGAGGTCGTCCTTGTCGTAGAAATTGCTTACAGGATTGAGCGGTTTGCCGCTTTCCAGGTGCACGCCGCGTCTCTCCGCGAAATAACGGCGCACGGAATCCTGTATGAGCCGGTTGAGGTTGATGGTCATAACCGATTTGGAGCCGGTACTTACCGACGCGGTACCCATGGAATACTGGTGGGTGGTGTGGTTATGACTGGCGTCTTCCATGTCTTTCAGTGAGTTGCGCAGGCGGCAGCAGCTTGAAAGGCTGTCCGGGCTGTTGGACAGGTAGCAGAAGAAGCTGTGGCCTTTGGCCCACATTTCTGCGGTGAAATCGGCGTAGTCCTTGTCGGCAAAGTCATCGCCTCCGTCAGTGAGCAGGGCCATTGTTTCCACGGGGAAGGTTAAGATATAATGGTTGCGCTCCTCGTTGAACCAGTTCATGAAGTGCTTTTGGAGCCAATCCAGGGTCTCCCACTTGGGGGCTGTTCCGTCGGGGAACCGGAAGTCTCCGAACACGCCCTCGAAATAAGGCTTGTCGAAATAGCCGATATTCCAGAACACGGTCTGGTAACCACGGTTACCGGCAGGCATGTTCATGGAGTGGACCACTTGCTGGAAATAATTGTCTATCACCTTCACAAGCGTCCTTTTCTTAATGTTCAGTTCAACTACGTCATCGAGATGCTCGAGATAGTCGTCACCATAGTCCTTGCGGAGGAAGTAGTCGAAATACATCAAGAACTCCGGAGTCGCCACGGCGCCCATGAACTGGGATGAAACTGAATATACCAGGTTGATGAACTCGCCGCAGAAACTCTTCAGGTCGGTAGGCGCAACCGATACGCCGCCGAGTTCTTTCAAGCCGCTGATAAGGAAAGGATACATGGTGATCGCCACGCAGTATGGGAAGCCTGGGGTACCGCTCTCATCGTGCTTGTAGAGCACGTGTGATTCAAGGTCCCTGAGATACTGGTCGGCAAGATGGCGGCCGTAGAGGGTCTTTATCTTGTCGCACATGATGTAGCGGTTCTGCTTGATGTTGTTCTCCTTATAAAGCTCGTTGCCGAGGGTCACGATGTTCTTCCTTGTGACATTTGCGTTTGCATCGAACTTGGAGCCGGTCGCCGCGTTGGTGGCGGCAATGTAATCTTTGATAAAGTCGCGCTTCTTGCGCAGGTCGAGATCGGCGTCGAATTTCTCAATGTAAGCGAGGGCGACCTTCTTGTTGATGGACATGAGTGAGTCCACAACCTGGCGGCGTATTTCACTGCTGTAAATGCCGTCATAGATGTAGAGGTTGTTTATAATGGAAACAACAATAGAGTCATCACAATACTGACCCGCCGTCTTGTAAGCCTCATGGATACCACGGGCTAATTTCGCTTTGTCATACTCTTCAATCGAGCCGTTGGTTTTTCGTACGTCCATTATTATTATGATTAGAATTCTGGTTGAAATGCAGAGGACAAATTTAGGGAATAGAATCCGGGAAAAATGAAATACCGGTAGAAGTTATCAACATAAATATCAACAACGGCCTGGAAGCGCTTCCAGGCCGTTTTCCAAGTGTATCCGGCAATTTGTTTAAAACACGTCCAGGGCAAAAATATGCGCCTTTCCGCCACCCCAGCTCGCGGTCACGACAAGCCTGAGTTCGCAGGCCTGGACAGAAGGGAAACTTACTTTGCACAAGCGTCTCCAGTTCAGGGGGCACTCGTACACGGTAGTCCACTCGCCACACTTTTTGCTGCGGACTTCCACACGGTAAGACTTTGGCATCATGCCGGGCATCTGCACTCTCTCAGTAGTCGCCTCCAGCTTACGCATGCGCTTGCTTCGCACTTTGAATTCGGAATCGCATACAAGACGGATTCCGCTTACAGTAACGGGCTTTTTCCAGGAATAGACCAGGCTCTGGTCTCCTGGATCAAGCCACAACCCGTTGTCTTCTCCGTCCCAGCCGCGGTCTATGCCGTTGCGCAGAGGCTCGCAAGCTTCGGGGACCTTTGCGCTAAGTGTTAGAGGGTACGGCTTGCGCCAGCGGTAGGGGAGCATGCAGTCGTCGTCTTCCAGCATGTCCTGCAACTCTCCGATATAATTGGTCCGCACCCCGGCCGGGTTGACCCCTTTAGCTAAAGCAAGCGCAGCTCCGGTGCCGCAAGCCTGTCCCAGCAGGGCGGTCGTAGCCATTACCCTTGTGGCAGAAAGTCCCATGTGGGTGCAGGAAATGTCTCTTCCGGCAAACATCAGGTTAGGGACATTTACGGAGTACAAGCAATCGAAGGGTATTCCGAAGTAGTCCGGAGTGGAATACTCAACGCTGATGCGTCCCTTTTTGTGGAAGGCCTCGGGGTCATGGTCGTCCAGGGTCCAGCCGCCGTAAGCTACAACGTCTTCGAAATGCCCGCCGCTCAGTACGTCGTTTTGGGTAAGGATGTGGGGGCCGATGAAACGGGTAGATTCGCGCTTGCCCGGAAGGGACCCTATCCAGTCCAGTTCGTAGCCCTTGCAGCGTCCGTCAGGATGGTTTTTCATATATTCCCATATACCGTAGGCAATCCGCTTCAATTCCAGCTGGATGTCGGGGGCGTTGAAGATGGTATCGTACAAGCCGCCGAATTCTATCCACCAGAAGTTGTTGTCCTTGGGACTGTATATGCGTTTGTAGTTGAATTTCACCCCGGGAATGGTGGACTTAGGGGTGTCGTAGTTGAAGTCGTCATCGGTGAAATGATAGGCCCAGTCGGGAGCGATGAAAGGATGGTCTTCATCGGTCTTGCGGAGCTGGAGCAGGATGGAATTGCCCATGGTGTGGGCGTCACCGCCGGTCTGCAGGTACGTCTCCCCGAATTCTTCAGGAAATTCCCGTCCTCGGCGGAATTTGGCACCGCTTAAGCGCAGTATGCCGTCGCCGGTGCAGTCGGCAAAGAGTTTCCCCTTGACCAGGTATCGGGTGTATGCGTTGCTGTTCCAGCATTTCACTGCGGCTATGCGTTCTCCGTCCATCACTACGTCTTCCACTGAAGTGTTGAGCAACAGCTTGATACGCGGTTCATCTACAACGGTGGATAAGATGACGTCATCCCATAGCGTATAGCGTTGGAGCGGGTTGTAGTAGAAATTGCGCAGCTGCATCTCTTCCAGGATGCCGGCTTCAGAATACTGGCTCTTGAGCACCCCCACTATACCCATGCGCATTTCGCTGGAAGCATTTCCGCCCAGCACAGGCCTGTCCTGAATAAGGACGACGCTCGCTCCGTGACGAGCGGCCGAAACAGCCGCGCATACTCCGGCAAGGCCTCCTCCGGCGACTATGAAGTCTCCTTCCAGATTCACTTCATTGATAACAAGGGAGTTTTGTTCGGTGCGCATTTCTTGCGCCGGGAGCGCAAGAGTTGTAGAGATAAGCAGCAAACTTGCCGCAAACAAATGTGCAATCTTCATATCTACATATACGATTTTCCACAAATATAAGCTATATTTGCCAAAAATCGTAAGAAATATGTACACTTCCAGTAACGGACTTTATGTAGCTCACGGCCCTGACGGCCCCATAAGTATCACAGGTAAAATGGCCAACCGCCACGGCCTTATAGCCGGCGCAACGGGTACGGGAAAGACGGTTACCCTGCAGGTTCTGGCAGAAACATTCAGCCAGGCCGGGGTGCCCTGTTTCATGGCTGATATGAAGGGTGATTTAAGCGGTATAAGCCAGGCTGGCCGTATGTCAGGTTTCATCGAGAAGCGCTGTGCGGAATTCGGAATCCAGAATCCTGTGTTCGCCCCGAATCCTGTCCGTTTCTATGATGTGTTCGGTGAGCAGGGTCACCCTATGCGTACCACTATATCCAATATGGGCCCCCAGCTGCTCAGCCGCCTTATGGGACTCACCGACGTGCAGTCTGGCGTGCTTGATATCGTGTTTAGGGTTGCTGATGATAACGGCCTGCTGCTTATTGACATAAAGGACCTCCGCTCCATGCTCACCTATGTAGCGGACCATGCCGAAGATGTGCGGATAAACTACGGTAATGTCTCCACGATGTCCATCGGGGCCATACAGCGCGCCATCGTAGGGCTGGAGAATGAAGGGGCGACGGATTTCTTCGCCGAACCGGCATTTGACATCATGGACTTGCTTGCTGTGGAGAACGGAAGGGGAGTTATGAGCGTACTTGCCGCCGACCGCTTGATGATGAATCCCAAGCTTTATTCCACCTTCCTGCTGTGGTTGTTGTCCGACTTGTATGCCACCTTGCCCGAAGTCGGCGACATGGAACTGCCCAAGCTGGTGTTCTTCTTCGATGAAGCGCATACTTTGTTCACAGATACTGCTCCCGTGCTGGTCCGGAAGATCGAGCAGGTCGTCAGGCTAATCCGAAGCAAGGGCGTAGGAGTTTATTTCGTGACCCAGAATCCTACCGATATTCCGGAAAGTATACTCGGCCAGTTGGGAAACCGCATCCAGCATGCTCTGCGGGCTTATACTCCCAAGGACCAGAAAGCGGTACGTTGTGCAGCGGACACCTTCCGAGCCAATCCTGCGTTCAAGACGGAAGATGCCATCATGAACCTCGAGACTGGTGAAGCATTGGTGAGTTTCCTCGATGAAAAAGGTGCTCCGCAGATGGTGCAGCGTGCCCGTATCCTCTTCCCTCTCAGCCAGATAGGTGCCATTACAGACGGTCAGAGACTGGATATCCGCAATGCCTCACCGCTTGCCGGGAAGTACGATAAAGTATTCGACCGGGAGTCTGCTTTCGAGGTGCTGCTTGCAGAACGTCAGCGTGCCCAGGCGGAATTGGAGCGGGAACAAAAGGAGCAGGAACGCTTGCAGCAGGAGGCCGCGATGCAGAGGCAGCGTGAAATTGACACCCGGAGCAGAAGCAATACGCCTGCCCGCACATCCGGTACTTCCAAGAAGCGTTCCGGTACAGGGAAGGCGCTTGGGGCTGCCGTGCTCTCCGCTGCAGTGGGTGCTGCGATTACCAGCGTTACCCGCAGTGCGGGAAATGCCGCTGCCAATGCTGTTACCGGCAAGAAGTCCAAGACTACCGGCAAGGATGTCGCGGGAAAAGCAGTTTCCAACGCTACCGCAACTGCGTTGAGGACCTTTACCCGCTCCATTTTGGGAAGTCTCATAAAGTAAGTTCAGGCATGAGAAGACTCACCTGCATTGTCATGGCGCTTTTGCTGCTTTCCGCTTGCGTCAGGCATGGGAAAGGCCCTGGGGATACCGAGGTACAGAAAGACAGTGTACCACCTATGGGCTTTTTTCCTGAACGTTACCTCGTGGATTCCACCAAAGTGCGTGATGGTGAGGCGTTTACTACGTTGATGGGGCGAATGGGGCTGGGGCATTCAGCCGCCCTGGCTCTGGTCAGCCGCAGCGACAGCATCTTCGATGTTCGCCGGATGCGAGCCGGCAATAGTGTTGAAGCTTATTACCTGCCCGATTCGTCCGGACGCAGATTGGAGTATCTGGTGTATCACAACGACAAAGTAAGGTCGACCGTGTTCAAGTGCGCGGACAGTCTTGGTGCCTGGCTTTTCGAGAAACCGGTGGTGCATGAGAGCAGGCTGGCAGACGTAACCATCAGCAGTTCACTATGGAACGATTGTATAGCCGCAGGCGCGTCACCGCTCCTTATTGTAGAACTGGCCGACATATACGCCTGGACGGTGAATTTTTTCGGACTACAGGACGGCGACAGTTTCCGTGTGGTCTATAACCAGACGCTGTGCGATGACGAGGTGGTGAGCATAGACAGCATACGTTTTGCACTGTACGAAAGCGGCTCCTTTAAAGCAAGCGCCATTCGTTTTGACCAGGGTGACGGCGGAAACAAGTACTGGAACGAGAAGGGAGAAAGTCTGCGCAAGGCCTTTCTGAAGGCTCCTTTGCGTTATAACAGGATCAGCAGCCGCTTTACTTACCATCGTAAGCATCCCATTACCGGAAAGGTCAGACCTCATACTGCGGTGGATTATGCCGCCCCCACAGGTACGCCCGTACATACCATAGGAGACGGGACTGTGACACTGTGCGGCTGGGATGGCAGCGGCGGCGGAAACCGCATCAGAATCCGCCACATGAACGGATATGAAACCTGCTATATGCACTTGTCCAAATTCGCTCCCGGCATCAAGGCAGGTGTCCGGGTAGCACAGGGACAAACCATAGGATTTGTCGGCTCTACCGGACATTCTACCGGCCCACACCTGGATTTCCGGGTATGGAAGGACGGCACGCCGCTTGATCCTTTGAAGATGATTTCTCCTCCGTCCGAGCCCCTTAAACAGGAATACATGGACTCTCTGGCTAAGATGTATTCGTCTTTCCTGGAGATGCTTGAGAAATGATAATCGAAGCGATAGGTTTTTTCCACTCTCCATTGAAGGGAAAATTCGGCTTGCCGCGTCAGGCCGGTCTGGCTCCTGATTTCTGCGGGGAAGTCCGCTTCGTGGCCCCATACGATGCTGAGGAAGCTGTGAGGGGCCTTGACGGTTTTGATTATTGCTGGCTGTTGTGGGGATTCTCGCTTAACGCTAATGCGGGAAAGTCGTTGACGGTCAGGCCTCCTCGCCTGGGCGGGAATGTGCGCGTGGGAGTGTTTGCAAGCCGTTCGCCATTCAGACCCAATTCCATAGGCCTGTCATGCGTCAAACTGGAAAAGGTAGAGCCGGGAGTGTTGTATGTGAGCGGTGCCGATTTGGCTGATGGTACTCCTGTCTACGACGTAAAACCTTACATTCCCTATGCTGACAGCCGTCCGGAGGCAAAAAGCGGCTTTGTGGATACGGTGGAATGGACTCAGATGGATGTAGTGATTCCCGCCGGCGTTGCTTGTCTGTTTGCTCCAGGAGATCTTGACGCACTCAGGCAGTTGCTCTCTCAAGACCCCCGTCCTCAATATCATGATGATGCGGACAGGGTTTACGGCTTGACATTTGCGGGATTTGATGTAAGATTCCGGGTGCATAGCTGCAAAGTGTTTGTGCTTTCTGCCGAAAAGTATTAATTTTGTATCCTATGTTGAGTACGATCAAGGAGATTTTGAACTCCCGCACAAAGGAGGAGATAGAAGCGACGCTCGATTATTTCGATGCGCTGCCTATCCGTTTTATGCAGAAAAAGGATCTCGTGCGTACTCTCTCGGCATACCTTTCAGATCCTAAGGTTTGGCTTGATAAACTGATGGAACCGGATTTGCGTCTGCTGCAGACCTTGTGTAAAGCCGGACCGGACAAGGCCGTTTCCGTAATACCGGGCGATTACCCCTCTGTGGTGGAAGTGTTGCGTTTTGTGGATTCGGACCGTCCAAGAGCTGATGGAGAGTTGATTGACATCAGTATATCACCTGCATTTTATGAGTTGATTTGCAGTGATATAGATGATGTTATCTCTAGAAAAGAAAGAGATGGCTCCTTCGATTTGGAACACCTTATATTAGGCGCAGTCAATCTTTACGGAGTGCTGCCTCTGCGTACTTTCGTGGATACGATTTTCGCGGATTTCGAGAATCTCTCCCAGATGCATGAGTTTGCGTCGAATGTTGCAAAGCATCCTGTGGTAAGGCTTTATCAGGAAGAAATAAAGGGAGAACTGTATATGGTATCTCCTTATGTTGAAGACTTTGATGCCTTGATGAAAAAACGCAGGAACCACTACAAGCAGCTGCGTAGATATGCTAAAGCCGGCAGGGAGCTGGCTGTGGGGTGCGGTGTTAACGCCCCATTCTGCTGCTATGGACTGGATTTGCCTGAAGGACTTGCCTTGATGGATATGTTGTCGAAGCTTGGTTATGAAGGGGAAGCGCGCCTGGCTGCCGCCCATTCGGTATGGCTTAACGCTCAGTATGAGCCGGATCCGAACAACCTGAACATTTTGTTGTCGCCGTTGGCAACTGCCGCGGATGATGTTGACAGCTTTGACCTTTTTGCTGATTACGCCCAGATTTTGCTGGATTATGCCAATTCGGTACCCAAGTGGCTGCTTAAGGGGCACAGCGCCCGGAAGACCGGTCTGATGCTGTATTCAGTAACAGATGATTTTCTGGAGAGTATATACGGTCACGAAATGACAGAAAGTGAAAGCGAAGAGCTGATGCACTTCTTTGACAGTGTCCACAAAGTTCGTCCGGTAGCACCGGATGCGCCTTGCCCTTGTGGCAGCGGGCTTTCATATTGCCATTGCCACGGCCGGCACTTCAGCTGATATCAATCCCACCAGCAGGTTCCAAACCAGGAATCGGGCTGCTTTTCCTATGAGTATTAGTATGGAAGTAGCCAGCGGCTTGGTTTTGTAAAAGCCTAATGCTATGACCAATACATCGCCTATTATTGGAACCCAGGCGAGCAGAGCGAGCCATACTCCGTATTTGTCTATCCGGGATTTCTGCTTTTCGAGTGTTTCCGGCTTGACTTTAAACCATTTCTCAATCCACTCCCATTTGCCTACCCAGCCTATCGCATAAGTAATCATGGAGCCAAGCCAGTTGCCTGCGGTGCCCACGACGAAACATGCAAGCGGACGTTTAGTTACTGCAAGGATTGCAATATACAAGGCGTCTGAACTGAAAGGAACAATCGTGGCCGCAAGAACATTTCCTAGGAAAAGTCCTAAGAGGCCAAGACTTTTAAGCCATTCAAGCACAGTTATTTATCAGCTTTTATCTTGAGATTGTCTTCAACGTATTTGGCCCACTTGGAAACTTCTTCGTCATTGGCAGCAATCACGCTGCAGATGAGGAGACCGCCCTTTACTATTTCCACGCACATCAGAAGCATGATGGAGCCGTCCTCACATTCTCCTGTGAATCCGAATGCCTTTTTCTTCTGGAAGCGCCATTCCGCTATAGGACACTCCTCGTCGTCTTCGTCGTCCCAGCCGATGATTTCAGCATAATTTGCGTAAGCTTCGTCCTCCGCAGTAGTGTCGGACGGCAAATCACCTACGTAAAGGTCCAGCATCGCTTCGTCGGCCTTGCCGTCACCTTTTGGAAGGTGACATTCAAGGTGCGTGATTACAGCACCATCTACTTCATCATAACGCTCCTGCTCGCAGGTCCAGGCAGGGGAGAAGGGGATACTGATATCGTAAGTCATATGCTATAACTGGCTATATGGAATCGAGAAGGTGTCTCCGCCTGCGGGATTGCCAGTGGAGAAGCCCTTTTTGAGCCACTTTGCCCTTTGTTGGGAAGTGCCATGATTGAATGAATCGGGTACAGTGTAGCCATACGCCTTTTTCTGCAGGTAGTCGTCTCCAATCTTGGAAGCCACATTCAAGCCCTCTTCCAGATCTCCTACTTCCAGGGATCCGAACATGGCGTTGTCATGGTATGCCCAAACTCCTGCATAATAGTCTGCCTGAAGTTCGAGTCGGACGCTTATCTGGTTGGATTCCTTTTCACTGCTCCTCTGCATCTTCTGGTGAGCCTCCTGCAGAGTGCCCAGCAAGTACTGCACGTGGTGGCCCACTTCATGTGCAATTACATATGCATAAGCGAAATCCCCGTCGGCGCCTATCTGCCGCTTCATCGAAGTGAAGAAAGACAAATCCAGATAAACAGTCTGATCCGCGCTGCTGTAGAAAGGTCCTGTAGAGGCCGATGCAGTGCCTGTAGCTGTCTGTACGTAGTCTTTGTAGAGGACTAGTTTAGGTGCTTGATAGGTCATTCCATTAGCTTTGAAAATCTTTGTCCACACATCTTCGGTGCCGGCTAGAATCTGCTTGGAGAATACGGCGAGAGCTTCCTCTTCCTCGGTTGGGGTGTAGTTTGCGTCAACAGTTTCCCCTGAACTAAAGGCACCGGTCTGTTCCAGTACCGTAGATGGGTTAACACCGAACAATAAATAGAGTACACCGGCTATAAGTATGCCTCCTAAGCTCAGTCCACCGGCTTTTCCTACAGAAACACGGCGCCTGTCATCGACATTTGTGCTTTGTCTTCTTCCGTCAAGATTCATATTGAAATAATGTTTTATGCAAATTTAGTCAAAAACGGGCAATTATCTCCTATTTTAGCCTATTTTTGTGAATAATTATGCAAACACCTTTAAATTAATGTGTAAAACAAAAATGTTAATAGCTATAACAAAAATGTTATAGCTATTATCGGGCAAAAATCACCTGTTTTTTGATACCAGCAGGGAGTTTTTTTGCTATATTTGAAGATATGAAAAAGAACTATATTTCCGTTTCTGTTATGTGCTCCGATTTATTGCAGCTTGGAGCAGATATCGATCTCCTTCGCGAGCTTGGTGTGGACTGGCTTCATGTGGATGTAATGGACGCTCATTTTGTGCCCAATCTTACATTCGGCCCGGATTTTATTAAAGCGATGCACTCCCGTACTTCACAGCCTCTTGATATTCATCTTATGGTAACGGACCCCGAACTTATTCTCTCCCGTTTCACTTTAAGGAAAGGTGACTGCTTGAGCGTTCACGTGGAGCTTGACCGTGATTTCACTGAACTTAGCCGCAGCGTCCGAGCGCAATCTTGCATGTTCGGTCTCGCTGTTAATCCGGAAACTCCTGTCCAGGCGCTTGAGCGCCATATCGGTTTGTTCGACACAGTTACGCTGATGCTTGTGCATCCCGGCTATGCCGGAGCCAAGATGGTAGATGGCATAATGGAAAAAGTTGGCGTCACGCGCAAATGGCTTGATTCCAATGGGTTGGAAAATGTTATGATAAGTGTTGATGGAAGTGTGAGTGCGGAGCGTGCTGCATATATGGCCGGACTTGGTGCCCAGATTTTCGTGGGCGGAACGGCGGGGATTTACAGGAAAGGAATGCAGCTCACAGAAACTATACCTACTTTTAGAAAATCTATATCACTATGAACAAAATCGAGAGCGCATTGCAGCGGACAACCGACACCAAAGACTTGTTTATAGGTGCCGGAGTTGTTTCCCGCACGGCCGAAATGTTTCTAAAGCTCTTTCCTGGAAAGACAGCTATAATTATTGCAGACACAAATACTTGGGAGGTTGCAGGTAAAGCAGTTCTTCAATCACTTGAGAGTGCGGGTATACCCCACGAGCCGTCATTTGTTTTCGATGATCCCGAGCTCTACGCTGAGTGGAAATTCGTCGAGCAGCTCAAGGCTCATCTGAGTGCCCTTGATGTAATTGCGATTGCGGTGGGCTCCGGAGTTATCAATGATTTGACAAAATATACGTCCCACATACTTGGACGCAAGTATATGTGCGTTGGTACGGCAGCCTCGATGGATGGTTACACTGCTTACGGCGCTTCCATCACCAAGGATGGCAACAAGCAGACCTTCAGTTGCCCGGCTCCTTATGGTTTCGTGATGGATCCTGTGATTGCAGCTGCTGCGCCTAAGGAACTTGCGGCGTCAGGTTATGCGGATCTTATTGCCAAGATACCGGCTGCGGCGGATTGGATGCTTGCCGATGCCGTTGGTGCTGAAGCTATAGAGCCTTTCGGCTGGAGCCTGGTCCAGGACGGCCTGCGCGAGTCCCTCAGCGCTCCTGCGGCCGTACATGCCGGTGACGTCGAGATTACCGAACGCCTCTGCGAAGGCTTGTTGATGAGTGGTTTTGCTATGCAGGCTATCCACAGCAGCCGCCCTGCGTCCGGAACGGAGCATCAGTTTTCGCATTGCTGGGACATGGAGAACCTGGCGTATCCGAATGGGAAGCACGTATCTCATGGATTCAAGGTAGGCATCGGTACTCTGGCCAGCACCGCATCCATAGAGTTCCTGCTGGAGAAGGACCTGGCTAATATTGACGTCGATAAGTGCGTTGCAGCATGGAAGACCTGGGATGAAATGGAAGCGGAAATCCGGAAGGTGTTTGCAGGAAAGCCGGGGCACCTTGCCCGTGGACTTGAGGAAACGAGAGGGAAGTATGTAGATAAAGATGGTCTGCGCAAGCAGCTGGAAGCCCTGAAAGCTGCATGGCCGGAACTGAAAGAGAAGATAAGGGCGCAAATCATTCCCTACAGCGAGGTATATGAGAACCTTAAACTTGTCGGTGCCCCGTATGAGCCGGAGATGATTTGCGTGGACCGTGCACGAATGTGCAGGACTTTCTCTTATATCCCGTATATGCGCAGCCGTTTTACGAATATCGACGTGGTGTACAGGCTTGGACTCATGGACGAACTTACTGCCCATCTTTTCGGGAAAGGCGGTATATGGGAAGTAAAGTAATTGAATACTAACCACATATGAAAACTACGGATAAGTCTCTAAAGTACTGGCAGTGGCGTACTATCATAGTCACTATGATAGGCTATGCTATGTTTTACCTGGTACGCAAGAATTTTTCCTTCTCCATGCCCGGATTGGGTGCCGAATTCGGAATCACAAAGACCCAGTTGGGTATTTTCCTTACTTTGCATGGTGTAATATATGGCCTTTCACGCTATGTCGTAGGCATTATTACAGACCGGAACAGCGCCCGCAAGGTGATGTCTCTGGGACTGATGCTATGTGCGATTGTCAA
>CAMKQN010000035.1:0-19165 GCA_946414935.1 uncultured Bacteroidales bacterium
GGGAAGATGCAGACCGGCACGCCCCTGTTCAAGATTCTGACCGGCATCGCCGCACTGGTCGGACTCACAATCCCCATCCTCGGCAAGAGCCCTGTAATAACCCAGATTGCGTCGCAGGTTACCCTGGTGTTCGTATTGCCTCTGGTCATCCTGCTGATGATATTCATGCTCAACAAACGCAGCGTATCCGGAGATAAACGTCCCATTGCGCTCACGGCCCTGATGTGCCTTGCATTCGTTTTCGCCTGCATAGTATCTTACACCGGCGTGGTAGCGCTGGGAAAACTCCTTTAACAATGCCTGCTTCAGCAAAATACGCCCTCCTGGTCCCCACCAGCATGGGCCTCAGGCTATGCCCCTTCAACGGACAGCCGCTCCAGTGCGGAGGCCCCCTGGCTCTTCAAGCTACCAGCGCTGAAACCAATGCCGCCAGCATTGCATCCTTCCTCGGTATGCCTGTAAAGGTGCTCAGCGCCTTCGTGCAAGGCCATCCTTTTTCCGATTACATCCGCAGCGATCTCCAAGCCCGCGGTATGGACGTGGAAGGACCGTCCCTGCCCCAGGGCGGACCGTGGGGCCTCAGGCACCAGATCAATCTGGCCGACAGCGGATTCGGCTCCCGCGGCCCGCGGGTATGGAACGACCGCGCCGGAGAGGCGGGCCGCTGCCTTGATGCCGCCGACTTCGATCTGGAACGCATTTTCGGCACCGAAGGCGTGCAGATTATGCACCTGAGCGGCCTCATCGCCGCCATTGCCCCGCAATTTTGCCTGGATCTGGTGGATGCTGCCGGAAGACATTCCGCCAAAGTGAGCTTCGACATAAACTACCGTGCTTCCTTCTGGGCAGGGCAGGAGGAAAGGCTGAGAGACACTTTCCGCCGCATTGCATCGGCTGCGGACATATTGGTGGGCAACGAAGAAGACTTCCAGCTGGCGCTCGGACTGGAAGGACCAGATGCCGGAGGCCGCGGGCTCGCAGCCAAAGAGCTGGCTTTCAAGGAGATGCTTGGCAAGGTGCGGGAACGTTTCCCGCGCGCCCGAACTGTGGCCACCACGCTGCGGGAAGTGAAAGACGCCGGCACGCACCTCTGGGGCGCCATTGTGTCCTCCGGCAGCGAGTACGTTAACATAGCTCCGCGGGAGATAAAGGTGCTTGACCGTATTGGCGGCGGGGATGGATTCACCGGCGGATTGCTCTACGGACTGCTGAAATCGTGGTCCCCCGAGAAATGCGCACAGTTTGCATGGGCTTCCGGAGTCCTTGCGGTTACATTTTTAAGCGATTACGCCCGTCCGGCCGACGAGGCCCAGATATGGAGCATCTGGGAGGGCAATGCAAGAGTATTACGATGAAAGAAAAGTCCGATATAGGCCTCGTGGGCCTGGGAGTAATGGGAGCCTCGTTAGCCAGGAACATGGAGGGCAAGGGCTTCCAGGTAAGCGTGTACAACTACGTACCCCCTGTCACTGTGGAGTTTATGGCAAAAGAGCAGGGGCGGAACTTTATTGCGGCAGATTCCTATGCCAAGCTTGCGGCGTCCCTCGAGCGGCCAAGGAAGGTGTTTATGATGGTTACCGCAGGAGCAGCGGTAGATGAAGTGATTGACGGACTGCTGCCTGTACTGGAACCCGGAGACGTCATCATCGACGGCGGTAATTCCCACTTCGAAGACAGCCGGAGGCGAATGGAGACTGTGGAAAAGGCCGGCTTGCTCTATGTCGGCTGCGGAGTATCCGGAGGCGAAGAAGGGGCGCTGAAAGGCCCTTCGATGATGCCCGGCGGCTCCCCTGCGGCCTGGCCTATCGTGTGCCCTGTATTTCAGGCCATTGCCGCAAAAGCCCCCGACGGCAGTCCCTGCTGCGGGTGGATAGGCCCCGGCGGTGCCGGCCACTTTGTCAAGATGGTCCACAATGGCATCGAGTATGGCGACATACAGCTCATCTGCGAGTGCTACCAAATTATGCGGGATACCCTCGGGATGAGCAATCCCGAAATGCAGCAGGTGTTTACCGAGTGGAACCGGGGCGACTTGGACAGCTACCTGATAGGCATTACCGCAGATATCCTGGGCAAAAAGGATTCCAGCGGAGCCTTTGTGCTGGATACCATTCTGGACACCGCCGGGCAAAAGGGTACCGGCAAATGGACAGTACATGCGGCACTTGACGCAGGCGTCCCGCTGCCTTTGATAGGCGAAGCGGTATTCGCCCGCTGCCTGTCGGCCAGGCAAGAGGAAAGACTCGCTGCTTCCAAAGTGCTGGCTGGCCCGGCAGCCGGTGTAGCTGTAAATCAACGACTTACAGAACATCTTCAGCAGGCTCTGCTGGCCGCCAAAATAATCTCCTACGCCCAGGGCTTCTCCCTTATGCGGGAGGCTGCGGACAACTATGGCTGGCCGCTTGACTACGGTGAGATAGCCGGCCTTTGGCGTGGCGGCTGCATTATACGCAGCGTATTCCTGGGCAGGATTCAGGAGGCTTTCGGGCGCAGGCCAGCTCTGGATAACTTGATGACGGACAGTTACTTCTCAGAAAAACTGTCGCAGGTGCAAAGCAGCCTTCGGACCGTGGTATGCGCCGCTGCAGAAAGCGGCATCCCTATTCCCGCCCTATCATCGGCCCTGGCATATTACGACGGTTACCGTTGCCCCCGCTCGGGCGTAAATCTGCTGCAGGCTCAGCGCGACTACTTCGGGGCCCATCAATATGAGCGCACCGACAGTCCCCGCGGACAGTTCTTCCACACCAAGTGGCAGTAGCAAGTTAGCGGCAGATAGCAGGAACTAATTATCCCTTAATGCATTGACAAGGCGCAGCACGTCACGTCCAATGCCTTCCAGCTCATAACCGGTGATGATGCGGGACACGGTGATGCGGTCTTCCCACAGACGGGTAAGACGGTCTCCGGCAGCCCGCTTGCGGTAGCATAGGACGCCGTCCTTACGCTGCTCGCGCTCGTAGCCGTGGGCTTCCATGACGCGGCGCAGCACAGCCTCAGCCTCGGCGTCGTCTCCTGGCACAAGTGCCTGGCGCTTCACATAGCCGAAGCGTGGGTAAATAGCGGCGAAAACCGCCATCATAAGGGCAATCTGCCAAAGCGAATCGTAGCCGTTCACGAACACCTTGGATATATCGGCATCCACCACTTTGGCCAGGATAAGTACCGCGATGATGAGCGCAAGTATCACCATCAGCTGGACGAAATACTTTATCGAGCGTATCAGGTATCTCATATTCCTTCTGTTATTCGCCGAAAGATACGAAAAAGAAGAGGCAAGGCAAAAAATAATCAAAACATTATACGATAGAAGCATTTCCACCGAAACGCCGAAAGCCAAGATATCCTGACGGACTCATGCCGCCAGGATATCTAAAATACTCTGCAGCAGTCGATTGCGGAGAATGACTGCGACGTGGACTATTTGCGGGTTATTGCCCGTTTTGCGGCTTCTGCCAGATTTGCGGCGTCGAAGCCCCAGGCCTTCATGAGCTCTGCGGGAGTGCCGGACTGACCGAACTTGTCCGCGCCGTTCACGAATTCGAGCGGAGCCGGCATAGCTGCTGCGGCAACCGCGGCAACCGTCTCTCCGAGACCGCCCGCCATATTATGTTCCTCGGCCACTACGGCGCATCCGGTTTTGCGAAGCGAAGCCAGGATTGCCTCAGCATCCAGCGGCTTCACGGTGGCAACATTCAGTACCTCGGCGCCAATGCCTTCTGCTTCAAGGGCTTCAGCAGCCTGAAGAGCTTCCCATACAAGGTGCCCGCAAGTGATAATAGTTACGTCTTTGCCCTCGTTTAGCTTGTAAACCTTGCCTATTACGAAAGGCTCGTCCGGGTCGGTGAAATTAGGCACCGAGGGGCGTCCGAAACGGAGGTACACGGGACCGTCCCATTCTGCGGCCGCTACGGTGGCGTTCTTGGTCTGGTTGTAATCGCAGGGGACCACTACCGCCATTCCGGGAAGGGCGCGCATCAGGGCCAGGTCCTCCATAGTCTGGTGGGTGGCTCCGTCCTCTCCGAGAGTGATGCCGGCGTGGGATGAAGCTATTTTCACATTAGTATGGCCATAGGCGACCTCCTGGCGGAGCTGGTCGTAAACACGGCCGGTTACGAATTCTGCGAAAGAGCCGATGAAAGGCACTTTCCCGGTAATAGCGAGTCCTGCGGCTACGCCTACCATATTGGATTCAGCTATGCCGCACTGGATGAACCTGTCCGGAAATTCGGCGGCGAAAGCATCCATTTTCAGCGAACCCTTAAGGTCTGCCGTGAGGGCAAGTACACGTTCGTCCTTGCGTCCGGCCTCAACGAGCCCTGCTCCGAAGCCGCTGCGGGTATCTACCTTACCCTGGTCTGTATATTTCTTCATGCTAATAGTCTCCTAAAGTTTCTTCGAGTTGTTTGAGGGCTTCTTCACACTGCTCGGCGCTGGGAGCCTTGCCGTGCCACTTGTGAGTACCGGCCATAAAATCCACGCCGTGTCCCATTTCAGTGCGGAAAAGTATCATCTTCGGCTTGCCGTTTTCGGCACGGGCAATCTCGAAGGCCTTTTGAATCGACTCATAGTCGTGACCGTCGGCCTCTATCACTTCCCATCCGAAAGCGGTCCACTTGTCGCGAAGGTCGCCGACTCCGCCCACCTTGTCCACGGGGCCGTCTATCTGCTGTCCGTTCCAGTCGGTGAAAGCCACAAGATTGTCCAGCTGATGGTGTGCGGCCCACATTCCGGCTTCCCAAATCTGGCCTTCTTCGCTTTCGCCGTCACCCAGCAGGCAGAATACCCTCCGGCCGTCGCCTGACAGCTTCTTGCCGAGAGCAATGCCGGCTGCGCAGGAAAGGCCCTGCCCGAGGGAGCCGGAGCTTTGGAATACGCCCGGCAATGCATCCGTGATGCAAGGGTGGCCTTGGAGGCGGCTTCCGAATTTACGGAGCGTGCCCAGTTCACTTACGGGGAAATAGCCGGCACGGGCAAGGACGGAATAATACACCGGCGCAAGGTGGCCTGCGGAAATAATGAAAGCGTCCTGACCTTCAGCGCTGCGCGTCCAGGTCGCCGGGTCGTGTTTCATCTCGCTGAAGTAAAGGGTGGTCATCACATCCGTGATGCCCAGGGAGCCGCCCGGATGGCCGGATTTGGCCGTCGTAACCATGCGCACGATGTCCCTGCGCACCTGGGAAGCAATTTTGCTTAGTTCTTGGGTATTTGCCATATTCTTGTGGTTATTGAATTCTTTACAAGTTTACAAAGATAACAAAAATAACAGTATCTTTGCATTCGTTATGGAAATGAACCGCATACGCAACTTCTGCATCATAGCTCACATCGACCACGGCAAGAGCACGCTGGCGGACCGTCTGCTTGAACTCACCAGCACCCTGTCTGCCAGGGATATGGAGAACCAGGTGCTGGACGACATGGACCTGGAAAAGGAAAAGGGCATCACCATAAAGAGCCACGCCATCCAGATGACCTACAAGTACAAAGGGGAAGACTTCAGGCTCAACTTGATAGACACTCCCGGCCACGTTGATTTCTCCTACGAAGTATCCCGCAGCATCGCTTCCTGCGAAGGTGCGCTGCTGGTGGTGGATGCCTCGCAAGGCGTTCAGGCCCAGACTATTTCCAATCTGTATATGGCTATCGACCACGGCCTGGAAATCATACCCGTGCTCAACAAGATAGACATGGAGTCCGCTCAGATAGAGGTGGTTACAGACGAAATCTGCGACCTGCTCGGCTGCGACCCTGACGATGTATTCAAGGTTTCGGCCCGCACCGGCGAGGGAGTTGCGCCCATCCTGGACGCCATCGTAGAAAAGATTCCCGCTCCGGCCGGAGACCCGCAGGCGCCGCTCCAGGCCCTCATCTTCGACTCCGTGTTCAATTCTTTCCGTGGCGTCATAGCTTATTTCAAAATCAAGAACGGCAGCATACGCAAAGGCGACAAAGTGAAGTTCTTCGCTACCGGGATGGAGTATGAAGTGGAGGAGGTAGGTTCGCTGAAGATGAAGCTTGTCCCGGGCACGGAAGTGGGCTGCGGTGACGTAGGTTACATTATCACCGGCATCAAGAGCGCCGTAGAAGTGAAGGTGGGCGACACCATCACCCACGTAGCCAAACCCTGCAGCGAAGCCATCGCCGGCTTCGAAGAGGTAAAGCCAATGGTGTTCGCCGGAATGTACCCCGTGCAGGCCGACAAATTCGAGGAACTGCGGGCGGTGCTGGAGAAATTCCAGCTCAACGACGCCTCCTTCGTGTACGAGCCGGAAAGCTCGCTCGCCCTGGGAAGCGGCTTCCGCTGCGGTTTCCTGGGCCTGCTGCACCTGGAAATCGTGCAGGAGCGCCTCTTCCGGGAGTTCGACATGGACGTGATAACCACCGTTCCCAACGTGTCTTACAATGTGTACACCATGCAGGGCGAGGTGCTGGACGTGCACAACCCTTCCGGACTGCCCGCCCCCACGCTCATAGACCACATCGAGGAGCCGTACATACGCGCCCAGATTATTTCCAAGGCCGAGTTCTTCGGCCCCATCATGAAACTCTGCCTGGACCGCCGCGGCACCCTCGCAAGCCAGCATTTCATCACCGCCGAGCGCGTGGAACTCAACTACGACATGCCGCTGAGCGAAATAGTGTTCGACTTCTACGACAAGCTGAAGACCATCTCAAAGGGCTATGCGTCATTCGATTACCACGTAACCCAGTTCCGCCCCGCAAAGCTCGTGAGGCTGGACATACTGCTCAACGGAGAGCCCGCCGATGCGCTTTCCACCCTTATCCATGAGGACAACGCTTACGATTTCGGCCGCAAGATGTGCGTGAAGCTCAAGGACCTCATTCCCCGCCAGCAGTTCGACATCCCCATCCAGGCAGCCATAGGAGCCAAGATCATTGCCCGCGAGACCGTGAAACAGGTGCGCAAGGACGTGACTGCCAAATGCTACGGCGGCGACGTCACCCGCAAGCGCAAGTTGCTGGAAAAGCAGAAGGAAGGCAAGAAACGTATGCGGCAGATAGGTACCGTGCAGGTGCCGCAGAGCGCCTTCATGGCGGTTCTCAAGCTTGACAGCTAAGCCGTCTGCGGCTTCTGCCCGGTGAACCGGTAATCTCTTGCACCCAAATTAAACCCCGGTACAAGTTTTGCGTCTAACGTGCGTATGCAGGAGCAGGAACAATATTTCAACGACTTGGTGCACCAGTACAGTCAGCCGCTGTACTGGCACGTGCGCACCCTTGTGGGCAGCCACGAAGACGCCGACGATCTCCTGCAAGACATCTTTATCAAAGTATGGAAGGCGCTGCCCGGGTTCAGGGGCGACTCCGACCCCTTCACATGGCTCTGGCGCATAGCCACCAACGAAGCCCTCAGCTTTCTGCGCAAAGCCCGTGTACGCGCCGCCCTCAGCTTCTCCCGCATCGACGCGGAAGCTGCCCGGGTGACCGATCCCGACCCTTATTTCGACGGCGACAAGGCGCTCCGGCAGCTCCGCAAAGCGCTTGCCGACCTGCCCGACAAGCAACGCCTCGTATTTTCCATGCGTTACTGGCAGGACCTGAGTTACGAGCAGATTGCAGAGATAACCGGCACCTCGGTAGGCGCGCTTAAAGCCTCCTACCACATAGCCTTCGAGAAAGTAAAAGCATATCTTTCCGAAACCGATTAAACTTCCCGTCGCGTTTTGCGTCTAAAACAGCGAAATGAAACAGAAACTACCATACTCCACACCCGCAAGGTACTTCGACAGCCTGCAGACCAGGCTTTCGGACATTCCTCAACGCAGGACCGGCATCAAGCTCACGCCTTATCTGGCACTTGCAGCCAGTTTCGCACTGGCACTGCTCGCCGGCAATTACATCCTGACAAAGACTACCGCAAGCCAGCCGGCTTCGGACGAAGAGATAATAGAATACCTCATAGACTCGGGTACCACCCTTGCACAACTTGAGGACGATATGTATAATTATTAATATGTTTTGGTTATGAAAAAGATGATTTCCCTTTTGCTGGCACTCAGCATTGCCTCGGCGGCTTTCGCACAGCCGCAAGGCGGAAGGCAGGCCCAGGGCGGCCACGGCCAGGCAGCCGCGGAAAAGCTTAAACTGGAAAAGATTGCCTTCATCACTTCCGAAGTAGGTCTCACCGAGAAAGAAGCCGAAGCCTTCTGGCCCGTGTACAACCAGATTGAGACCGAGCAGAAAGCCCTGATGAAAGCGGAGCGCAAGGCCTTCATGGAACTGAACAAAGCCCTTTCGAGCGGAGAAGGCAACGTACAAGCCCTTCTGGATGCCTACCTTAAAGCCAAGGGCGAGAACGTGAATCTCCACGTCGCCAACGCCAAGAAGTACCAGAAGGTGCTTTCAGCGGAAAAGACCGCCAAGTTCTTCACCTGCGAGGAAAAATTCCGCAGGCAGCAGATAGGCAAGCTTAAGGGCGGTCACGGGCAAGGTGGTAACGGAGCCTTCCGCAACGGCAACGGCCGGCATCGCGGCAACGGGCAGCGTCCCGGCGAAGGCCAGCGCCAGGGCAACGGCCAAAGACCGCAAAAAACCGCTCAGAACCAGTAGTTTACCAGGCTTCTACGGGCCACACGAAGGCCCTCAGGCCAAGATCTGGAGAAGCAAGATCCTTTTCCCTAAGTGCAGTCAAGATTGGCTGCACTTTTTCGTCGGGAACGCAGCTCAGGACGGCATGGTTCTGCTCCGGCCACGCATGGTTGCCCAGATGGGGGATGCCGTCCGCGCTTCCGCGGCCCTGTATGTCCACCCAACGGGTAAAGCCCCTCTGTCCGAACGATTCCAGCAGTTCCACCACCTCGTCGCTGTATGCCTGGTTGTAACTTATGAACAATGCTTTCATTTTGTCGCCGATTTCTTGTTCTTACGTTTCTCTTGACGGACGCATATTGCGCAGTACACGGTAGGTATGAGCACCAGGGTCACCAGCGTGGAGACGGACAAACCCCAGCATACCGTAACTCCGAGGGAGCGCCATAATTCGGAGCCCTCGCCGGTACCTATTGCCATAGGAAGCATACCCAGCACCGTGGTCAAGGTGGTCATCAAAATAGGGCGCAGACGGCTGCGGGCGGCTTCTACGGACGCATCCCTCACGCTCACGCCCCTCTCCCGGAGCAATATGGTGTAATCTATGAGCACGATACCGTTCTTCACCACGATACCGAGCAGGATTATGATACCCACCAGCGACATCATGCCCAGGCTGGTTCCGGTGACGGCGAAGCCGAGCAGCACGCCCACCACGGCGAACGGTACGCTGAACATAATCACGAAAGGACTCATGAACGACTCGAACTGGGAGGCCATGACCATATATACCAGAAGGATAATCAGCACGATAAGCACGAACAGGTCGGCGAACATATCCTGCTGTTCCTCGTAGTCGCCGGCAATCTGGATTGCGAGCTCAGAGGGCACGTCGGTGGCATCGATGGCACGCTGTGCGGCCGCTACCGCATCCGACAGGGCGACGCCGCGGCCCACGATTCCGGTCACGGAAATGAGTCTCTCACGGTCTTTGCGCTCAATGGTAGGAGGCACCAGCGTCTCCACTATGGTTCCGAGTTCCTTCATCCGCACCGGCCGTCCCTGCCCGTTTACCACGATGATATTCTCCATATCCTCGATGCTGGTACGGAATTCGGGGGCATAGCGCACGCGGATGTAATACTCCTCCCCATCCTCACGGTAGAAGGAAGCGATGGTGCCGCTCATAGCAGAGCTGAATGCCGCACCCGCCGTGGTGGAATTGAGCCCGTTAAGGGCCAGCTTGGTGCGGTCGAAGTCCATCTGGTACTCGGGGGTATATTCATCGCGGCTCAGGGTAACCTGAGCATAGGCGGGATCCTGAAGCATCTTCGTCTGCAGCTCCCTGGCTATGCGGTCAGTGGTCTCGAAGCTGTAGCCGTACACCTCCACCTTGACCGTCGAGGCGCCGCCCATTCCGCCGCCGCCTTCGGTAACCATGGCGCGGTGGATGTCGGGATACTTCCTCAGGATGCCGCGGATCACGTCGGCTATCTCGGCACTGCTGCGCTCACGCGTGCTGCTGGTACCGATGCGCACGTTCATGGATATGACGTGCGTGCCGTTGTTCTGCATGTTGGCGAAGGTGTTGTCCGTGTCGGCCTGGCCGAAGGTAAAGTTGATGCGCTGCGCCTCCGGAACGGCTTCCTTCACCTCGTCGTACAGGCGGAATGCAAAATCGCGCGTTATCTCCTGGGCGGTACCCATGGGCAACTCTATATTCACCGATACGCGGTCCGTATCGCTGTGGGGGAAGAATTCGGTCTTCACACCGGGGGCAAGAAGCAGCACGACTGCTGCGAAAACTGCCGCAAAGCCGAGGATAACCAGGGCGCGATGGCCGGTAGCCCAGCGGATCACATGACCGTATCCTCTTGAAATCCAATCGATGAAGCGATTGATAGGGTCGAAAATGGCCTTATACACCTTGCCATGGCTTTCGTTCTGCTTAAGCCAGCGGGAACAGAGCATAGGCACCAATGTAAGAGCCGCCGTAGTGGACACTATCATAATGATGCTCACTATCCAGCCGAGCTGGCGGAACATGATGCCGGCCATACCGTTTATCATAGTAAGCGGCAGGAACACGCAGAGCATGGTAAGGGTGGAAGCGATAACCGAGATGCCCACTTCCGAGGTCCCGTGCACCGCCGCCTCCTTTGGCCGCTCACCGCGGGACAAGTGCGTGGACACGTTCTCCAGCACCACAATGGCATCGTCCACCACCATTCCTATGGCTATGGCAAGAGCCGACATGGAAATGATATTCAGCGTGTTGCCAGTGGCGAACAGATACACCAGCGACGCCAGCAGCGCCATAGGGATGGACAGCACGATGATAAAGGTGGACTTGAAGTTGCCCAGGAATATGAACACTATGAGCATCACCACCAGGAAAGTGATGATGATGGTGTCGCGCAAAGTCTTGATGGTGTTGATAATCTCCGTAGAGCCGTCCACCAGGATGGTGACGTTTACGTCGGCAGGCAATGTGGGCTGAATCTTGGCCAGCTGCTTCTTAACCCCGCGGATTACATTGACGGTGTTTGCTCCGGCCTGTTTCTGAATGATGATACGGGCGGAACGAATGCCGTCGGTGTAAGATTCCTGCTCCCTTTCTTCTGAGCCGTCGCGCACCGTGGCCACGTCCCTGAGGTAGATGATACGGCCTCCGACATTGCCGACCACTACGTCCAGCAACTGCGAAGGGTCCGTGAATTCTTTCTGCACACGGAGGGTGTAAGTGCTGGAACCTATATCTATGTTGCCGGAGGGAAGGTTCTTGTTCTCAGACGCGATAATGCCGGATATAGCATTGATACTCAGGTTGTAAGCTTGAAGCTTGGTGGGATCGCAGTAAATCTGTATCTCACGGGTGGGTGCGCCCGCCACGCTCACGGTGCCTACTCCCGGCACGCGTGCCAGAGGGGTAGCCAGACGGTCATCCAGAATCTTGTCCAGGCCCTGAAGACTCTCGTCGGCGGTAGCTGTGAGCAGCATGATGGGCATATCATCCGCACTGAACTTGAAGATGACGGGCATAGAAGCTCCGTCGGGAAGATTGGAGTTCACCATGTCCAGCTTGTCGCGGACGTTGTTGGTGGCTTCTTCTATGTCCGTCCCGTATTCAAAGGTAAGGGTGAGGAGGGAAATGTTTTCCTTGGAACGCGAATTAAGCTCCTTGAGGTTCTCAACGCCGTTGAGGGCATTCTCCAGCACCTTTGTAAGGTTGGTCTCGATATCTGCGGCATTGGCGCCCGGATAAGACGACATCACCATAATGGTATTGGAATCGAACTCGGGGAACTGGGCGATACTGGTCCGGCTCAGCGAGAAGATGCCGAATATCATGAAGGCAATGAATATGAGCGCGGTGGTTACGGGGTTCTTGACCGCTGTCCTGTATATGCTCATTATTGTGCTACTTCAACTTTTTGTCCGGACTTGAGAGATGAGCCTCCCTTTGCAACTACGCGGTCGCCTTCGCTCAGGCCGGAGGTAATTTCATATTTTCCGTCAAAATGGCGGCCGAGAGTGACCACTTTCAACTGGGCGCAGCCTTCTTCATCCACCACGAACACAGTCCTGGTACCGGCCCCCTGCATCTTGGAGATTGCGGTATCGGGCACTGTGATGCTGTAGCTGTCGCCGAAATTGACGGTCACGCGGGCATACATGCCGGGGCGCAGTTCCCTGCGGGAATTGGGCACCAGCACCTCCACGTTGAAGGTATGGGTGGCGGCATCCATGGTAGGATACAGGCGGTTGACGGTTCCGCTGAAAGCGCTGCCGGGGAGCGCATCGGCCGTGATGCTTACCTTGTCTCCCTTCTTGACGCGGGTGTAGTCCGTTTCGGAAATAGCCACCAGAATCTTCACCGGAGTGATCTGCTGCACGGTATAAATGGGCTGCGCCATGGCGAACATATCGCCGCGGTCGTAGTTGCGGGCGGTCACTACACCGCTCACGGGGCTGCGGAGTATGGTGTTTTCCTCTATGTTGCGATAGTTGCTGCGGCTCACGTTGCAGGCGAGTTCCAGCTGGTCGAAATCGGCCTGGGAAATGCCTCCCTGGGCAAGCAGGGCGCGCACGCGTTCGAGTTCAGTCTCGTCGTTGCGGAGCTTCAGGCCGGCCTGGTCAAGCTGCACACGGTCCATTTCGGCCAGCACCTGGCCTTTTGCCACGAAATCTCCAACCTCCACGTTCAGCTTCTGGATGCGGCCTCCGCTTTGGGGCGCTATGTTGTTGACCACGTTGGCCTGCACGTTCGAGGAGTACACGGCCGTCTGGGGCACGTGTTCGTATGCGGCTGTTACTACGGAAACCATGGGGGCGCTCGCCTGCTGGGCTTCCGCCGGCTGCGCCGCGCCCTGCCGGGCAGCCTGCTGACCGCATGCAGAAAGCAACAACGCGGCGGCAAAAAAGAGTTTTTTATTCATTGTATTTGCTGTTTTTCAGTTGGGGACGGCCGTCCGGGCCTATAAAATCCGCACCCAGGGTACCCTCCAGGTCGGACTTCGCGGAAACATAGTTGAATATAGCCTGGCACTCTCCGAGCTTGGCCTGGGTCAAGGCAAGCTGGGCATCGTTCAGGTCGGTCAGGGTACTGCGGCCCACGTCATAGGACTGGCGGGCTATGGAATAAGCCTTCATGGCCGATTCTACGGCGCTCGCGGCGGAGGCATAGCTCTTGGTGGCCGTATCCATGGTGCCGAGAAGCTGACGTATGGCTATCTGCAGCTGACGCTCGGTGTTGGTACGCTGGATATCAAGCTCGGCGGCCTGTACTTTTGCCTGCCGCACCGCGTTCAGCCTTTTTCCGCCGGAGAAGATAGGGATGCTGAGGCTAAGTCCCACGTAAGAATGGGGGGACCACTTGTACTGGCTGAAGTTGTAATCGTTGGCCATTGCGTTCAAGCTGTAGGAAAAAGCCAGGGCCAGTGAGGGCAGGTAAGCATACTGCTGCATTTTCACTGCCGATGCGAGCTGCTCCGCCTGTATGGAGAGCTGACGCAGGGCTGAGTTGCCGCCGAGGTCTGTGCCGGGGTTGTAGCTCTCTTCCATCTGACCGGAATAATCGGTAAGGGATCCGGCTACGTCAATGGCGCTGCCCAGTTCTACGCCCATGACGGCTTTCAGCTGCCAGAGGCTGAGCTCTACCGAGTTGGCGGCATCGTACATATTGGGAACTGCATTCGCCAGGGCAGTCTTGGCCCGGGTAAGGTCGAGCTCCGAGGCACGCTGGGCGTTATATTTCTTCTGGGTGAGTTCCAGATTTTCTACCGCATTCTCATATACCGACTGATATACTTTAAGGGCCTCCTTTGCAAGCAGTACGGTATAGAAGGCCTTTTTCACCTGAGTGACTGTCTCCAAGCGGGAATTGCGAGCCTTTTCCACCGCAAGTTCCACGTCTTGGTCGCTGATTTTCAGGCTTTTCCACAACTGGGCGTTGACCAGGGGCATAGTGGCTGATACGCCGGCCGACCAAGTGTTCCAGCGTCCCACCTCAAAACCGTCGCGGCTGCCTCCGCCGGCACTGCCGTCAGAGCCGCTTTCCGAAGCTCCGGCTCCGCCGCCCAAGCCGGGCAGTTCGAAATCCATATACATCACCTGCTTCTTGATGGTGCGCTGGTAAGTACCGGAACCGTCAATCTGCGGGAACAATGCGGCATAACTGCCCTTGCGGGCATATCCGGTTCGTTCTATCTCAAGGTCGGCAACCCGTACCGAAGCATTCTCGCTAAGTGCAATCTCCAGAATCTGGTCCAGGGAAAGGTATGCAGGCTCCTGTGCCCGGGCGCAGAAAAGCGCTGCTGAAAGTACCAGAACAGTAAATAACGACTTCTTCATACACAATAATAACAGGCGCAATTTTGCTGCAAAAATTGTACCATCTGAACCGGTGGCGGACGCACGGTCTTTCGCGTCATATTTATAACGCTTAAAGGATATCCTCGTACAAAAGTTACGGATTTTTATTATTTTTGTAGGATTTTTAGAACAACATTATGCAAAAGCACATCGATTCCTACGATTTTACCGGCAAAAAGGCGATCGTACGCGTTGACTTCAACGTCCCCCTAAACGACAATTTCGAAATCACTGACGACACCCGCATCCGCGCAGCTATCCCTACCTTGAAAAAGGTGCTTGCGGGCGGTGGCGCTCTCATTATCATGTCTCACCTCGGACGTCCGAAAGGCGTGACTGACAAGTTCTCCCTCCGTCATATCCTGGCTCACGTTTCCGAGTGCCTCGGAGTTCCCGTCAAGTTCGCCGCCGACTGCCAGAAAGCCCAGGCAGAGGTTGCCGCGCTGAAGCCCGGAGAGGCTCTGCTGCTCGAAAACCTCCGCTTCTATGCCGAGGAGGAGGGCAAACCCCGCGGACTTGCAGAGGATGCAAGCGACGAGGAGAAGAAGGCTGCAAAGGCTGCCGTGAAGGCTTCCCAGAAGGATTTCGTCAAGACTCTCGCATCTTATGCAGACTGCTATATCAACGATGCTTTCGGTACCGCACACCGCGCCCACGCATCTACCGCCCTCATAGCCGAGTATTTCCCCGAGGACAAAATGTTCGGCTACCTGATGGAAGGTGAAATCAAGGCTATCGACAACGTGCTCAGCAACGCCAAGCACCCCTTCACCGCTATCATCGGCGGATCCAAAGTGTCCAGCAAGCTCGCCGTCCTTGAGAATATGCTCGAGAAGGTTGACAACCTCATCATCGGCGGTGGAATGGGATATACCTTCATCAAGGCTCAGGGAGGCCAGATCGGCAACTCCCTCCATGAGGATGAGCTCATACCCCAGGCTCTCGAGATTCTCGCAAAGGCCAAGGAGAAGGGCGTAAATATTTATCTTTCAGTACAGACTCTGGTCGCAGACGACTTCAGCGCAGACGCCAATACCCAGATAGTTCCTTCCAATGCTATCCCCGAAGGATGGGAGGGTGTCGATGCCGGTCCCGAATCTCTTGCAATCTGGGAGAAGGTCATCCTCGCTTCCAAGACCATCCTTTGGAACGGACCCGTGGGCGTATTTGAGATAGCTCCTTTTGCGAACGGAACCCTTAAGATAGCCGAGCTTCTGGCAAAGGCTACCGAGGCCGGAGCCTACACTCTCGTAGGCGGCGGCGATTCAGTTGCAGCCGTGACCCAGATGGGCTTCGCCAAGAAGGTCAGCTACGTGAGCACCGGCGGCGGCGCAATGCTCGAAGCCCTCGAAGGCAAGGAACTCCCCGGCATAGCTGCCATCAGGAAATAATGATTTCACATCGTATTTAGAGGGACCGGTTTTCGCGGCCCCTCTTTTTTCATTAATTGGCATAGCAGCACGCCAGCGCCCTCATCTGCGCGCCAGCGGGAGGACCTGCGAGATAACGGGAGACCTGAGAGACAGCGGGGGAACTGAGAGACAGCGGGGGACCTGAGAGACAGCGGGGGAACCTGAGAGACAACAGGCGACCTGAGAGACAGCATCAAGGCCTACACGTCAGCGGGAGCGAAATGCGAAGATTCGCTCCCGTTTGACTGCTTTTCCACCGTTTCGGGAGCGGAATGAGGTGATTCGCTCCCAGATTACCATTTGCCAGCCTTTTCGGGAGCGAAATGCGATGATTCGCTCCCATTTTACCGCTTTTCCGCTGTTAAGGGAGCGGAATGAAGTGATTCGCTCCCAGATTACCATTTGCCAGCCTTTTCGGGAGTGAAATGCGATGATTCGCTCCCGTTTTGCCACTTTTCCACCGTTTCGGGAGTGGAGCACTGTGTTTAGCTCCAGTTTGACTGCTTTTCCACTGTTTCGTGAGCGAGAGGCGATGACTCGCTCCCAGATTACCATTTGCCAGCCTTTTCGGGAGCGAAATGCGGTGATTCGCTCCCATGAATTAGGGACGACAAGCCATGCTGGATAGCAGAAGCCGGATTATGGAATAATTGTTATTATGCTCAAGATAACAACA
Organism: uncultured Bacteroidales bacterium; assembly: GCA_946414935.1. Taxonomy (GTDB): domain Bacteria; phylum Bacteroidota; class Bacteroidia; order Bacteroidales; family UBA932; genus Cryptobacteroides. The sequence continues at coordinate 16,516 of CAMKQN010000035.1, forward strand.
CACTGATTTACAAAGCGAGAGTGGGATATTGGGAAAAAGCAGTATCTTTGCATTATTATGGTAGAGTTCCCCGACATTTCCTGGAAAGATTATGAGCTGATTGACTGCGGCGCCGGCGAGAAGCTTGAACGCTTCGGCGCTTACGTGCTTGCCAGGCCGGAGCCTAAAGCACTGTGGGACAAAAGCCTTCCCCAGTCGGAGTGGAACCGGATGGCACATACGCGCTTTACTCCCGGGGCGGGCTTCGGGAAGGCCGGCAAAGAAGACAGCGGCACTTGGGATCGCCTCCACAAGATGGAGGACCAGTGGTGGATCAAATATAAATCCTTGGCTCTTAGGCTCGGGCTCACTTCCTTCAAGCATGTGGGCGTGTTTCCGGAGCAGGCTCCCAACTGGGAGTTCATCTACCGGAAATGCCGCGAATTGGACCACCCTCGCGTGCTCAACCTGTTCGCCTACACCGGTGCAGCGTCGCTGGCCGCACGTGCAGGCGGTGCCGACGTCACGCATCTCGACTCGGTCCGCCAGGTCGTTACCTGGGCGCGCGGGAACTTCGAACGCAGTTCCTCGGAACCCGGTGGCATCCACTGGGTTATCGAAGATGCAATGAAATTCGCTCACCGGGAAGCACGGAGGGGCAACAGCTACGACGGCATCATCCTCGACCCTCCCGCATACGGACATGGGCCGGACGGAGAAAAATGGAAGCTGGACGAGTGTCTGTTCGAGATGCTCCGCACCGTGTCCGCCATCCTGGCGCCGGGCGGCTTTGTGGTACTCAACCTCTACTCCAACGGCTACTCCGCTGCCCTTGGCGAGACGCTCGTACGCCAAGCTTTCGGCATTTCCGCGGCACAAGCCGATACGTCTGCAGTGATTAGCTCTGGCGAACTGGCTCTGCAGGACCGCTTCGGTAAAGTACTGCCGCTGTCCATAGTAATAAGATTGGAAACATCTAAAACCAAATAAATTTATGAGAAGGTTTTTAGCCCTTGCGGCAAGCGCGTGCATTTTATCTTCCTGCTGTTTGGACAATCTATTCGGCCATATAGTAACAGGGGACGGCATCTCCGTGGAAGAGAATATCAAAGTGGCCGGTTTTAATGCCATATCTTCCGTGGGCTCCATCGACGTGCTGTATTCCCAGGCCACGGGCGAACCGTCCGTGGTTCTTACCTGCGACCGGAATCTGGTAGATTACTACAACATATATGTAGAAAAAGGGACCCTCCACGTGGCCGTCAAGTCCGGATACATACTGAGACCTGAAACAGATGTATTCGTGACTGTCACCTCCGCCGGCCTCAACGCCGTAACCCTCACAGGTTCAGGCGACTGCATAGCATCAGGAACCATTGATGCGGACGGGGACCTTTCTTTCAAGCTAAGCGGCAGCGGGGACCTGAAGGTTACCGGAAACGTCAGCTGCAGGAAGTTCCAGAGCAAACTCACCGGCTCCGGAGATACCCTGGTGAACAGCTTGCAGGCAGAATCCGCCACGTTGTCTTCCTCCGGCAGCGGGGACATTTTTGTAAACTCCATTACAGCCGACGCCATTGATGTCACCACTACAGGCAGCGGAAACGTCACCCTTGGCTGCAAAGACGCAGGTGACGTAGATATACGTATTACAGGCAGCGGAGACGTAATTCTCTCCGGCAATGCCCGCAGCGTCAATCACAAAGTGAGCGGCAGCGGCAGGCTGGAATGGAAATAGCCTCCGGCAGCCCGGCACTACAGAGCCTTCGCGTAATGCGTGGGCTCTTTTTTTGGCGGCTCGGGGTGAACTATGGCTGCAGGCTTCCTGGACACGGCCGCATAGACCAGCAACGCTATACCTGCAAGGATGAATGGGATGGAGAGCAATTGTCCCATATTCAGGGCCATGCTCTGCTCGAACTCCACCTGAGGTTCTTTGATAAACTCGATAAGGAAGCGCATTCCGAAGCAGCCCACAAGGAAAAGGCCGAAGAAGAAGCCTCTGTGTACCTTATCCAGTTTTTTGGCGTACACCCAAAGCAGGACAAGTCCGAGTATCAGGTAACTCGTAGCCTCGTACAGCTGGGTAGGGTGCCTGGGCTCGGTCTCCCCGCGGAGGTCGAAAATGATGCCCCAGGGCAGATTGGTCACATCCCCGTATATCTCCGAGTTGAACAGGTTGCCCAGACGGATTAGACAGCCTGCAAAGGCCACGGTAATCACAAGACGGTCCATTATCCAGAGATAATCGAAATCATTCTTTTTGCCATAATGTACTGAATACCACCACATTCCAAGAAGCAATGCGATCGCTCCGCCATGACTGGCCAGTCCGCCTTTCCAGGGCATGAAGATCTCCAAGAACCCTTTCCATGAGCCGAAGTAATAATCCGGCTGATAGAAACAGCAATGGCCGAGGCGTGCGCCCACGATGGTAGCTATAAGCAAGGTGTAGAGCAGCGGGTCAAGCAGTTTTTCGGGCACGCCTTCCCGGCGGAAAAACCAGCGGAAGAGATACCAGCCGATAATGAATCCGGACACAAAAAGCAATGAATACCAGCGGATTCCGAAGTTCCCTATACTGAATATTACAGGATTGACGTTCCAATGAATAGCCAACAGTTCCATACTCTTCAATAAATTAACAGCCAAAGATAAACTTTTTTTCCTT
>CAMKQN010000036.1:0-18933 GCA_946414935.1 uncultured Bacteroidales bacterium
CCGTCAAGGAAGCCAATCGTCTTAACATTCCGGTATTCGCAATGGTTGATACTTGCTGCGATCCTACCCCTATTGATTATGTGATTCCGGCAAATGACGATGCGGCAAAGTCTATCGAGTGCATCATGAACGTTCTCTGTGCAGCCATCGCCGAAGGTCTTGAGGAGCGCAAGCTCGAGAAGGACAAGGAAGCTTCCGCAGAGGAAGTTGCCGAGCCTGCAAAGGGCGCAACCCGCAAACTCCGCGCCCGCAAAGGTGCCGAGGCCAAGGCTGAAGAGCCTGCCGCCGAGGCAAAGGAGGAGTCCGCAGCTGAGGCTGACGCCGAGCCTGCAGAGGCATAATTCAGTTCCGTAAACGCTAAAAGAGAATACAGCTATGGCAATTACAGCAGCAGACGTAATGAAATTACGCAAAATGACTTCCGCAGGTATGATGGACTGCAAGAAGGCTCTCGAAGAGGCTGAAGGCAACTTCGAGAAGGCCGTGGGCATCATCCGCGAGAAGGGTAAGATGGTTGCCGCCAAGCGCGCCGACCGCGAGACCTCCGAGGGTGCCGTAAAAGCACGCGTCGCAGGTGGAAAGGGCATCCTGGTATGCCTCGGTTGCGAGACCGACTTCGTGTCCCGTAACTCCGATTTCCAGAATCTCGCAGAGGCTATCGCCGATGTGGCCATCGCTAACTGCCCCGCCGACCTTGAGGGCCTGAAGGCTTGCAAGATGGCAGACGGTTACACCGTGGCCGAGGCCGTTGAGGCCCAGACCGGAAAGACCGGTGAGAAGCACGTCCTCGTTGGCTACGCCATCGTGGAGGCTCCTTTCGTGATGGAATACATCCACAAAATCAACGGTAAGCTTGGTGCTATTGTTGGCTTCAACAAGCCCGTCTCCGAGGCTCTTGCCAAGGGAGTCGTGATGCAGGTCGCTTCCATGAATCCTGTGTCCATCGGTGTCGCCGACTGCCCTCAGTCCGTACTGGACAACGAGAAGGTGGTGGCTATCCAGAAGACCAAGGACGAAATGGTGCAGAAGGCTATCGACGCCGCCCTCAAGAAGGCAGGCATCAATCCCGCCCACTGCGACAGCGAGGACCACATCGAGTCCAACACGGCAAAGGGATGGCTTACTCCCGAGCAGGCCGCCCAGGCACGTGAGATTATCAAGACCGTCGGTGAGGAGAAGGCTCAGAGCCTGAACCCCGTGATGATCGAGAATATCGCAAACGGCCGCGTGCAGAAGTTCCTCAAGGAGCAGACTCTCGAGGAGCAGGAGTATCAGATGAGCGACGACAAAATCTCTGTCAAGGAGGCTATTGCCAAGGAAGACAAAGAGGCCAAGGTTGTTGCCTTCAAGCGCTTCTCTCTCAACGACTAATTTGGGATTTCCCAACAGCAATGAGGGTTGACCGGACGGCCAACCCTCATTTTTTTACATCACGTAATCTTTCACGTTCTTGGCGGAAATAACATCGTCGCCCAGGATGAGCAGCCGCTCCACCACGTTCCGGAGTTCCCGGATATTGCCCTTCCAGCTACGCTCCTGCAGCAGTTTCACCGCCTCCGGACTGAAGCTCTTGCGGGGCATTGCGGTTTCCGTGCAGATGCGTTCCACGAAATAATCCACCAGCAGTGGAATATCGCTCTTGCGTTCGTCCAGGCCCGGTACATTGATGACTATGACGCTCAGTCGGTGGTACAAGTCTTCGCGGAAATTACCCTTGGCTATTTCTTCCTGGAGGTTCTTGTTGGTGGCGGCAATCACCCGTACGTCCACTTTTATATCGGTATCGCTGCCGACGCGGGAGAGCTTGTTTTCCTGCAGCACACGCAGCACCTTCGCCTGCGCGGCAAGCGACATGTCGCCGATCTCGTCCAGGAAGAGGGTGCCGCCGTCGGCCTGCTCGAATTTGCCCTTGTGCTGCTTGATGGCCGAGGTGAACGAACCTTTCTCGTGGCCGAACAACTCGCTCTCTATCAACTCGGAAGGAATTGCTGCGCAGTTGACCTCGATATACGGCTGGGAGGCCCTGTCGCTCTGGTCGTGAAGGCTTCGGGCCACGAGTTCCTTGCCGGAACCGTTGCCCCCGGTGATAAGCACGCGTGCAGGAGTGGCCGCCACTTTGGCCACAATATCCCGGATGTGCTGGATGGCGGGGGATTCGCCCACCATCTGGCTGCCGCCGTACACCTTCTTTTTGAGTATCTTAGTCTGGGCCACCAGTTTGGTCTTGTCTGTGGCGTTCTTGATGGTGATGAGCAAGCGGTTGAGGTCCAGGGGCTTCTGGATAAAATCAAAGGCTCCTTTCTTGATGCACTCCACGGCGGTGTCTATGTCTCCGTGGCCGGAAATCATTACTATTGCGCTTTCGCAGCCGTCGGAAACCAGCTTGTCCAGCACTTCCACTCCGTCCATCCCGGGCATCTTTATATCGCAGAATACCACGTCGTAATGCCCCCTTGAGGCAAGGGTATAGCCGCTGGTGCCATCTTCCGCCGTCTCCACTATGTAGCCTTCGTCGGAGAGGATTTCTTTCATCGAATTGCGGATGCTGCGCTCGTCATCAATAATCAGAATCTTCATACTATGTTCTGTTTCTTTCAGCAAATATCGTTATTTTTTTTATATTTGTGCTGATATGAATATTCCCGACATAATTATAGCAATAGACGGTTACTCTTCCACAGGCAAGAGTTCGTTCGCCAAACTGGTAGCCAAAAAATTCGGTTTCCTTTACCTCGATTCCGGCGCCCTCTACAGGGGAGTTACCCTTTTCGCCCAAGAGGAAGGCCTCATAAGCCGCCTCGGAACTGTGAGCCCGGAGCTTAAGACGGCTCTTTCCGGGCTGCACCTTACATTTGCTGGCGACGGACGCCTTTTCATGGGACCCCGCTGCATTGAACAGCAAATCCGTTCCATGGAGGTGAGTTCCCAGGTAAGTCCCATAGCTGCAGTGCCTTATGTGCGCGAATGGGTAGATGAGAGGCTGCATCAGTTCGGCAGCAAGGGCCGAATAGTGATGGACGGACGTGATATCGGCACGGCAGTATTTCCCAATGCCGAGCTGAAGATTTTCATGACGGCAACGGAGGAAGTGCGGGCACGCCGCCGCTACGAAGAACTGAAGTTGAAAGGGGAGGAGCCTCTGCTGGAGGAGGTGGTGAAAAACCTGCGGGAGAGGGACTACATAGATTCCCACCGGGAGACCAATCCGCTGCGCAGGGCGGAAGATGCCTTCGAGCTGGATAACTCCGAGATGGGCTTCGACGAGGAGCTCGCGTGGATACAGGGCCTTATGCAGGGCAAATTCGGTATCCTATGATAAGTGTTGGCATCGACCCGCATTCCGGCTTCTGCGGAGGCGTTATCCGCGCCATTTCTACTGCGGAAGACTTCCTGGCAAAGGAAGAAGGGAAGCTCTGGTCTCTGGGTGCCATTGTTCACAATGAAGAAGAACTTACCCGCCTGAGCCACAAGGGCTTGGGCACCATAGACCATGCCGGCCTGGATAAGCTCGGGCCCGGTAGCACCGTGCTCATCAGGGCGCACGGGGAACCTCCGTCCACCTATGTAAAGCTTGCCGGCGCAGGCCTGCGAGTCATTGACTGCACCTGCCCTGTGGTGCTGCGCTTGCAGCAGCAGATAAAAGCGGCCTCCGAACGTGCCCAGGTGGTGATTTTTGGCAAAATCGGACATCCCGAAGTATTGGGCCTCGTGGGACAGACCGGCGGCAGGGCGGTGGTGGTGGAGACCGCCGGGCAGCTTGTGGACGCCGTCTCCGGGGGGCTGCTTCGTGCCGATTTGCCTGTGGAGCTGTTTTCCCAGACCACGATGAGTCCGGAGGGCTATGGCCTGCTGGCCGGGAGGCTCCGGCAGCTGATGACGGCCGGCCTCACGGTGCACGACAGCATTTGTGCGCAGGTGGCGTCGCGCCATCGGGACTTGGCTGCGTTTGCCCGGGCCAACGACGTTCTGGTCTTCGTCTCCGGCACCTCCAGTTCCAACGGGAAGGTGCTGTTCGAATGGTGTCGCAGCATCAATCCCCGCAGCTACCACGTAGCTTCTGCCGCCGGGCTTCAGGCATCCTGGTTCGAAGGTGCCGCTACTGCAGGGGTATGCGGCGCTACTTCTACCCCCAAATGGCTGCTGGAAGATGTGGCAGACGCAATAAAAGCAATTAATTAACCCGACAAAATATGAAAAAATTATTGACAATCATCGCAGCTCTGTTCCTGGGCTTATCGCTTCAGGCACAGCCACTCTCCGACAAGGAGCTTTACAACGCAATCTGGGCTATGGGACAGATGTTTCCGGATGGATTCACGCTGGACCTTACCACTCTCCGTCAGCCGGAAAAGGGACTGATGGTCTCCTATGCGGCTACTCAGAACAGTTTCGACAAAAAGAGCATTCCGGCGGTAGTAAAGCACGCCCGCGAGCATAACAATCTGGTAGGCGGCTGGCGTGATCCGGCAACCGGCAAGTATTATTTCGACTCCACCCGCTGTTTCCCCGAGGACAGCCTTGCAGCTGCCTTGCAGTTTGCACGGGATAACGGACAGCACACCGTGTACGATGCTGGAAAGAAGATAAATATCAAGTCCAACTATGAGCAGCGCGACTGCCGCATCATCTTCGACTGCGATATGGGTTCATCTACCGACGACCTGTTCGCCCTCATGATGCTCTACCGCTATATGGACATGAAACGCTGTACCCTGCTGGGCGTCATCGTGGACCGTATGGGTGCCGCCAATGCTGATGCGGTGGATATCATGAACAATTTCTACGGCTACCCTCAGATTCCCGTCGGCCTGGAGCGTGCCGGTATCAGGGATCCCAAGGTGTTCATCCCTTATCATAATGTGGCCTATGCCCGTGACGAGGATGCCGAACCCCTCTTCAAGAAGTCTTACAGGGCACCGGGAGAGTATCCCGAGGGATACAAACTCTACCGCAAGATTCTCAGCGAGCAGCCCGACCACAGCGTGACCATTGCCTCCGTAGGATTCGTGACTACGCTCGCACGCCTGCTCCAGTCCGTTCCCGATGAGTATTCTCCCCTGAACGGCGTGGAACTGGTACGTGCCAAAGTCAAGAACATCTATGCTATGGGCGGCGTCTTCGGCGAGGCTGTGGAGCCCGACTACAACTTTACCCAGGCTATAGATTTCTCCCTTAAGTTCTTCGAGCTGTGGCCCAGGGAAATCGACATGATATTCTCTCCCGGAGAGGTCGGCGACCCCCTCTTCTATCCTGATGCACAGGTAATTGCTGATATCAACTGGACCGAAACCCATCCTATCAAGTGGGTCTATGAGTACCTGCAGTGCGATACCGGCCAGAAGATGTGGGATCCCCTTGCCGTCATCAACGCAGTGGAAGGCGACGATATCTACACCCTGTCCGAGCGCGGCTGGGTCACCCTTACTCCCAAGGGAGAGACCATCTTCACCCCCGATCCCAAGGGCAACTGCCGCTATCAGTTCCCCGGAGACCAGAAGTGGTGCGACACCATTCTCAAGTACATCCGCCTGATGGCCATACAGCATTAAATCTTGAATTTGCATTAAACGCTGCATTTTTCTATATTTGTGGGCTGTAGAAACAATTAACACATTTATTATATGGCAACAACCGCAGATTTTAAAAACGGACTTTACCTGAAATTCAACGACAAGCCTTGTATGATTGTCTGGTTCCAGCATGTGAAACCCGGCAAGGGCCCCGCTTTCGTTAAGACAAAACTCCGCAACCTGGAAAACGGACGCATTCTTGAGAATACTTTCACCGCAGGCGCCAAGATTGAGACCATAGAGGTTGAGCGCCGCCCCTATCAGTTCCTCTATGACGACGGTGAATCCTTCAACTTCATGCACGAGGAGACCTACGAGCAGATCACTCTTCCTCACGACGTGGTTGAGAATGCAGACCTTATGAAGGAAGGACAGCACGTGGAAATGATGTTCGTGACCGGAGAAGAAGAAAGATGCCTCACTTGCGAGCTGCCCACTTACGTGACCCTCGAAGTTACTTACAGCGAGCCTGCAGTCAAGGGCAACACCGCTTCTTCCAACGCCCAGAAAGAAGTGACTCTGGAAACCGGTGCACGTATCATGGTGCCCCTCTTCATTGAAGCCGGTGAAAAGATTACCGTGAACACTACGGACCGTTCTTACGGACAAAGAGTCTAAGCGGCATGAAACGTTCTATTCTTATTGCAACACTCCTGTTCTCGGGAGTGTTTGCTTTTGCCCAGAGCTACGTATCCGTGCCTCTTGCGCGCGAAGGTTTTGAAAACCGCCATATTACAGCCTTTGAGAAGGCCAACTACCAGGGCATGGACTGCTGGAAGAACTATGTGGTGAGCCTGCAGCACACAGGAATAGCCACAATATGGAAGTACGATGGGAAGGACGGACTGGAGAAGCTTGGCGCCTTCAATCTTGCAACTCATGATGAGGTAAACCACTCAAATGTGTGTTCTTTCGGCGTCGAGAAGGCCGAAAAGGGTGATCCGATGCCGGTTATTTATGTGAGCCAGTGCCACAAGAAGCCCTACCAGGGCCGCAAGGATGTGCTTTTCGTAGAACGTATAGCTCCCGGTTTCCAGTCTTCCAGCCTGGTTCAAACCATTCATTTCGAAGATGTGGACGGATTGTTCGGCTACGCCCTCCAGTGGGTGGTGGACCGCCAGAACAAGATGCTTTACGGCTTCGGCAACACTACCGGCGACAAGGATGTAGAACACAACAAGCACCGCATCATAAAGTTCCGCCTGCCCAAACTCAGCGAAGGCGACGTGGTCTTCACAAAAGATGACGTGATAGAGACTTATACCGTTGAGGACTACGGCCTTAGCTATGCCACTATCGGCCAGGGCCTGTGCGTTTGGAAGGACAAGCTCATGATGCCTACCGGTCTGGGTACGGAGAAGTATCCCAGCTACCTGTTTATCTGGGACCTCAAGCGCAAGCAGCCGGTGAAGGTGCTGGATATGGGACTTGGAACCACTGGCGAACTGGAAGATATGGCTCACTTCAAGTGTAACAAGTTCCTGGTTCAGGGCCAGGACGGCCTGTTTGAACTGAAACTCCGCTAAGATGAAAAAGATACTTGTTTCTTTCGTATTTCTGCTGGCTGCCCAGTTTGCACTTTCCGGGGCATCCAGGATAGTCGTAGACAGCCTCCGCAGCAATGTGCTCGGGGCTACGTTGAAGTACTCAGTGTATCTTCCCGACGGCTATGGCAAGACAGACTGTCAATATCCCGTGGTTTACCTGCTCCATGGCTTGTTCGGTACGCATACTGACTGGGCCGAGCGCGGCACTATGCGCGGCGTTGCAGACGAACTCATAGCATCCGGCGAGGCCGTGCCCATGGTCATAGTTATGCCCAACGCAGGAGATCCCGACGTGCACCACAAGCAAAACGGATACTTCAATATGCCTGGCTGGAACTATGAAGACTTCTTCTTCAAGGAGTTCGTCCCCGAGGTGGAAGGCAAATACCGTTGCATTTCGGACAAGGCCCACAGGGCCGTAATGGGCCTCTCCATGGGCGGCGGCGGCAGCGCTGTGTATGCCCAGCGGCATACGGACATGTTTTCCAGCTGCTATGCCATGAGCGCTTGGCTGGACCAAGATATTGACTCCATGAGCAAGCCTCTGGATGAAGCGGACAAGCTGGTGATAGTGAGCCTAAGCGTTGCAGAGCATTCCGCAATCAAGTTCGTGGAAGAGGCTTCGGAAGAGGTCAAGGAGAAGTTGCGCAGCGTGAAATGGTTCATCGACTGCGGTGACGACGATTACCTGCTTCAGCTCTCCGAGCAGCTTCATTCAAAGATGAAAGAGGCGGGGATAAAGAGCGAGCTCCGCGTACGCAACGGCGGCCATAACTGGGAATACTGGCACACGGCATTGCGCATGGCACTGCCTTTCGCATCCAGGAATTTCGGAAAATAAGCGGAGACTCAGAGTCTTTCGATTTTCAGCTGCTTGATTTTGTAACTATTATCTTTGCAGCTGAGGAAGATTGTAACGTTGAACACCTCTCCTCCTGCCTTGAGCGTGCCGAGGGCGTATTTCATGTTGGCCCTGCCTGCCGTGTGGTTTATGTCGAAGCTGCGGGGGGTGTATGTGTCGAAGAATGTTTTTACTATCTGGCGGGCCTGGGCACGGCTGGCGTCGCTTTCCTTGGCCAGGACCGCTATTTCCAGATTATCCGCGAACCAGGCGGACAAAGCCTCGGCATTTCCGGTTGCAATGTACTTGCAGATGGGTACGAAAACGTTGTCGCCGCTGTCCTGGGCCGTGCTTTGGACTGCTTTCTTTATCATGAAGTTCTGGGCCGAGGCCAAGGGACTCGCCAGAAGGAGAGAAATCACTAATAGATGTATCAACTTCATACGTCCGCAATTCTTTGCAAATATTAAGCCAGTTTCTTATTTTTGCAAACGATGCACATTACGCTTCTCACAATGGGGAAGACAGACATCCGCTGGGTGGCTGAAGGCTTGGAGATGTATGCCTCCAGGCTTTACCATTATGTGAAGTTCAGCATAAAGGAACTGCCGGAGCTGAAAAACGCCGGTTCCTTGAGTCCGGAGCAGATAAAAAGCAAGGAAGCTGAATTCCTGCTGAAGGCGGTCAAGCCCGCTGAGACCCTGATTTTGCTAGATGAACACGGCGACGAGTACACTTCGCTACAGTTCGCTTCCCACCTGGAACGCTGGATGCAGGCCGGAAAAGATCTGGTTTTCGTGGTTGGCGGTGCCTACGGCTTTGCCCCGGCCGTGTATGACAGGGCGTTGTACAAGCTTTCGCTTTCCAAGATGACTTGCTCTCACCAGCTGGTGAGAACGGTTTTTGCAGAGCAACTGTACCGTGCATTCACTATTTTGAGAGGGGAGCCGTACCACAATGAATAAGCGTTTTAATATCCGGGACTATCTGTGGGCTGTGCTGGCGTTGTTCAGCGTAGTGCTGATTGTCGTTGCTGTGGCAATGCCCCGTTCCATCGGAGATACTGCCCAGGAGGCCCGCAAGGTACAGCGGAGGCTGGCCAAAAGGATGGCGCGCCTGGAATCGTTCGAGACCCGTCCCCAGGCCAAACTGCCGGACGACATGGTCATATACACTTATGTTGCGGACACACTCCAGTCTTGGCGCGGACAGTTCCCGCTATACAACGACGACATCTCCTCCCGTATTGTAATGCAGCGCATTACGAATCCACGGGTCAACCTGCTGTCTCCTCTGAACTACGTAACCGACGAGCCCGGCTATATGAACATAGGCTCAAAGTGGTATATTGTGAAGTCCAGGGAAATGGGTGGCGCCAAGCTTATTTCGGGCCTGCTGGTGATGGACAACCTCGACAAGCGCTCCTACAACGGAGTCAACCCGCGTCTGCACCTTGGAGCCCGTTTCTCGGTCCGTCCTCTTACCTTCAGTGAAGGCAGCGCCGTGCGGCTCGACGGCCGGCCGGTTTTCAAGATACTTTACGACTCGATGTCGGGCGAAGTGATGGCCGACGCGAACCTGTTGTGGGTCGCTCTGCTGTTGTTTATCTCTGCCGCGCTGGCCTACGTGTTCACCAAACGTACCCTCAGGCGGGCGATTCCGGCGTGTCTGGGCGTCATCTTCGCCACTGGTGCCATGTATTTCTGGGGCCGCAGCGCGCAGAACGAGTACGCCCTTTTTTCGCCTGTAACCTATGCCGGTGGCAGCGTTCTTTTCTCGCTCGGCGCGGTGCTACTGCTGAACCTTGCCGTGCTGTTCTGCGTTTTGCTGTTCTACCTTGTGCGCCGCAACACCTGGAGGCACGTCCGAGGGAAGCTGGCCGGAGTGCTGATGAGCGCAGCCGACCTGCTGCTTCTGGCTGTCATCCTGGTTTATACCCACCTGCTGCTCCGAAGCATAGTGGCCAACTCCAACATATCGCTGGAGCTTTATAAGCTGGGCTCGCTGTCGGTATACACACTGCTGGTTTACGTGTCGTTCCTGTCGCTGCTTTCAACCGTGCCTATGCTGCTCCAGATGCTGCAGCCTGCAGTCTCGCGGCGTTTCGGCTTCCATTACGACATGTTCTCCCGTCCCGCCAGGGTGGTGGTATCCGCTTTGATTTCCATCTATCTGGTAACGACCACCGCTTTGCTGGGTTTCGAAAAGGAAGAGGACAGGATGGAGGTGTGGGCCGGAAAGCTTGCGGTGGACAGAAACGTGAACCTGGAGCTGCTGCTGCTGAATGTGGAACCGTATATTGCCGGGGACGCTATAATTTCTTCCCTGTCGGCGCTTGGCGGGAGTGAGGTAATAATACGCAACCGCATAGTGGACAATTACTTCCTGAACGAGTCGCAGGAGTACTCGGTGACTGTGCAGCTGGTGCATCCTGGCCATTCTCCGGCAACTGTGATGGAACACTTCGACAGGGTGGTCAGGGACGGCACCCCTATTGCGGACGGTTCCGTTTTCCTTTGTTCCAATACCATGGAAGGCCCTTCCGATTACATAGGAGTCTTTCCTTTCGTGAAAGCCGGCATAGTATCTTACCTGCTGGTTGAGGTGGCCCCCAAGTCGGCGGTCGGGGGAAAGGGCTATTCGCGTCTGCTGGAATTTAGGTCTTCCAGCCGTACAACCCTGCCGGCGGCATATTCTTATTCCCGCTACCAGGGACGGGACCTGCGGATGTTCCGGGGAAGTTACCCTTACTCCACCCGCATGGACGACTGGATGTACGAGATTGTGTACATTGAGCAGCAATGTCATTATAACAGGGACGGCTACGTACATTTTATCAATGTTGTCACCGACGACGAAGCGGTAATCATTTCCCGCGGTCAGATCGGTGCGAGCAGTTATGCCATAGCGGTGGTGTTCATCGGCCTGATGCTGTACGGTATGCTTACTTGCCTCAAGCGCCGGCGCCGCAGCAACGACGGCGGCGGTAACTATTTCCGTTCGCGTATCTCCCTGACTCTCATGATATCCTTACTTCTGGCCCTGGTGGTGATGGCCACGGTAAGCGTAATCTTCGTGTACCGTCGCAACGAGGCAAACCAGCAGGCCATCATGTCGGACCGCATCAATGCCCTCCAGCTGCTTACCAGAAGCGGCCTGCGCTCCATTGAAGGCGGGGACATCCTGAATTCTCCGGAATTCGCCGCCCTTATCCAGGGCGTCAGCGACAACACCGGAACCGACATTTGCGTGTATTCGTTGAACGGACGTATAGTGTTGTGTACCAACCCGGAGGCCTTGGACAAGGCGCTGGTGGACTTCCGCATAGAAGAGGAGGCCCTGGACCGGATTACCAGGCTCAACATGCGCTATTGCATATTGAAGCACTCTGTGGGCAGGAGGCATTACCATAACATGTACATGCCTCTGATAGGCACCGACGGTCGTGTGCTGGCGATTATGTGTTCGCCTTATATCGAAGAGAGTTACGACTTCGAAAGGGATGCGGTAATGCATTCCATGTCGATCATAACGGTCTTCCTGCTGCTGTTTATCCTTGCCAGGCTTTCAGAATCGGTGGTGCTGGAAAGGGTGTTCCGGCCGCTGAGTTTGATGGGGCTTACTATGCGCAGGGCGGGGCATGGCTCGCTGGAGCATATCGAATACGGGCGTACCGACGAGATATCCGCCCTGGTGGATTCCTACAACCGTATGGTGGACGAGCTTTCGGAGAGCAGCCGGCAGCTTGCGCAGGCCGAGCGGGACAAGGCGTGGAGCGGAATGGCCCGCCAGGTGGCGCACGAAATAAAGAATCCGCTCACTCCCATGAAGCTTCAGATCCAGCGCCTGATACGCCTGAAGCAGAAAGGGGATCCCAGCTGGCAGGATAAGTTTGATGACGTTAGTAAGGTCCTGCTGGACCATATCGACATACTTACTGAAACTTCCAACGAGTTTTCCACTTTCGCGAGGCTGTACACGGAGGAGCATACGCAGCTTGACCTGGACGTTTTGCTGCAAGAGGAGATTTCCATGTTCGATAACAGGGAGGACGTGGAATTTACCTATATCGGGCTGCACGGTGCAATGGTCAGCGGCCCCAAGCCTCAACTTACCCGCGTATTCGTGAATCTGCTTGGCAATGCAGTGCAGGCCGTGGAGGGACGCGGGGGCGCCAAAGTGTATGTGTCGCTGCGCAAGTCGGTGCAGGACGGTTACTACGACATAGTCGTGGAGGATAACGGCCCCGGAGTTTCGGAAGAGAACATCCAGAAGCTTTTTACCCCCAACTTTACCACCAAGAACGGCGGCTCCGGCCTTGGCCTGGCAATCTCCCGCAGCATTCTGGAGCGTTGCGGTGCCAGTATCGCCTATTCCCGTTCGTTCTCGCTCGGAGGCGCTTGTTTCACCGTGAGATATCCTGCATAATGGGAAAGACCGAACGTTTTATTCAAGATTGGATGCTGCCTGGAGCCATTGTCCTGGGAGTCAGCTTGTATTTTCTGTTTAAAGCTATACCGCCGCTCCATCCTGCAGGGCATATTCTCCACCGGATAGCGTCCGAGGGGCAGAGGGCGGTGATTGCTTTGCTGCTGTTCTTCCAGTTCGTAAAGATTTCTCCCCATGACTTCCGCTTCCACCGCTGGCATATATTGGCCCTGGCCTTCCAGGTGCTGGTGTTTTTGGGGCTTGCGCTGATTGCAAAATACAGCGAGGGAGAGATACGTATTCTGCTGGAATGTGCCATGCTGTGCATCATCTGCCCTACTGCTTCTGCCGCGGGAGTGATTACCGAGAAGCTCGGCGGCTCGCTGGCGGGAGCGGTGAGTTACGTGACTCTGTCTAACCTTGCGGCCACCTTGATGATTCCGCTGGTTATACCTATGGTGCGCCCCGCGGCGGACTTGAGTTTCTGGGCTTACGTGGGGTATATTGCCTTGAGGGTGTTTCCGCTCTTGCTGCTGCCGGGGCTGCTGGCCTGGCTGGTGCGGTACACAATGCCTAAGTTACAGCGTAAGCTGATGAGACTCAGCCGTTATGCTTTCTATATCTGGGGTGTAGGCCTGACTCTTGCCATGCTGCTGGCGACACACGCCCTGATGTTGAGTCATCTGTCCGCAGGGGCCGTGGTATGCGTGGTGCTGGTATCTATGGGGGCCTGCGCTTTGCAATTCTTTGTGGGGCGTCACTCCAGCCGCGACGGGGAAGTGCAGATTACCGCCGGGCAATCTCTGGGACAAAAGAACACCGGCTTCCTTATCTGGTTGGGGTACAACTACATGACTCCCGTCACCTCAGTTGCCGGCGGCCTGTACGCGGTGTGGCAGAATATTTTCAACAGCTGGCAGTTATATCGGAAAAATCATTCCGATATAACTGCCAGCGGCACGTTACCCCCACCCCAAACCCCTCCCCTCGGGGGCGGGGCTTAGTCGCTTCTCTCCTTAAAGTACCGGAAAAATCATTCCGATATAACTGACTGACGGTCAGTCAGTTCATTTCCTTCTCAACCCCCGCCGGCGGCCCTTTTCCTGCTCGCGAAGACACCGTAGGCACTCACATCGCCCTTCGGAACGGTTTCGCCACAGTCCCGCATCAATCAATTATTCCGGCAGCGAATCGCCGGGATCCACTCCCAAAACGCCGGAAAAGCGGTAAAAGGAGAGCGAATCACTGCATTCCGCTCCCGAATACTGGGTCTATTGCCACGAGACGGACGTGAGACCTCCTTTATCGGTTTCGTGGCTGGCTATGGCGGAATTATCTCTCGTTTGCGGACACGAAATGTACGTGGTCCGTCCGTCATCCGTCTCGTGGCTGGATGTAAGATGAGGGGGCTAAGCCTCCGGGCCGGTCGTCGCCACGGGGCGCCTTCCCGCTGCGCGGGCCCCTTCCCTTTTCGGGAGCCAAAGGCCCCGTGGCGGCATCCCTGCCCGGGAGCGAATCACTGCCTCTCGCTCCCAAAACCGCAGGAAAGCGGCAAAACGGGAGCGAATCGCTGCATTCCGCTCCCGAAACGTCAGAAGAACGGCAATCCGGCAGCGAAACCACCATCCGTCCCCGCCCTGAGCCATCGGCTTTCTGGTAAAATTTACTATCTTGGCACCATGAAACGACTTGGTGGCTTCACACATATTGCGCTGCTGGTGCCGGTGGCGGCATTGCTCCTTTTTGCTTCCTGCGGCAGGAGCGGAAACACTTATGTAGAGTGGCTCTATGCCTATATGCCTTTGCCGGACAGCCTGCAGTACTCCCGCAGCTATTGGGAAGAGAACGTTAACAAGACCCTTGAGGTGCGCAAACGTATGGACTGGGGAATTCCGGAACGGGAATTCCGGCACTTTGTGCTTCCTTTGCGTGTCAACAACGAGTCCCTGGATGATTTCCGTACAGTCTATGCCGACACCCTGTGCCGTCGGGTGCAAGGGATGAGCATGGCCGACGCTGCCATGGAAATCAACCATTGGTGCCACGAGCAGGCTACCTATGCTCCTGCAGACGCCCGCACCAGCGCCCCTATGGCTACGGTGCGCCGCGGGCTTGGCCGCTGCGGTGAAGAGTCGGTACTGACGGTGGCCGCCCTGAGGGCTGCAGGTATTCCGGCCCGCCAGGTTTACACCCCTCGATGGGCCCATACCGACGACAACCATGCCTGGGTGGAGGTCTGGGTAGACGGAAAATGGCATTTCATGGGAGCCTGCGAGCCCGCAGCTACACTGGACAATGCCTGGTTCAATGCACCCGTGTCGCGGGCAATGCTGCTTCACACCAAGGTCTTCGGCGATTATGAAGGGCCGGAAGACGTTATTCAGCGAACTCCTTGTTATACAGAGATAAACGTTATCCGTGGCTACGTTCCTGCCAGACGGGTTACCGTTACCGTAATGGATAAAGGCCGCCCCGTGGAAGGAGCGGAGCTGTCGTTCCACATCTACAATTATGCCGAATTCTACAAGGTGGCCTCTTATCGCACCGGGGCCGATGGCAAGGCTTCTCTGGATACGGGCCTGGGAGATATGCTGGTCTGGGCCAGAAAAGACGGCCGTTTCGGTTTCGCCAAAGCCGGCGGGGAAGAAGTGGTGCTGTCTTTGGAACACACTGTGGGTGAGTGTTTTGCGGCCGACGTAGATATAGTTCCGCCGCCGGAGAACCCTATTCCGGTAGAAGCTGCTGAGGAGCAGGTTGCAACTTGCGCGCGTAGGCTTGCCGAGGAAGATTTAATCCGTGCCGCCCACCCTCATGACAATCCCGACGTCGTCTCTTTAGTCCGGGACTATGGAGCCAGGGGAGAGGCCCTGCTTGCCATGCTGCCACCCAAAGACCGCGGAGACGTAAACAGGGACGTGCTCGAAGATGCTCTGGCGGTGGACAGCCCGTCTCCATACGTGCTTTCTCCGAGGGTAGAGCTGGAGCCGCTCCTGCCGTTCCGCCGGGAAGTCCTGGCCTCCGGCATTGGAACCCGCCTGGCCGGCCCCGACGCCGTTGCATCGTGGGTGCGGGACAGCATCGCCCTTGTGGACGGCCGTAACCCCCAGCAGCTCAGGACGGCACCTATAGCCGTCTGGCGTTCACGCAAGGCAGATTCGGCAGGCCGTGACATTTTCTACGTCGCCCTCTGCCGTGCCCTCGGTTTCCCGGCACGCAAGGATGAAGTTACCGGCAAGACGCAGTACCTTGCGGACGGCGTGTGGACAGATGTGGACCTTGACGGCGAAACTCCCGAGCGGGTGGCGCCGCAGGGCACTTTGAAACTCAGCTTCGCTCCCGGTCAGGCGGCCCCTGAATACTACCGCCACTACAGCATCTCCCGCGTAGAGCCTCCCAAACTTATGGAGTACGAAGAAGGAGGCCCCGTCCGCAGCACCTACCGGCTTGACGAGGGCTACTACCTTCTGACCTCCGGGAACCGGATGGTGGACGGGAGCGCACTGGTCCATCTTGAATTCTTCAATATCGAGGCGGGGCGGGAGCTGGCCCTGCCGCTGCTGCTTCGGACTTCGGACGAAAAGCTGAATGTCATAGGGACGATGGATGTGGAGGCCCCCTTCCTGCCTTCCGGAGCTTCCGCTACCAAGAGCCTTCTGAGCGCGACCGGAAGGGGATATTTCCTGCTGGTGCTGGCAGGAGGCAGGACGGAGCCGCTGTCACATGCCCTGCGCGAACTGCAGGCCGCATCCGGCGACATCAACGCCTGGGGGCGCCCGGTGGTGCTGCTTGGCGGGCCGTCTCCCGAAGGCCTGGAGCATGTGATTACCGGTACCGATCCGGACGGACGTATAGCGGCGATGCTTGCGGGTGAGTCGTACCGCGACGCTATGCCTCTGGTTGCCGTGGCCGACAGTTTCGGCCGTATCCTTTATCTGTCGAAATCGTACAATACTTCGCTCGCTGCGGACCTCCGCAGGGTAATCTCCCAATGCCGATGAGTTACCGCAGGGAAGCGTGCTGCTGCAGTCTGGACGACGTGATTGCAGCCGGCAGGACAGGAGCCTGCCGCATCGAGCTGTGCGAACAGCTGGAGATAGGGGGTGTAACTCCTTCCGAAGAGTTGCTACGCGACACCATGGATGCCTCGGAACTGCCTGTAAATGTGCTGGTACGGCCTCGGGGAGGGAATTTCTTCTATAGCGAAGCGGAGGTGCAGCAGATGATGGAAAGCATACGACTCTGCCGCCGGCTCGGGGTGAACGGGGTGGTCATCGGTGCCCTCACCCCCGGAGGCTCTGTTGACCTGCCGCTGATGCGGCGGCTGATGGCGGAAGCCCGCCCCCTGTCCGTAACCTTCCACAGGGCTTTCGACGTGTGTGCCGAGCCGGTATCGGCCCTGGAGGACATTATCGCTCTCGGGTGCGACCGGCTGCTGACGTCCGGACACGCTGCAGACGCTTTCGAGGGCAGGGATTTCATAGGGCGGCTTGTGGCACAGGCATCCGGGCGCATAGTTATAATGGCGGGATGCGGAGTACGCCCCGGTAATATAAGGCAGATATCGGCGGCCTCGGGAGCGCCTGAATACCATAGCTCTTTTATATCGGAAAACTGGCCGTAGAAGGCGCCCGGACCGTGCTGAAGCGGGGCGCAGGGGCGCTCAGGCCAGGTCTCCGAAGTCTTCGGAAGTGGCCGAAGGGAACCACTCGGACAGCTTGGCACGTGCTTTTGTCTTGACCTCGGCGGATATCGACGACGCCACGTATGCTACTGCCGCTATCAGTGCCGCCCAGTCGTCGGCTAGTCCTGCGAACGGGAGAAAGTCGGGGAGAATGTCTGCCGGCAGAATGAGATAGCCGAGGGCACCGGCAATTACTGCCTTGTATTTCTTCGGGGTAGCCGGGTCTGTCAAGGCATAGAAGAGCACGAGGGCGTAGTAAACGACCTTTACTCCCGCTTTTCCGGCAATGCGGCTGAGTTTCTTCCAGAATGCGCCTTCGGAATAATGCCTCTCGTACTTTGTAAGTTCGTTCGATGTAGGGGTCTTATCTGCCATGGTTATTTCTGATTGTTTTTGGGAAGCCGCTTGCTCTTGCGCAGGGCTTCGTTGATAATCCACTGGAGCTGACCGTTGATGCTGCGGAACTCGTCCGCAGCCCAACGCTCAAGAGCCTCCATTGTATTGGCGTCAATGCGGAGGACGAAGCTTTTGGAGCTTTCTTTTTCCTTCGCCATGCTAGTATATGCTGCCGGAGTTCACGACGGGCTGTGCCGGCTCGTCACCGCACAAGACCACGAGGAGATTGCTTACCATGGCGGCCTTGCGCTCTTCGTCCAGATCCACAACACCCTCGCTCTTAAGCTTGTCCAGGGCCATTTTTACCATGCTCACGGCGCCGTCCACAATCTTTTCCCTGGCTGCGATGATGGCGTCTGCCTGCTGGCGGCGGAGCATTACGGCGGCGATTTCAGGGGCGTATGCCAGGTAGTTGATGCGGGCCTCGGTAACCAGGATGCCGGCCATCGACAGGCGGTCGTTGAGGGTGCGCACAAGTTCCTCATTTATCTGGTCGGCATTGCTTCGAAGGGTAAGAGCATCCTCGCTGTCGGCATTGTCGTATGAGTAGCAGCCTGCAACCTGGCGGAGGGCGGCGTCGCTCTGCACGCGTACGAAGTTTTCGAAGGCTTGGGAAAGCTGGCTTGCCGTGGTGCCTACCTTGCCGGGAGCTGAAGGGGCAAGTGATTGGCTGTCAATCTCAAAGAGTGCCTTGTAGGTGTCTTTGAGTTTCCATACCAGCACCATGCCTATCATGACAGGGTTGCCGGACTTGTCGTTTACTTTTATAGGATCCGGGTTGAGGTTGCGGGCGCGGAGGCTCACGGATTTCTTGCTCATCAGCGGGTTAACCCAGAAAAAGCCGGTACGGGAGAAAGTGCCGCGGTACTTTCCGAAAAACACCATTACCTTGGCTTCGTTGGGTTCCTGCTTAATAAATCCGTTGATGGCAATGCAGGCAAATACCATCAAGAGAGCACCGGGAATAGCGAACAGAGCACTAGAATCTGCAAGAATAAAACAGTAGATAGATGCAGCGAATATGGCCAGGAGCACGAAGAAGCAAATGAAACCATTGATTACAAAGCCCTTGTAGGAGAATTCTTTATTATCCATAATGATATTATTTTGATATCACAAATGAACGAAGAATTGTTGACATTTGCAAATAATGGTGAAAAATTATTCAGCTTCAGGGCCTGTCGCCGCCACGGGGCGCCTTCCCGCTTCGCGGGCCCCTTCCCTTTTCGGGAGCCAAAGGTCCCGCGGCGGCATCCCGGCCCCGAAGCTACCAGTAGCCGGGAACACCGGAGGGCTGTTTTGTTCCCGGTTGCGGCATATTGACCTCCTCTGGGAACACAGGAGTCCGTTTTTGTTCCCGTCAGCGGCCGTGGGGAAAGTAGTTGTGCAGATTTATTGCAGACAGACTATTTCTGGGGGGGCGTACGTTCGAAGAAAAGTAAAAAGTCGCTTAGCGACCGGCCGGAGGCC
>CAMKQN010000037.1:0-18297 GCA_946414935.1 uncultured Bacteroidales bacterium
TTGCAAAAGCTGGGTTTATCCAAGCCCGCCCCCGCCGCCCCTGGCGTTACCCTTTACCCCGCTATCTTGTAAGGCTATGACACGGGGACAATTTGAAAACGGCTTTGCGGCTCTTAATGAGAACGGCGCGCCCAAAACTATACTTGCCGAAATGCCGGGGAGTACCGGGGTATTATTGGCCCGGAACGGGCGGGCGCTTTACCGGGATATACACGGCGGCGGCTTGCTGATAGAACACGGGCCAAAATCTTACTTTGTGCCGTATGAAACGATAAGAGCGCTTGCGGCGGAATACTAACCGCGCCGCCAGGGGTTGCAGATTAAAAAAGATTTGCTACCTTTGCATTACATACCGCGCCGCCCTGGGTTTTTGGGTCTTGCTACCCGTTTGTTACTACTCCCTGGGCGGTGCGGTTTTTCGTGCCTTTTGTTACCCGTTTGTTACCCGTTGCCGAAAACGCCCGGTTTTGTTACCGGGCTTTAGTGCTTGTAAGTTATTGATATAGCGCACTATAACGAGAAACGGGAGAGCTTCCCAGCCATCCCGTTCCGCAATTCTAACCTAAAATTTAACCTATGAAAAAACTATTCGACAAAAGAAACTGCAATTCCTGTGCCAAACTAGTTTAGTTCTTCATCATATTTTATAGAAATTATCGTTACAGGCTCAAGAGGGAGTCCGCGGCCGTTGGTAGGAACGGCTGCTATCTTGTCGATTACGGCAAAACCGTCGATAGTTTCACCGAAGATACTGTACTCACCATCAAGGTGTGCGCATCCCTGCTCGCTTTGAACGATGTAAAATTGGGAGCCGCTGGACTCCTTCATGGGGTTGGCCATATCACCTTTGCGGGCAGCGGCTAACGCTCCCTTTTTGTGATGGTGCGTGGACACGATCTCGGCCGGAATCTGGTATCCGGGGCCGCCGGTGCCATATTGTGGTTCTTTCTCAACATCCTTGGTATAAGGGTCTCCGCCCTGAATCATGAAATTGTTGATTACACGGTGGAACAGCATTCCATCATAATAGCCGTTGAACGCCAGTTTGGCGAAGTTTTCACGGTGTTTGGGGGTGTCGGCGTAAAGCCTTACTTTGATGGTTCCGAGACTGGTGACGATGTCGAACACAGGTTCGGCGGGCATTTCTGCAATCTTTTCCATGGTGCTTTTTGTTACTGTGGAAGAATCAGCTGCTGCCTGCCCTTCATCGGACTGCTTTGAATTGCCGTTATTTTTGCAACCAAAGGTACAGAGCAGCGACGCGACGCAAATGATACCGAAAATTTTTTTCATTACTAATACTTATTACACGCTATTTTCGCAAAGTTATAAAAAAAACCATTCCCGTCAGCCAGTCTCTACACGAAAATAATCCGAGCCCCGGGGGACCGCCGCGCAGCGGCGAGGGGGAGGTAAGTTGTCCTTCTATCTCAACACGAAAAAAGTCGCCATGCGGCGACCCGAAGAGCCCGCAGGGCTGGGGGCCCGGGGGCATGCCCCCGTAGCCCCTGGGGGCAGCGGCGTAGCCACGGGGGTAATTATTTCAACAAAAATAAGCAGCCTGAGCTGCTTATTTTTGTTGAGATAGAAGGACTCGAACCCTCACTGACAGAGCCAGAATCTGTAGTGCTACCATTACACCATATCTCAATTGGACTGCAAAAGTACAATTCTTTTGTAAAAAAACAAAATAAAATAAAACAAATCTACCGGAACCCTCTAAACCCGGTTCAACAGCACTACCGCAAACAATCAAGAGCAGATTAACTTGGCACAGCCCCAGTCGCTCCAAAAGTGCTCGGAGGCAGACATGAATCCGGACTTGGCCGTATCGAGCCACGGCATTTCATCAGTGAAAACCACCATCATTTCTAGGATCTTTTGCTGTCAAGCATATCTTCCAGTTAATGAAAAGCATCAAACCAGCTTTCAACAGGGTCGTCCAATTGAACTCCGTATTTCTCCAGTGAATGGGCAAACTCCTCCAATTATATTTTGTAGAGAAGTTTCGGTCTTTATTCTCCAATTCCACCGGAGAGATGACGGTATTTCGTAAAGCAAAATTGTCATCAAAGAACTCCCGAATCAGAAACGTTATTTCTATGCAGCGCCTGCCGTAAACGGCCAAAATCTGCGCCGTAGGTTCTTCTGTTATCCTTTTGAGCGTAGCTTACTCTCTTTAATTGGACGCATTTTGAGGATATTTACGTTATAATGGTAGAAACGCGGCTTTAATTGTGGTAGGAGGCAACGACATCGGCGCTGTTGAACAAATGTATGTAACTTTGTGAGGACAAATGAAACTGTGAGTGTATAAAGAACTTGGCGAGCAGGAATTGGCCAGATACTGCTGCGAGAGAGACAGGATGGCGGAGAATGAGCTGTATACAAGATATGCGGCAAGGGTGTATGCACTCTGCAGACGATACATCAGGGAAGAAGATGAGGCTAAGGATTTGATGCAGGAAGCGCTCATTCAAGCGCTTGGAAAGATACAAACATTTCGGTACACAGGCAAAGGCTCTTTGTACAACTGGTTGAGTCGTATTGCCATCAACAAGGCCGTTGATCAGATCCGGAAGCGGAAATGGCAACTTGTATCGTGGGATTTTTGGACACACGATGACATACCGGAGCCGACGGAAGGTGAAACGGAAAGAATACCGCAGGAGAAAATGCTGGAGTGGATTGACAACCTGCCGGAATATCAGAGAAGCGTTTTCAACCTATACTGCATAGATGGTTTTTCACATAAGGAAATCGGCAAGATGCTGGGAATCAGCGAAAGAGGTTCGACCAGCATATTGGCAAAAGCGAGGAAACAACTAAAAGTAGAAGTACACAACTATTTGAAGGAACAAGGCAAATGAAAAAGTGGGAAGACATATTCAAGGACAAACTAGGAGGGATGGAAATCACACTTCCGGAAGGAAGCCTTGCCGAGTTCCGCACCCGTCTCGATGAAGCCGAGAGTGCTTCCCCGATGAAGCGATTCCCATTTGGGTGGGTGATGGCTGCTGCAGTCGCTGCAGGCCTTGCCGCCATACTTTTCCTTCACCAGCCGACTGTTCCGGAGAATGGCATCCAGATCATCCAGCAGCCCAAGAGCTCTGTCACCGTGACCTCTGACTCCACCGAGATTTATGAAACCGCGCCTGCCCAGATGCTTATTGCTCAGGCTTCTATGCCGAAGCCGATAGTTCATCCCGTTGCAAGTTCCAAGGAGCCTGTAATTGAAGAGAGCCACGAAAAAACGGAAGAAACCGTGCCGGATAAGCCGGTAGAAGATTCTGTTGGCACTGAAACGCTGGATACGTCCACTCCAGAAACGCAAAATGAAAAAAAAATTGACAATCCGGTCGAAGCATCGACGTCACCTTTCATCCCAAGCGATTTAGGCACGAAAAACGTACGCCTAAAGGTCGTCCATGCTGCAGGCATCGTTGGGGGCGGTAGTTTTTTAGCGGCTATTATTACCCCAACCATTTGGCCTTCAAGATCTATCACTAAGCCTATTCATGGTAATCCAATTAAGCCTGGTGATTCAGCACAACAAAAAGATGATTATTCGCATTCTTTTCCGCTTATTGTGGGGTTATCCACAAAAATCCCCCTTTCCAACAGATTAAGCCTTACTTCAGGCCTTGATTACTCTGTTTATTCTTCAAAGTTTACATATTCTTTATCCGGAGAAAAAATACAAGTCGTGCGTTACTTAGGTATCCCGGCACGTCTTGATTTGTCGATGGCCTCTAACAGATGGCTTGATGTATATGTAGGAGGAGGGCTTCGGGGCGATTATTGTATCAACGCATCACTCGCTGGAACTCCTGTCAAAAAGGATGGGCTTTCATTTTCAATTCTCGGATCTGGGGGGATTCAGTTTAACGCCACTCCACTGTTAGGGATTTACGTAGAACCTGAGATTAGTTATTTGATTCCCTACAAATCATACTGCCTTGAAACATATCGAACAAATACTCCCTTAATGTTTTCAGTCAAAAGCGGTGTTCGCATAACTTTTTCAACAAAAAGACTTAATTCAACTATACTTTTTTAACACAAACCATAATATTATTAGAAAATGAAGTTTATTACTAATCTTTTTATTACCCTTTTTGTAGTTAATAGTATAACTGGATGCACTGGTATTCTGACTGATGCCTATTGGTATAATATTGATGGCATCAGTCAGAATGCAATAAGCATTAAAACAGTTGGCGAAAAGGATAATGTTATTATCTATTCCATCGGTTCTGTCCTAGAAGGAGCTGGTACATCAAATCCGGATATCGGCTCTTTCTATAGATGCCATTTCTGTCAGGAAAAGTATAATAAAGAATTCAATCTGAAGAACTTAAAACCAATTATTGAGGTACAAGGATGCAAGTATAATGGGGTACAATATTCTAAACCAGGACAGTTTATTGAAAGCATTATACTTATGAATATAGATGAATCTTTTAGTTTAGGTTCTAGTATTGCGATATCCTTGAATCAAGGAAAATATAACGGAGCAAATCCTCTTGTTAAGGATGTACGTATCAACTCTTATAAAACATCATATACTAAGGGAGGTAATAATGATTACGCTGATATAAGTATAGCTATCCTGCTAAACAACAAGAGAGTTATTTACATAATGTTTTCCAACGATTTTACTTATCCTGATAATTTAACCTGATTATTTTGAAGGATTGCAACAAGCATTGGTTTGACGCTAGTTGCGTTCTTTTAATAAGAACCGAAGGAAGTACTATTATAGTCCTCTATTTACTCACCAGCACCACCGCCCAGACTTCGCAGCCTTCGCAACGACCGACGAAACCCAGCCTCTCGGTGGTGGTGGCCTTGACGCTTACCAGGGAAATATCGCAGTGCATGACTGAAGCCAGTGTCTGGCGCATCTGCTCTATGTACGGAGCTATCTTCGGAGCCTGGAGAGCTATGGTAATATCTGCATTACCAAGCTCCCAGCCCTCCGAACGCACCAGGGCCATCACCCTGGTAAGCAATATTTTACTGTCTATTCCGGCAAATTCGTCAGATGTATCGGGAAACAGGTGGCCAATGTCACCGAGAGCCAGCGCACCCAGGAGGGCGTCACACAAAGCGTGAATGGCGACATCCCCGTCGGAATGGGCCACGAAACCCGTGGAAGACGGGATCCTGATGCCGCACAGCCACATGGGAAGCCCTTCCCTCAGCTGATGCACATCGTAGCCTTGACCAATCCTGAACATTATACAATTCCGGAGAAACCGAGGAAGGCCATAGCCATGATACCCACGGTAATGAAAGCGATGGGCAAGCCCTTGAACGCCTCAGGCACATTGCTCTGGGCAAGCTGCTCGCGCATACCGGCAAACAGCACCATAGCCAGACCATAGCCGAGGGAAGTCGCAAGAGCATAGACAGTGGCCTCTCCGAGGTTCAGCATATGAGCCGCATCCCCGAAGGTAAACTCCTTGGTTACCACATTGATAGCGACACCGAGCACAGCGCAGTTCGTGGTAATGAGGGGCAGGAAGATTCCAAGAGCCTGGTACAGCGAAGGGCTGATTTTCTTCAGCACGATCTCTACCATCTGCACCAAGGCTGCAATTACCAGGATGAATGCTATGGTCTGCAGGAAAGTGAGCCCCAGAGGCGCCAGGAAATACCGGTTCACCAGATAAGTCACCACAGTTGCGAGGGTAATCACGAAGCAGACCGCTCCGGACATGCCGGTAGCCGTGGAAAGCTTGTTGGAAACTCCCATGAAAGGGCAGACCCCAAGGAACTGGGCCAATACTATATTATTGACGAAAACCGCCGATACGATGATGAGCAAAATTTCCATAACTATCTCTTGGCCAATTTGTTAAACAAAACCATCAAGTATCCGAGCACAAGGAAGGCACCCGGAGCCATAACGAAGGCAAGGATACCGTCGCCTGCGATAAACTTCCATCCGAAAATGGAGCCGCTGCCCAATATCTCACGCACAATACCGATGACTGTGAGGGACAGAGTAAAGCCCAGACCTATTCCTATGCCGTCAAGCGCAGAATCCACCACGGAATTCTTGCTGGCGAAGGCCTCTGCGCGCCCTAAGACGATACAGTTCACCACAATCAGCGGGATGAACAAACCCAGGGTTTCATACACATCCGGAGTATATGCCTGCATAAGCAGCTGAAGCAGGGTCACGAAAGTGGCGATGACCACGATATACACCGGAATATGCACCTTGTCTGGCACCACAGGGGCGATCAGGGATATAACTATATTGCTGAGAATGAGCACAAACATGGTTGCAAGTCCCATCTCCAGGCCATTTATTGCAGAAGTCGTGGTAGCCAGCGTAGGACACATTCCAAGCACCAGCACGAAAGTAGGATTCTCCTTGAGAAATCCCTTCGTAATAATACCCATCTTACTCATTTCCAGTCAATTTTAAATACACCGCTACAGCATTTGCAATAGCCTTGGAATAGGCTCTCGAGGTAATTGTGGAGGCGGTAATAGCATCCACATCGCCGCCGTCCTTGCGCACGCTCAGCTTCTTGACGGCAGGATCCCAACCCTTGAATTGCCCGATAAAAGGCAGGTCGGTAGTACACTTGGCGCCGAGTCCGGGGGTCTCGCTGTGAGAAAGGACCACGGTGTTCACCACAAGTCCGTCCTCACCTATGCCAACCATCAGGGTAAGCGGGCCTCCGAAACCGCCTACCGTAGAAATAACGGCATAACCGGCACCGGGAGCACGGTAGTAAGTATAATCCACGCCGTCAAGCGAAACGCTCTCCTGGGCGGGCTGGCCGTCGAATCCTGGCAGCACCCTGGCGATGGAAGAATTCACCTTGGACAGCTCTGCCTTACGTATAGGCTCCGCAGTCATTGCGTACACCGCACCGAGAAGGGCGGAACATACGAGGCATACTACAGTAAGGCTCAGGGCCATGTTCTTAAGATTTGATTTAGCTGCCATATCAAGCCCTCCCATATTTTTTCTGGTGGAACGCCCTGTTGATGAGCGGCACGAAGCAGTTCATGATCAGGATAGCGAAGGACATACCCTCGGGATAGGAGCCGAAGTAACGTATCATCATCACTATGATACCTATGCCTACGCCGAATACGACCCCGCCCCAGGTACTGGTAGGCGAAGTCACATAGTCGGTCGCCATAAACAGCGCACCGAGCAGCATACCGCCGGAAAGGATGTTGACATCTATACCGGTGAAGTGGAGAGGGTCGATGCCGTGGAATATACCGGCAATGATGGCCACAGTGGCCAGGATGCTAAGGGGAATCCAAGGCTTAACCACCTTACGTATAAGCAGATACACAAATCCCAAAACGAGCGCGATGCCGGAAATCTCACCACTTGAGCCGCCGATGTCGCGCAGGATGATGCCGGCATCCAGGCCGTTGGCTTCCATCACTTCGTTAAGATTCATTCCGGACATCAGGCCTTCCTTGATGACGGAAAGCGGAGTGGCTCCGGAAATGGCGTCCACGCTGTTGATGAAGCCGTGGGTCACGTCCCAGTTGGTCATATAAACCGGGAAGGAGATAAGCAGGAACACTCGAGCGGTAATAGCAGGATTGAACAGGTTCTGGCCAAGACCTCCGAAGGACATCTTTGCCACGCCTATAGCTACTACGGCGCCGATGAGCACTACCCACCAGGGGGTGGTGGGAGGCAGGTTCATAGCCAGCAGTACGCCGGTCACGAGCGCAGACCAAGCATTGAAAACCGCAGGCTTGTGCATAAGCCAGCGGGCAATCGCATACTCCAGGCCCACGCATCCCAGGCAGCTCAGCGCAAGCACCAGCAGACAGGCCCAGCCATAGAAAAGAATGGAAACGATCAAGGCCGGAGAAAGGGCTATCACCACATCCCTCATTATGGAGTTGGTGGATGAGGGGCTGTGAAGATGCGGCGAAGGGGAAACTATCATTTTGTCCATCGTCTTACTTTTTAGCGTTTCTTGCCCGTATAATACCCATAACCTGGGCTTTTGCCATACGGATATTGTCCAGCAGAGGCACATAGGCGGGGCAGCTGTACTGGCAGCAACCGCATTCTATGCAGTCCTGCACGGCATTCTGCTCCAGAGCTGCAGCGTCGCCGGCCGTCCAGAGGCGCTTCAGGAGGTAAGGCTCCAGCCCCATGGGGCAAGCGTCGGCACAGCGGCCGCAACGGATACAAGGAGTCTCGGGATGACGGCGGGTTTCCTCGCCGAGGCAGAGAATGGAAGAGGAGCCCTTCACGGTAGCCGCATCCAGATTGGCTATAGCTTTGCCCATCATGGGGCCGCCGCTGACCAGCTTCACGGTATCCTCGGGAATTCCGCCGGCGTACTCCGCAATGAATGAGAGCGGCATGCCGATACGGAACAGGTAGTTGCGCTGACGCTCCGCGGGAACCACGTTTCCGGTAAAGGTCAACACGTTGGTAACCAAAGGCTTGTTCTTCTGAACCGCCTCATATACTGCCAGCGAGGTAGCCACGTTCTGCACTACGGCGCCCACGTCTATGGGGAGGCCGCCGGAACGCACCTGCCGCTTCATAACAGCATCTATGAGCTGCTTCTCGCCGCCCTGCGGATAGCGCTTCTTGAGCACTGCCACCTGCATTCCGGGATAAGCGAGCCTGGCTATGGAAGCGCGTACCGCCTCGATGGCCTCCGGCTTGTTCTCTTCGATTCCGATAACGCACTTGCAGCCTCCCAGCACCTTTTGCATTATGGCGGCGCCGACAATGATTTCGTCGGTACGCTCAAGCAGGATGCGGAAGTCGCTGGTAAGGTAGGGCTCGCACTCGGTGCCGTTGAGAATAAGGCATTCGGCAGTCTTGCCGGGAGGAGGGCTGAGCTTCACGTGAGTAGGGAAAGTAGCTCCTCCGAGGCCCACTACGCCGCACATCTTGATGCGGTCCAGGATGAACTGACGGTCCTCGGGAACAGCGGTCACGAGCTCAGGGCTCAGGTCTATTCCGTCGGCCCACTCGTCCCCTTCCACGTCAATCTCGATATGTACTACGTTGAAACCGGCGAGGTCCTTGCGGGGGGCGATGGACTTTACGGTACCGGATACGGGAGAATGCACGTACGCGGAAATGAAGCCTCCGGGTTCTGCAATGATCTGGCCTGCCTTCACTTTGTCGCCTACTGCCACAATAGGCTTAGCCTGTGCTCCAAGATGCTGGAACATAGACACATACACTTTCGGCGGCAGAGGCAGCACTTCAATTTTGCTGTCGCGGGCAAGTTTGCTGTCGGCAGGATGGATGCCGCCGATGGAAAAAGTAATCTTAGCCATTGTTCACCTCCTTTTTTGCTTCTGCCGCAGCAGCTTCTACGGCAGGTTCCGCCACCTTGGCAGTCTCTGCGGCCTTGGCAGCCTCTGCGGCCTTTGCCGCTTCCGCTTCCTTGGCCTTCCGCTCGGCTATACGGGCCTTCACGGCTTCCTTGTCCAAAGGCTTGGGGAAGTTCACTCCGTGAATGGCGCCGGTGGGACATACCGCCTCGCATTCCCGGCAAAGCTTGCACTTACTGTAGTCGATGTAAGCCACGTTGTCGGTAATCGTAATTGCATCGTGACGGCAAGTCTTGGCACAGAGGCCGCATCCTATGCAAGCGGCCGAGCAGGCCTTCCGGGCGACCGGCCCCTTGTCCTTGTTGGTACAGGAGACGTACATACGCATAGAGCGGGGGCCCTTGTCCCTCAGCTCGATGATGCGCTTGGGGCAGGCCGCGACACACTTGCCGCAGGCCGTACACTTGCTCTCGTCCACTACGGGAAGACCGGTTTCTGCGTCCATGCTCAGGGCACCGAACTGACATGCGGCCACACAGTCTCCGCAGCCCAGGCAGCCGAAGAGACAAGCAGTGTCGCCGCCATAGAGGGCGGCCTTCACCTTGCACGACTGTTGTCCTTCGAACACGTTGATTTTCGGGCGGTTGGCACAAGAGCCATTGCAGCGCACCACGGCTACGCGGGGGGCAGTTTCCTGCATCTCGCAGCCCAGGATGACGGCCACTTTCTTCATTACTTCACTACCGCCCACAGGGCAATAGTTGGCATCGAGATTCCCGGCCTTCACGGCAGCGTCTGCAAAAGCCCTGCAGCCGGCAAAGCCGCAGCCTCCGCAATTCGCCCCGGGCAAGGTCTTCTCGATTTCATCTATTCTGGGATCCTCTTCGACACGGAACTTCCTGGCCACCCAATAGAGCACCAGGGAAAGCAACAGTCCGAGGACCGTTAGAATAGTAATGGTCCAGATGATTGTTTGGGTCATTTCAAATAAAAAGTATATTCTTTACTGATTTTGTTACGGAACAAAAAGATTACCAGGTAGCAGAGGGCAACCGCGCCCAAGGCTCCGAGGCCTGCATACAACTCCCCTACTCCCAGCTGGGTAAGGATTGCAAGGGCTGCGAAAAGCACTACCAGAGGCATACCATAGGCAATAAACACGGCCTTGTACCCCATGGCTTTTTTGAGCACAACCTCAACTTCGTCGCCTATCTGGTGAGGATTCCAGGCACTGGTCCGCACCTGCACTTCCTTCACCTTGGATTCTCCCAGACTGCAAAGCCCCTTGGCATGACAAGCCGCGCATGCCGATTCGGAGATAATCTCTATCGTGGTTATATCCGGGTCTAT
Organism: uncultured Bacteroidales bacterium; assembly: GCA_946414935.1. GTDB lineage: Bacteria > Bacteroidota > Bacteroidia > Bacteroidales > UBA932 > Cryptobacteroides. The sequence goes on from CAMKQN010000037.1 coordinate 10,660, forward strand.
GGCCACAATACGGCCCTTGTGGGTAATCTCTTCCATCAGAATTCCGAATTTTGGCCAAAACCGCCGTAGGACGGACCGAAAGCAGGTTCGTCGTTCATGGCGGACTCCACGGGACGGGCGGCGAGGCGGTCCAAAGCATCATCCATCTCCAGGAAACGGATCTGGTCGCTCTTGAAGACCATATCTATGTCCTTGGTCTCGCCGTTGCGGTGCTTGGCAATGATAATCTGGGTTTTCTCCCTATCCTCTATATTGTCGCTCAAGCCCACGTAATCGGGCCTGTGGATGAAGATGACCATATCGGCATCCTGCTCGATGGAACCGGATTCTCGGAGGTCGCTCAGCAGAGGCTTGCCGCTGCTGCCGGCACGGGTGACGGCCTGGCGGGACAGCTGGGAGAGGGCTATGATAGGGATATTCAGCTCCTTGGCGGTAGCTTTGAGCGTCCTGGAGATGGCAGCCACCTCCTGCTCGCGCACAGCCTTCAGCTCCACAGGACCCTGCATAAGCTGCAGATAGTCCACCACAATCAGGCGCACCCCCTTGTTCTTCACCAGGTTCTTGGCCTTGGTGCGGAACTCCATGATCTGCATTCCCGGGGTATCGTCGATATAAAACGGAGCCTTCGAAAGGTTGCGGAGCTTGAACTCCAGCTGCTCCCACTCGTGCGGCTCCAGCTTCACGCTTCCCTTGATCTTGTCGGCGCTGAGGCCGGACTCGCTGGTCATAAGACGCTTCACTAGCTGCGTGGCGCTCATTTCCAAGGAGAACACCGCCACGGGCATGTGATTGTCCACCGCTGCGTTACGGGCAAGGTTCAGGGCAAAAGCCGTCTTACCCACGGACGGACGGGCTGCCAAGATGATGAGGTCCGAGCGCTGCCAGCCGTTGGTGATGCGGTCTATGCTCACGAATCCCGACGGCACGCCGCTGAGGCCCTCCGAGTTCTGCTGCTCCTGGAGGTCGCCCATAGCCTCGTTGATAATGCTGCCTATGTCCTGGACCTCCTTGCGCACATTGCTCTGGATGGCGTCGTACACCTTGGTCTGGGCCTTGTCGATCAAGTCATCCACGCCCACCGACTCATCGTAAGCGTCCCGCAGGATATCGTAGGAAGCGGTAATCAGGTCCCTCTGTATGGTCTTCTGCTTGAGAATCTTGACGTAGTACTCCATGTGGGCGGCGCTGCCGACTTTCTCGGACAGGCCGGCAAGCACTACGGGACCGCCCACCACCTCAAGGTTTCCGTTGGCCTTGAGCTGGTTGCTCACGGTTATGATGTCAATGGATGTATGATCCAGCACGAGGGCGCTCATAGCCTCGAATATCATCTTGTGCTTCTTGTCGTAGAAGCACGAGGCCGTGAGTTCCTCCATTGCCATATCTACGCAGGAGGGCTCAATGAGCATGGCACCGAGCACAGCCTCCTCAACGTCAAGAGCCTGAGGGGGTTTGTTACCCATCTCAAGCCCTATCGAATCAAGGTCTGCCGCAGGACGGTTTTTCTTGCGTGTGGTTTTGGAAGCGCTTTCTGCCATTATTCTTCGGCCTGGGGCGATGCCACAATGATGCGCCCGCAGTGCTCGCAGATGACGAGTTTCTTGCCGGAGGCAATATCGATGAGGCGTTGCGGAGTGATGGTGTTGAAGCAGCCGCCACAGGAATCACCGTTGAAAACGGTAACTACCGCCAGGTGGTTGTGGACACTGGCACGGATGCGGTTGTAGGCACTGAGAGTACGCTCGTCGAGTTTCTCGGAGAGCTCGTCACGCTTCTTGGTGAGAATCTTCTCTTCCTTGGCTGTGGATTCTACGATAACGGCAAGCTCCTCTTTCTTGGCTTCGAGGTCAACGTTGAGCACCTCAAGCTTCTCCTGTACGCGCTGGATAGTAGCCTTGTTTTCAGCGATGGCATCTTTGGACTCTGCAATCTTCTTCTCGTCAATCTTGCGGAGGATGCCCAGGTTCTCGAGTTCCTTGTTGATGGAATCGAATTCACGGCTGTTGGATATCTTCTCCAGTTGCTTGCGGTACTTTTCGATGTCGCCGTCCAGGCTCACGATATCCTCGTTCATTGCCACGATATTCTGGTTGTACTGGGCAATCACTTCCTCGATACCGTCTATCCTGGCGTTGCAGCCGTCCACTTCTTTCTCCAGAGCGGCGACCTCGGCAGGAAGTTCACCGCGGAGCTGGACCAGCTTCTCGATTTCATTGTCGGCATTCTGCAGATCATACAGAATCCTAAGTTTTTCCTCGGTATTGGACTCGGAATCTGCAAAATTCTTCTGCAGGGATACGAAAGTTTCGCGTTCGTCAATCGGAGTTCCGACTTTCTTGGTTTTCTTGATAGGGGCCATATATTGATACTATTATTGTCTAAGAAATGCAAAGGTATGAATTTTTTTCCTTATAAGGAATTCTTTATTCCCATAAGTTGAGCCCTGATTTCCTTCAGCGAATCTATGGCCTTCACCGAGTTGCTGACAGAGGCCTTCGCAACGGAAATCTGCTTGGCGGCGCCTTCCAGCGTGAGGCCTTTATCTTTTACCAGGAAATGAATCTGTTTCAGCAACTCGATATCCTGCGCCGTATATTGCCGGTTCCCCTTGGCGGTACGCTTAGGCTTGAGTAATTTCGGGAAAGAATTGGACCAGAAGCGGACTAGGGACACGGACTCCCCCAGGATCTCCGCAGCTTCGCTGATTGAATAGTAGAGCTTTTCCATATTGTGTTAATCCATTGATTGCTTGGTATGACGGGCCATGAAGACCATATTGGTATAGTCCTCGGGGCTCACGGAAGCGAATATATAGTTCAAGGGGTCCAGCCGGGTAGTATCCCTTGACACCTCGTAATGCAGATGTGGGGCGTAAGCATTTCCGGACATTCCGCTGGTTGCTATGCGGGCACCTTTTTTCACGCTCTGCCCCTGCCCCACGAAGATATCCGAGAGATGTGCATAATAAGTCTTGTAACCTCCTTTATGAGTGATGGTTACAGTATTCCCCCCGCCTTTCCGGGATCTGGTTACATTGCTCACGATACCGGCTGCGGGAGCCAGCACGTCCGTTCCCTGGGGCACAATGAAATCCACCCCTTCGTGCTGCGACAGGGTGGAATAGAAGGGGTTTATTTTCGTACCCACTCCGGCCCCTGTCTGGGTGTAGTTCAGGCCCTTCAACGGTAGTTCCATCGGGGGCATTATGAAGCCGTCCTGCTTCAGGAATCCTACAATGTCCCGGAACAAGCTGTCAACCCGGGCGGCGTCGGCCACCAGGCGGTCCGCCTTGCGGGCTGTGTAGAACACCAGTTCCGCATCCGGGATGGAGTCGCTTCCGAAGAAAATCCCGAGCGAAGACATAGGGTCGTCCTGCGGTGGCTCCGCATGAAAAATATCTTTGTAGATGATGTCGTCCTTCTTGGCCAGGCGGTCCATATCTTCCCCGATCCGGGACAGCTTGGCAGGTAGTTCGGGATAAAGCAACGCGTACTCCTCGTTCTGCCGTATCAAGGCTTTTTCCGTGCGGGTGCTGTATCCCAGGGCGAAAATCACGTAGGCAACTATTCCGAGCGAAAGCACGGTGAGCACAAACCTCAAAGCCACCCACACCCAGCGGGAGATGCGCCCGCCGGCTTTGCGGATATCGAGATTCCGGTTGCCTTTATCCTTTTTACTTCCGTCCATTTGTACCTTGTTTCTTTTGTCTCCTGCCGAAGTCCGAAACGCTCGGGCGCGTGCCGCCTTCCTTCTCCATCTTCCGATTTACAATCATAGCCCTGTACTCCTCCACCGGCATTGTCATGTCCATGAAACTCATAGGGTTGACAGGGTCGTTCTTGTACAGCACCTCATAATGCAGGTGAGGCCCGGTGGATTTGCCCGACTTGCCTACTTCTCCTATCTTGTCACCACGGTGGAGCGCCTGCCCCACTCCCACATCGATGGTGTTCAGGTGAGCGTAACGCGTCTTGTATCCGAATCCGTGGTCAATTACCACTTCGTTACCGTAACCGGTATATTTAAAATCCACTTTCTCTACTACTCCGTCGCCGGTCGCATACACTGGATTGCCTATCTTTGTAGCGATATCCTGGCCGGTATGGCGGGCGAGAGTACCGAATATCGGGTCCGTCCTCGTACCGAAGGGACTGGAGAGATGGTAAGTTCCTTTCTTCGGGAGCACCGGCGGCACAGCCGGGATACAGGAAACCATATCCCCTGCTTTCTTCGCCACCAGAGCCACCTCCCCCATCGCTGCCATTTGCCTGTCGATACGGTTCTGGACTGCATCCAGGCGGGCTATCAGCGCTTCCATCTCGTTCCGGCTGCTGTCCCGCACCAGCGTATCCGTCACCGGATCGAGCGCGAAGATGGAACGATAGACCTCGTTGTTGCGCGCCTCTATGCCGGCGAGATTCTCTTCATAAAGGTCGAGTTTATGCCTTATTACCTCCATCCTGGCCACCCAGGCGTCGTTGCGAATTTTCAGGAGAGCGGTTTTGGGCAGATCGTTATGCAGTTTCACAAACCAAAGCCAACTGAACGCAGCTACCACAGCAGCCGCGCTGATCAATGTGATGAAAAAACCGAGAACCGACTTCCATACGGACTTTTCCGGCTCATCATGTTTCTTCCTCGCCGCTTTGCCTTGCACAAAACGCCCCATGCCTGCAAAGGTACTAATTTTTCGTCTATTAGCAATCGTTACCTAAAGTTGCGGGGCAGTGGCCCACTTCTTGAGCCAATGACCGCTACGCACGTAAAGCAGGAAAATGATGCCCCTGAAACTGAGTTCCAAGCACATGGCAATCCAATATCCTACCAGGCCATAGACAGGCGTCAAAAGTAGTGCCAGACCAATGCGAACGATCCACATGGTACCCAAATTCACAATGGTAGGAATAAGAGTCTGGCCGGCTCCTGCGCACACTCCCACGCTCACGATAGCGGCGGCGTAGAGAGCTTCCGCGAAGGCTTCAATTCTCAGCACCCGGCTGCCCAGGCGCACGACTTCCGGATCCGTACTCATTATACCGAGCATCTGGGGGGCAAATGCATACATGGCTACCGCAAGCAGGGACATTATCCCCATAGCCATGCCTATGGTTATCCAGCCGAAACGCTTGGCCAGGTCCCTGCGGCCCGCTCCCAGGCTCTGTCCCACCAGCGTGGTAGAAGCCTCCTCGAGTCCGAAGCCGGGCATATAGCAGAAACTCTCCGCCGTGATGGCAAAGGTGTTGGCTGCAATGCTAATGGGGCCCAGGGGCGCAACTATCAGGGTACTTGCCACATAAGCCCCGCGCATCACTACGTTCTGGAGCCATAGGGGCCCCGTGATGCCGAGAGCTGCCTTCCTGGTTTGCTCAGAAGGAATCCAGCTGCCTCTGGTGCCTTTCAGCTTGAGTTCTTTCGACCGGGTCGCCACATACCAGAAGGAAAACAAAGAAGTAATAGATTCGGCCACTCCGGTCCCAAGGGCGGCGCCGGTGACACCCATGTCGAGCAAGTAGATGAATATGTAATTGAACACCACGTCGAGCAGGCACATGCCCACGTATATTATGCTGGGCACTTTCATGTTGCCGCTGGCCTGGAGCATAGCGCAGGCTGCCCATCCCAACATTCCTACCGGCAGGAAGCCGGAAAAGATACGGAAGTATGCGCTTGCATCCCCGTTTATTTCCGGACCGCCGCCTAGCCAGCCGGGAAGCGGGCCGCTGATGGAAAGGCCGGCTGCACCCAGCAGCATGCTGAACAAGAACACGCTGAAGATGCCTTGACGGAACAGGTTTTTCGCCCTTCCGAAGTCTTTTGCACCGCAAGCGTGAGCCACCTGCACCGTAAAGCCTGTCATAACGGCCATGGAAAAACCGTTGAATAGCCAGGTACAGGTGGACACAAGGCCTATGGAGGCCGCCGGATTGGCTCCTAGCCGGCCTACCATGGCGGAATCGATGTACTGCATCAACACGCTAGACAGCTGGGCCAGGATGGCAGGAACGGCGAGCATCAAGGTGAGCCTGAACTGGTCTTTCCCGCTCAGCTGCTCCCCGCTCCTCAGGCGTCCGAGAAGTATGTCTTTTGTGGAACTCAAGCCGCTACGAATTGCCCGTCTTTCATTACCAGGCACCGGTCGCACAAAGCTGCCAGTTCCGGGTCGTGGGTAACTATGAGCAAGGTCTGGCCGAGGGCGTCACGAAGGTGGAACAAAAGTTTGTGAATCTCTGCCTTGGTTGCGGAATCCAGGTTTCCGGTGGGCTCGTCGGCAAAAAGCACGGCGGGAGAATTAACCAGGGCACGTGCAATCGCCACTCTCTGCTGCTCGCCGCCGGAAAGTTCGGACGGTTTGTGTCCGCTGCGCCCGGACAGGCCGACGAGTTCCAGCAGACGTTGGGCATCGGCCCTGGCAGACTGCATTGTCCTGCCGGCGATAAGGGCGGGCATCATGACGTTCTCCATGGCGGTGAATTCCGGCAACAGGTGGTGCTCCTGGAAAACGAAGCCTATGCGGCGCCCACGGAAAGCAGCCAGAGCGTCGCCTTTGAGGCTGCGGCGTCCGCTGTCGAACACGGTGGTGTCTTCTATGACCAGGGTACCGCTGTCCGGAGAGGAAAGGGTGCCCAGAATCTGCAGCAGTGTGGTCTTTCCGGCCCCGGAAGCCCCCACGACCGAAAGGATTTCCCCCTTCTGCACCTGCAAATCAACCCCTTTCAGCACTTCGAGGGTGCCGAAACTCTTACGGATACCTGTTGCGGATATTATCATCACGCCGGGCGACAAGCTACTCTTCGCCTATTACCCAGACAAGTACGTGACGGTCGAAAGTGATGTACTCGAGTTTCAATTCTTCTTCGTAGCCGTCTTTATTGATGAAGGTAGCGTCCAGTTCGCCTTCCTTGCGGGGGCGTACGGCTTCGATTTCAATCTGCTCCGCAAAGTCCACGTTGTACTGGGACATCTTCTTGTAAACGGCTTCCTTTGCGCACCAGTAAATGGCGAGCTGGGTACGGCGGTCGTCGGCATCGTCGTCCAGCTCCTCGAGCTCATCTTCGGAAAGAGCCTTCTTCTCGACTGCGCTGAAATCGCGGTCCAGCGACTCACAGTCTATTCCTACCTCCTCCACGTCGTTCAGGATAAGAGCGACGTATTTATCGGTATGGGTGATACTGATATTGATTGCATTGTTCTCGATGTAAGGCTTTCCGTTGTCGTGATGGCTCAGGTACACCTTCTCTTCGAACATAGCGTCAAGGAGCGCCCGCACTGCAAGCTTCTGCTTGCGCAGGGATTCACTCTTTATGTATGAGATTTCCTCCAGTTCGTCCGAAGGAATGGACGAGAGAGCGCGAAGCTCGGCTTCCGTCTCGGTAATTTGCCAGACTCCTATCCGCGAGTGATAGTCGTCATCAAGGTCTTTTTGTAGATATAGTGCCATAAATAGTTATAACGCGACAAAGATAGTGATAATTTTTATTATGCAAGAAATTTTGTAATTTTGGCCCGATTTTCAGCGAGGCTTATGCCTCGACTCTTAACAAGACTTTTTAATTCATATTGAAAATGAAATATTTGACTAACGAAAAATTGACCATCGTGGGCGCCGGCGGAATGATCGGCTCCAATATGGCCCAGACT
>CAMKQN010000038.1:0-18079 GCA_946414935.1 uncultured Bacteroidales bacterium
TATACCGCTTTGCAAATCAGAAAATTAAATGGGAAGCCGCATCAGTCCCTCCCAGGTCAGCGCCCGGAAGATGGTTGCAAAGTACAATGCTTTATGCCCTTTAGGCACAGTGATGGGGTTTAGGTTTTACTTACAGTTTCACTGACTGTTTTGCCTAATATATCTTCTTACGGGATACAACAAGAGTATTTATCCGTTACACGTAAGTGTTTAATTATTACAACATTCTAGCACATCGAATAAAGGATTAGTATCATCCCCCGAATCTCGTCCTCTCCGCCAGAAGGATTGCAGCTGGTCGCTTGTGCGACCGGCTGTTTTTGTTAAACCATAAATTATAACTACATTTACATCCGGCCGGGAAAAACAGAAGTCCAGTAGAAGAAATGATACATTCCATCCTCATCTCTCTCTTTATTGCCGCCCAGACGGTGGTGGAACTTAGTCCTGCCACAGTCCTCGGGCCGATAAAACCCATGAATGCCGGAAACAACGGCCCCGTTGACGGCACGATGGAATCTTACACAGCCCTCCGCATTCCATACGCCAGGACCCATGACACGGCCCTGGGAACCGAATACGGCGGCCACTGCATTGACATCGACCAGATTTTCCCGGATTTCGATGCGAATGTCAATAATCCCCGGTCTTACGATTTCACCAACAGCGACGTGGTGCTCCGGGATATGTTGAAAGCTGGCACAAAACCATTCTTCCGACTTGGGCAGAGCATTGAGCATCAGACAAAAAAGTACGGCATCTATCCTCCCAAGAGTTATAAGAAGTGGGCCCGCATCTGCGAGCATATCATCCGCCACTACAACGAAGGCTGGGCGAACGGATACCACATGGGCATCGAATATTGGGAAATCTGGAACGAACCGGATCTGGACGATCCCGATGACCGCTGGAAAACGGATCCGCGCACGTGGGGAGGTACCCAGCAGCAGTTCTACGATTTGTACGTCACTGCTGCAAAACACCTCAAAAAGTGTTTCCCCCATTTGAAAATCGGCGGGCCGGCATTTGCCAATCCACGCAAATACGGTCCTCCTTTCCTGGACTATATAAAGGAGAAAAATGCTCCCCTGGACTTCTTCTCCCACCACATGTACCACCGCAAACCGGCGCGCATTACGGAGGACGTGCGCATCGTCCGTGAAATGCTGGACACCAAAGGCTTTACTTCCACGGAGTCTATCCTCAACGAATGGAATTATAACCGCAGCTGGGAAGAGGCGCCTCACTTCTACAGCCGGAGAGCCCGTTCGACCGTGAAGGCGGCGGCATTCGTCGCTGCCGTAATGTGCGAGTGCCAAAGCGCGCCGCTGGACATGCTCATGTACTACGACCTGCGCCCCAACACTTCCTGGTGCGGCCCGTGGGCGCCTTACGTATATGATATCCGCCCTCCCTACTGGTCCCTGTATTACTGGGCCGAACTTTCCGACTTCGGCACCCGGATAGCATCCTACTGCGAAACCGGAGATATCTATACCTGTGCCGGGAAATCGAAAGACGGTAAACTCCGCCTTCTGATTTCCCGATACCACGAAGACGACAGTATCAGCACATCCTGTGATATAACGATACAACTTCCCAATGGATATGAAGTCTCCGTCATACGGCTCACGGACAGCCTGGGCATGGACCGGAGGCCGGACGCTTCCAACGTCATCACACTGGAATCCAACGCTGTTGCATTGATCGAAATTGAGCAGAATCAATAAGACCCGCTCTCGTCAAAGGCCTTCTGCCATAGAGGACGCGATGGGGCGCAAGCGGCCCCGGCTATTATCCCCCTGCACCCCCATGGGACAAGGGGAAGGTTCCCCTTGCGCCGCTGCCGCGGCTAACGCCTCTGTCGGCGCAGGGCTGGAGTTGAAAGGCTGACTGACTATGCCAGAGGGCTGTCAAGCAAAAACAAGCGTTTCATATTTTGATGAATACTTTGTTCCTGTACATCAGGAAAAGTATTCCGAAGAGTATGGAGGCATTGGCAAAAGCAATCAGGACAGGATACCAACCGAAGTTCGCGAAGCCGTGGAGCAGAGATTCCGAAACCGAAGTGAATACGACCACTTCCCCCACGCAATAGGCAGTAATGGCGTTCAAACCGTATATTTTCAGCCAATCCACTCCTTTGTGCCACCCCCGTACATCAACAAGATAATAGGTAAGAGCGATGAGCAGGAAGCATATTCCCCCGGAGAAAAGCGTCATGCTCGATGACCATATCTTCTTGATTATCGGGAAGAACGGCGACACTGCAAAGCCGGCAGCCACGAGGCCTGCACCGGTGCATGCCACCATCAGCGCACGCTTCGCAGGGGTATGCCGTGCGCTCTTCAGCATCTGCCCGGCAAAACACCCGAGGACCACGGTCACGGCAAAGTTCAGGCTGGACAGTATCCATGTATACTGGTAACCAGTCCGGAATCGCCACGTTCCGTCCTCCGCCCATTTGATACCGTCGCGGTGCGGTCCCAGCACAGCCTTGTCTATGACCATTGCTATGTTATCCTGCCCGTCGAGGTTCATTCCCGTACAGGCAAAAGCCAGCCAGTATGCAGCAAAAAGGACGACTGTCACAACAATCTGCCACCGGGGCTTCAGATACACGAAGATCAGGGCCGCGACCACATAACCAACGGCTATTGCCTGGAGCGTGTTGGCATAGGGGTGGAACAGTTTCCAGTCGAAATCGAGCAGGTTGCCCTGCACAATCCAGCCAAGGAAGAACAGCAGGAAAAACCTTTTGGAAAGTTTAAACCAGAATTTTCCGTCCGGACTCTGGCCGTTACTGTACTTGGCCATCGAGAACGGGATAGTGATTCCCGACATAAACAGGAATAAGGGCATTATGATGTCCCACAGCACGAATCCCTCCCACGCGACATGCCGGAACTGAGTGGAAAGCCAAGCTGTTCCGTCCGGATACGCTTTGCAGAAAGCCTGCACCACTGGTCCCAGGAACAAGAGCAGGAACATATCCGCCCCGCGAAGTATATCCAACGAAGAAAGCCTTTCTTTCATAGACACAGGAGTTTGTTTACCGGCCGGAATCCGGAAAGCAGCAGCGCATATTCCCGATGCTAAATTACTTATTTCTTGAAACTTAGCGAGTGGATTTCTTTGCCGTCCACGTTGTAGATGCGAACTGAAATCTGCGTCTCGGACACCTCACAGTCAAGGCGGTCGGTATTGCTGTTGACTATGATGGGGAAGGTGTTGCGGTTGCCGTCCGCTCCCGGGGCGGTATAGATATATTTATGGTGGTGGCCGCTGAGCATAAGGTCCACTCCGGCGTTATTGAGCACCGGAAGCATATTGTCGCAAAGCCATTGCTGGGTATACCATGGTTTGAAGTGCGAAATGGTAGGGATATGGATAAGCGCAATACGCCACACAGCAGATTTGAATAACGGATCTTCGACGGCTTTTTCGAGCCACTCAAGTTCTGTACGACGATAGTTGTCGAAGTCGGCGGTGCCGAAGTATTCGCCGCTGGAGTCGGTCTTGTCTTCACCACCGTCGAGCACCAGGAAGGCGCAGGGACCCTGGCGGAATACGAAATAGAACTCGCCGGTCGGAGAGTCGAAGATGCCGGGCACCAGGTGGAATTCCCTTCCGCGGCTCTCATGGTTGCCGCGCACATATATGGACGGGACAGACTGCAGCAGTTCCTTAGCCGGGCCGAAGGTGTATTTGATCATGGTATCCAGACTGTTCACATAAGACGCCATATCACCGTTCATTACGAAGAAATCCATGTCTTCCGGCTTGAGGTCTTTGGTCAGGGCGGAATAGCGATTCTCTTTGCAGTGGATGTCATTGATTACGCTGAACTTGCAATCTTTCGCACTGAGGTCCAGAGTCTTGATGCCTTTAATCTCGTCGGTCATCTTGAGCTCCGGTCCCCAGACGATGCCGTAGGCGTAGCTGTCATCAAGCGCCACCTTACCCACAATGCGGTAGCGGTAGGGCGTCCCGGGCTGAAGTCCGCTGACCCTGATGCGGTGTATGGTACCGTGGACGCGCCGTCCTGCAACAGTCTCGTAGAAACGCGGTAAATCGGAGTTGTACATAGATGAGCCGTCTTCCGGGGCCACTTCCACGTAGGCGAGTGCCGGCTCAGGTGTTTTGAAGATTACGGTGAAACCGGTTTCGGATACATTCTGTACCCAGGGGCCATATTGGATTGTAGCTTTTCTGGGCTGTGCCAGACAGAGAAGGCACATCAAGACTGCTGCGAGAGATATAAATAATCTTTTCATAGGGACAAAAATATGCATTTATTTTGTAATTTTGCTAAAATCCTTTCTTATGAGCAATACAGTTATCCGCGGCGTATTTGATTCGCCGGAAGAGGAATATGCCAGGAAGAACGGCCTTAAATTCGTTCACGACAAGGTGTTGGTTGCGCGTACCCGTTCCGAATATGACGGGGGTTATGAGGGCCGGATTTACTACCTGTGTTTCAAGGATTCCGGCCAGCCATATATACGGAAGGAAGTCTTTACTCCGGGGATTTCAGCCGGAAACTGTATGGGAGGCGAATTCAACGAAGACCTTCCGATGGACTTCCTGGTGGACTGCGACCTGGAGAAATTCTCTGACGAGTTTCCCCTCCGCTGCTACGAAAGTATCCTCAACAACAAGGAACTAGCCGAATTCATCCGGAAATGGAATCTCAGGTATAAATCAGAGTTCCAGGGTGAAGGCCGCCCTTAGAACCTCACTCCTACCGTAACATTGGCCTTCCAGGCCAGCTTGTCGAGGGAAAAGTGCATGTTGCGGGGGCTCCAGAACAGCAAGTCTTCGGCATTTGCATGGAGGCCGAAGTACCATTTTCGGTAGTAGTATAGCACCGCAAAATTACTCCTGGTGACATAAATCGGCGATTGCCAGACAAAACGCTCACTGTTGGTCTTCAGGAGCAGTCGCGAGTCGTTCAGGAAGCCTATAGTCTCCGTGAGGCTTAAGTGGATGAGCCAGTTTTCGCCGGGAACCCAGTTGTAGCCGTATCCGGCGCCTATGCCGGCAAAGGACGTGACGGCGCCGTTAATATCAGCATCGGGAGTGGTGTCCGGGTTCTTCAGCAGCCCATATACCTGGGCTTTGACGGTCACCAACGGACTTCCTGCACTACGCAGCTGGCGGTAGTTCTGGCTGGTGGCGGCAGGCATGGAGAAACGCCGGCCGTTGATGGCGAAATATGCGCTTGTATAGATGCTTGCACCTATTATGTCACCGGGACTGAGGACTGTGGTTGTGCCGTCGATAACGGAATGTCCCTTGTACCCGTAGGAAAATGAGCCGCCGAGCGAAAAACCAAGCATATTGCCGTAGGCCTTGACTTCCAGGTCGGCGTTCTTCTTCAGCTTGCCCGGGACATAGCCGACGTCGAACACAAGGCCGCGATAGCCTCCGCCTATAGTCTGCTTAAACATCAGGCCGCTGCCGGCTTTAATGGTGACATTCGTGGAGTTGTTGCGTTCCGCGTGCAGGTCAGAGTGTTCACCGGAGGTCAAGCTCTGGGTCCGCACCAGCCAGCGCTCCTGAGGGCGGTAGATGTAAGTGGTGTCGTACACCTGCCTTGCCTGCCTCTTTTTGAGCCAGTCGTCCAGGTCCCGGAAGAACTGTGCGGACGAGGTGGGGCCGATGAGCAGGAGAAGCGCAGTCGCGACAATGCAATGCAGGTTTTTACGCATACTGATGCAAAGATATCCTTTTTTATGCTATTTTTGTCTATTATGGACAAGAACTTTCTAAACAAACTTTCCGGGATAGCCGGCGCTCTCGGCATCAAGCTGGACAAGATCAAGGCAGCAGTTCCCGGAGCCGGAAACAAGACCAAGTCTTTCACCTTCCAGGCCGTTCCACGGTCCCTTGCTGAGCTCCAGGCCCTCCCGGAGGCTGCACTGACCGACGTTTACGCCACTGCCGCGCTCACCGTGCTGGCCCTCGCCGGCTACGAGCAGGACCGTGAAGCATCCCTTGCCATGCTCGACTGGCTCAAAGGCCCCGACAGCCTTTCCGTCGCCGAACGCCAGCACATCGCCGACCGCTTCATGGACGGCAAGTACTACAAGGTGAGGTCTTTCTTCGACGGCGCCACGCCGGCCAACAACTACACCCCTTCGACCCCCCTGCGCATACAGGTATCTTCCAATCCTTATTCATTCGACAATGAGAATTGGGCTACGCTTTACCTGAGCTCCGGCGGAGCGGACAACCCCCGTCCGGTGCGCCTGCGCAAGAAGCCCAGCACCGGCCAGTGGTTCCTGGTTGAAATTCAGTTCCTCGGCGACATCCGCACCCCGGTCGCCCAGGACAAATGGGCCTGACGGGAGGACGGTCAATCGTAATCCATCCAGAATTTTATCTCATCACTGACCGTTGAGAAAGTGATGTGGAATGTTCCAGTACTCTGGATGGTAAACGTGCAATTGCTGCTGTCCGCCGGCCAGTAGCCTGAGCTCCAATCGTGATTCCTCACGATTTTGAATTGGACTGGAATGGGAGACGACAACTCTGAGACCTTCGTCTCCCACTCATATACACCGTCCCCGTCGTCGTCGCGCATGTCGTTGCCGAAGGCCTTTGTATCCCACTGTGTCGTAAACAGCTTGTCGATCGAGGAGAGATCGGTTTCACTCTCTCCCACAACGGTATAGGTGTCGACGGATTCAGTGATGAGAATGGTTTCCTTTGCGGCATCAAGCCTGATATCGTACACTCCTGTAACGCCTATGTAGATATTGATTGCGAGGTTGGATGCGGATTGAAACTCTGTGCCTACAACAGGCTGGAAAACTTCATAACCATCGGCAATCGTAAGGTTGGACGAAGCGCCGCCGAGACTATAGTCCCAAGAATGGTCTTTACGCAGCTTGAACTGGTCTGTATCGGTGATGGTAACGCCCTGTATCAGCCAACTGTCCCCTTCGGTGTTCATGAGGTCGAAATCGGTATCCCAGGCGGTATTGTTTATGGAACCGATCAGGCTCCAGCCGGTAAATGAAGGAACTGATGGAGTTACATCGGTCGTGGACACTTTGCCGGCACCTGATGCGGGAACCACTATTACGGAAAGAGTGTTCTCGTCGAAATAGATGTCATATATACCATCGGCTGCCATCATGAAATTGTAGCCGTCACGATCTACTCCAACTGCATCTGTAGAGGATAAGGGAATAACTGAAGCGCCGTTTGCAGCGACCGATGTCTCGCTGATAGAAGAGCCGCCATAATTGAAATCCCAAGCATGTCCTTTACGTAGCTTGAACTGGTCGCCGGCACTGAAATTTACGCTGGCTGCAACATGGAAGCCATTTCCGTTGGTCCACATATTGAGGTCGCCGTCCCAGACCATGGAATACCCCTCAATAGCTCCTATGATGGTCCAGTCACTGTCGGTATCGAAGCCTGAGTAACTGAGCGTATAAAGATTGCCGGTACCTCGGTTGTAGCTACCGTCGGCAAACTGAAGAGGCTGTGTAACAGCGGTATATACGTTGCTGGAATTCACTGCGTACAAAGTGTAGGGCTGTGCGGTTGCGGGGTAGCAGTTACGCAGGGCAACGGTAAAATCGCTCCGGGGCGCCATGGACGACACGACATCAAGCCCGCCATTGTGTGAATAATAGATGTCTCCCCAGAAGCCGTAAGAAAGATCGGGAGAGAATAATCTCAACTTATATGCCTCCAGCGGCAATCCTCCGTTGGTCAGGGAGAATTTTACTATTGCCTGGCGGTTGAGAAACCGGGCCTTGGTAGCTGATAGGTCATCTCCGTCCAGGCCGGTAATCTCAATAGCGCAACTGGCATAGGCGTAAGAACTTGAGACTGTGTTCAGGTCGCCGTCCTGACCGAGGTAATTGCTTTCCAGCCATAGGTCGCCGGTCGCCTCGTCCACGGTGTACTTGTAAGGATACTGCAGGTAGAGCCGGTCGCCGGTGGAAAGTCCGTCAAGCTGGACCGAACCCTCAAGCACTGTGGAGGAAGAACCATAGGATGCCGGAGCAAGGACTCCGATTATCTTGCTGAGCCCGCCGTTGTCAGGATTGATACGGCACACAGCAACAAGATCGCCCTGCTCCCAGGTGGAAACAAGGGACCTGCCGTCGGCCGAAAGGATGGCGGCTTTGGTATCGCTGCCCTTTTCGGCTTCTATGCTAAGTTTAAACTCGCTGTAACAAGCGGGAGCCATTGAGGGATCTTTTTCGTTCTTGCAGGAGAAGAGAACGGTGCCGGCAATAACTGCGGCGAAGAATAACTTGGTTGCTTTCATAACGCTGCCTTCATTTACCAGGTGAATTCTTTTCCTTCTTCGTATCCTTCGATGACTGCATCTTCGGATGTATTGAGTATATCTTCGGCCAGCAGCTCTCGGAGCTCCTCGGTGATGGGTTTGATGTATAGTGTTTTCATGCTGCTACGTTTGTCTGCAAAGATATAAAAATATCTACAATACAGTAATGACACTTTTTCTTATATTTGCACAACGCAGGAAAAAGTATGGCAGACTCTTTCAAATACGTTGCTTTTATTTCCTACAACTCGCGCGACACCGAGTGGGGGAAAAGACTGCAGTACAAGCTTGAGCATTACCGCCTTCCGACCGCCCGTCGCGGCGATAAGGGGAGTAAGCGCACCCCCCTCCGGCCGGTGTTCTTTGCAGCCACGGACATACAGCCGGGCGGCCTCAGCAAAGAGTTGCAGGCCCGGCTTGCGGCATCGCAGAACCTCATCGTTATTTGCTCTCCCAACTCGGCAAAATCGGAATGGGTAGGCAGGGAGATTGCCTTTTTTCACAAGCTGGGCCGTGCCGAGCACATACATTTCTTCATAGTTGACGGTAAGCCCAACAGCGGAGATCCCGCTACCGAATGTTTCAACCCTGTAGTCAACAAGCTCGGCTTCCCGGAAACTCTCGGCGTCAACATTCACGAAAAGATATACCGCTGGCCGCTCCTCAACCGCGAAAGGGCTTATATGCAGCTCATCTCCAAGCTGCTCGGCGTGGAATTCGACTCCATCTGGCAGCGTCACAAGCGCCAGCTGACGGTTAGGACCCTGCTCTATTCCCTGCTGGCCATTGCTGTAGCTGCGGCCTTCTTCTGCATACGGGCCACCAGCCAATCCGTGGACATAGCGGTATCGCTGGCCGAAACCTCGGCGCCCAACGGCAACCTCCCCCCGCTGCAGAATGCAGTCGTTACCCTGACGCTCGACAACGAAGCCAAGTCTGATACCATACGTACGCTGCAATCGCAGGCCGTATTCAAGAACGTACCGCACAGATTCCTTGGCAATCCGGTGCATATCTCCTTTGTCTGCCCCGATTATTGCCCGGCGGATACCACGATAACCCTGGCCCGGGAGCTTTCGCTGAATGTCAGGCGCGATCCCGGGGTGTACGGGAATGTCCGTTTCCGGCTCTACGACCTGGCGGCGGAGGAGGGCGTGCCGGGAATCGTGCTGTCCATAAACGGCCTTGAAACGGTCTCCGATGAGGACGGCTACGTGTCGCTGGACGTCCCCCTAGGGTACCAGAGCAGGTCTTACACTATTGACTCCCCCATCCCTCTGTCCAACAGCGTCATTACCATGCCCTGCGGAGACAGCGACGTGGTCCTCATACAATAATCTATGATGAAAAAGTGGTTACTCCTGAGCATCTGCCTGCTGACGGCCTTCCTGTGCGCCGCACAGACCCAAAAAGGATATGTGAAAACTAAAGGCCGCATGACCAACGGCAAGCTGGTGCCGGGCCACGGACTGAACGGAGCGCTGGTGTCCGTGCGCGGGCGCGCCGCAGTGCTTGTGGACAACGACGAAGGCATGTTTTCCTTTCCCGTCAGCGACCGTCAGTTCCAGATAGATTCCGTCCGGAAGAAGGGATACACCCTGGTGGACATAGAGGCCTGCCGCAGAAGCTATGTCTATTCCGGCAACCCCGTTTACTTCATAATGGAAACCCCCGACAGGCAGCTGCAGGACAAGCTTTCTGCCGAACGGAAGATTCGCCGCACCCTTCAGAAACAACTGCAGGACAAGGAAGATGAGATAGAGGCGCTCAAGACTGAGCAGCGCATTTCCGAAGCAGAATACCGGCAGGCTCTTCAGCAGCTCTACCAGGAGCAGGAGAGCAACGAAAAACTCATCAAGGATATGGCCCGGCGCTACTCCGAACTGGACTACGATATGCTCGACGGTTTCTACCGGGAGCTGTCGTACTGCATAGAGAACGGAGAACTGGTGAAGGCCGACTCCCTGCTGAAGACGAAGGGGGACGTGGCGGCGCAGGTGGAAGAGCAACTGCAGAAGGGACGTATCCTCAAAGAGCAGGAGGAGCAGTTGAGCCAGGCCCGCAGCGTCTTCGACGCCGACAACGGAGAACTTGCCCGGCGTTGCTTCAGCTACTATGAGTACTGCGCGACCCTGCATCGCAATGCAGAAGCCGCTGAGTATCTGGAGCTTAGGGCAAGCCTGGACCTTTCCAACGAGGAATGGCAGAACGATGCCGGGCGATTCCTGCGGGACTACATGGCCGACTACGACAAGGCATTGGAGTACTTCCGGAGAACTTCAGGTGCAGGGGCGCAGTACAATATCGGCATAACGTATTGGATGAAATCGGACTATGACAAGGCCTCCAGATATCAGAAGGAAGCCCTGGAGGCCCGGAAGGAAACGCTTGGGATGAACGACCCGGAAACGGCCCGGTCATTCAACGACCTCGGAATCCTTTACTACGAAAAGGCAGATTACGAATCTGCCCTGGACTGCTTCGGAACGGCACTTAAAATAAGGTGTTCACTGCTTGGCGACAAACACCCGGACGTAGCCGAGAGTTATCTCAACGTCGGGCACGTTTATGCCGCTCAGGGAGATTTGGATACGGCCCTGGACTACTACGGGCGATCGGCCGCAATCCGGGAGTCTGCATTGGGCGCAAGTCATCCCGACCTGGCATTTTCATACAGCAGCATAGGCAGCGTTTATTTCGAACGGGGCGAGCTCGACAAAGCTCTGGACTACTGCCGCAAGGCGCTCGACATCTTCCGTACCGTCTATGGAGACCACCACCCCGACGTCGCCGAAATCTACGGCAACCTGGGCTCCGTTTACCGCGAACGGGGCGAGCTGGACAAGGCGCAGGAGAATGCAGAAACTGCCCTGTCCATACAGGAAGTGGTCCTCGGAAGCGACAGTCCTGCTGCGGCCGTAAGCTACAGCAACCTCGGCAACATTTATTGCGACAAGGGCGATTACGCCAAGGCCCTGGAGTACCATGACTCCGCCCTTGCCATAAGGAAGTCCATCTTCGGCGAAATGCATCCGGACGTGGCCGAGAGCTACGGCAACATAGGAAACGTTTACTTGGAACAAGGAGACTTCCGCAAAGCCTGGGATTTCTATAAAACAGCAGTACGCATAGAAGAGAAGACCCTCGGTCCCAAGCATCCCTACACCCTGGGAGACAAGGAGATACTGAAGACAATCAAGGCCAGGTTGTAGCGTCTTTTGCAGCAACAGGCCGCTAAAAATAAGAAAATGATACGGCTGATAATACTCGACTTCGACGGCACCCTTGCCGACACCCGCGAAATCATAGTCCGCACCAACCAGGAGGTGCAGCGGAAGATGGGCTACCCGATTCTTGACGAGGCTACAATCGTTGCCACCGTCGGGCTTCCCCTGAAAGAATGCCTTCTGGAGATGTTTCCTGACTTGCCTGAAGCGGAGTTGCCGGCGTGGATTAAAACCTACCGGGAGGTCTTCGAGTCCCTGAAAGGCCGTATTATCCCGGAACTGTTCCCGCACGTAAGGGACACCATTGAGTCATTGGCCGGCAAGGGGTGCGTCTTCTCCGTCGCTTCCTCCCGCGGCAGGGAGTCTCTGGTGGCTTTCCTGCAGGAAATGGGTATCGCCCCCTTCATTTCATACATACTCGGCGCAGACGACGTAAAGCTGGCCAAGCCACACCCGGATCCCGTCTTGAAAACGCTTAAAGAGTTGTCCTTCAATGCCCAGGAGACGCTGGTGGTAGGCGATATGCCGGTGGATATCCAGATGGGAAAGTCTGCCGGAGCCCTCACCTGCGGAGTATCCTATGGCAATTCGGAACGGGAGGCCTTGCTGGCCGCCGGAGCCGCTTACGTTATAGATGATTTTGCTGAACTTGCGACTCTGCTTGCATTGCAGGCAGATGAGCATTAACAAAAAAGAGATGAAAGTTAAGACACGTCTGATAATAGCGGCGGCAGTCGCAGCGGTGCTGGCAATAGTAGGCATTCGTCTCCTGTTTGTAGAGGCGGCTTTCAAGTACGGACTCATCCTGCTTGGCGCCATAGCCCTGGCTTTCCTGGTGTGGAAGGCCTTCATCAAGAACGGGCAGGATGAATTGGCCCGCAGCGAGAAGCAGAACGAGCAGCTCAGGGCGCAGCTGGCAGAGCTTTCCAGACAGCTCGACGAACTGTCCCACAGTCCCCTCAACGTAAGCTCACTCACGCCCGTGCTGCATCTTTCCGTACTCAACATAGACACCTCGTTCACAAGGACTTATGAGCGCACCGACACAGCCCGCGGCCTCACTTTCAAAGGAGCGTTGCGGGCAGATATAATAGCCGAGTACGGCATACGTATGGAGGATGTAAAATACCGCTACGATGCGTCTTCCGACACCTTGTGGCTGGCGGACTTCCGGCCCGGAATGCTGTCGTTTGCGAAAAAGCAGCTGGAATGGGAGCTGGCCGTTACGCTAAGGGACCGCAGTTTCCTCGGCATACAACTTCCGCCGGTTGACGACAAGGCCGCCGAAGAATTCACCGCAGGAATGAAAGAGAAGATACGCGCCGAAGTGGAACGGGAAATCGACCGGCGGAAAATAGCCGAATTCGAGTGGCTTGCCCCTATCGTCTCCCGTCAGGTAACCGACGTGCTGCGCAGCTTTATAGGCGGCCCAAAGACCAAGGTGTCCATCCTCGAAGAGGCTACGGATGCCCCCGGTTTCCTTCCGCTCAACTCAATCAACGGACGGGAGCAAGCCGGAGCATGACCCACGGACGACCTGATACCGGCAAAGCGGAAGCCGCCCTAAGGCGCTGGAGAGACATATACTTGCAAACATAAGGATATTTCTAAACTGTTTTGTACATTTGCCTGCAAGCTTTAAAACAAATGGAAAGAACCATCAAAACCATCGGCATCCTGACTTCCGGCGGAGACGCTCCGGGAATGAACGCTGCAATTCGTGCTGTCACCCGTACAGCCCGCTTCCACGACATAAACGTGATTGGCATCATGAGAGGTTATCAGGGCCTCATCGAAAAAGAATTCGTAAAGTTCACTTCGTCCTCGGTTTCCAACACCATTCAGCGTGGGGGCACTATACTGAAGACAGCCCGTTGCGGAGAATTCCTGAACCCGGAAGGCCGCAGGAAAGCTTATGAGAATATGGTGGCGGAGGGCATTGACGCCCTTGTAGTGATAGGAGGCAACGGCTCGCTCACGGGCGCCCAGCTTTTCGCCCGGGAATACGACATCCCCATCATCGGCCTTCCCGGCACCATCGACAACGACCTCTACGGCACAGACTCCACCATCGGCTACGACTCCGCGCTCAACACCATCGTCGAATGTGTGGATAAGATACGCGACACCGCCAACAGCCATGACCGCATCTTCTTCATTGAAGTTATGGGGCGTGACGCCGGCTTCCTGGCCCAGAACAGCGCCATAGCTTCTGGAGCCGAAGCAGCCATAATCCCCGAAGGCAGTACGGATGTGGACCAGCTTGCCGCTTTCATCGAGCGGGGCAAGCGCAAGAGCAAGAACAGCGCCATAGTGCTTGTGTCCGAGGCCCAGAGAAACGGCGTCGGAGGAGCTTTCTACTATGCCGAGCGCATCAAGAACGAGTATCCCCAGTTTGACGCCCGGGTCACCATCCTGGGCCACCTGCAGCGCGGCGGAATGCCCACGGCCTACGACCGCATACTGGCCTCCCGAATGGGCTATGCAGCAATCGAAGCCCTTCTGGAAGGCCAGAGGAATGTGATGATAGGCATCAAGAACGACGAGATAGTTTACGTTCCCATTGCCCGTGCCGTCAAGAACAACAAGCCCATCAACGAGGAACTCATTTCAGTGCTCAACGTCCTGTCGATGTAGGGCTTTGACCTCTAATACTTCTGTGTGGCTTTTCCTTTGATTGCCACAGGATTGCCTTTGACGTCGGTACCGCTGATGTTGAGGCTGTAATGAGTGTCGTCAACTTTCTTGACAGACATGGTGCCTTCCTTCATGGATGAATTATAAGCTCCGGAAATCTCAAATGTAATGCTCTTGGGATTGGCGTAGTAAGTCAAGTGGCCGGTAGTGGTCCTCTTGGTGTCGGCGTCCAGGACCAAGTTGAAAGTGATTTCGTCATCACTGACCAGAGCGGAGTAAGTCATTATCTCCGCCTTGTTCCATGTCTGGCCTCCAATGGTTACAGTTGCATACTCGGTTCCGCTTCCAGGATTGTCGATTTCATCGCAGGAAATCAGGGTCAATGCAGCCAAGGCTACAGCAATAAAAAACTTTTTCATATTCATCACAAATTAATCGTTATTCATTTCTATTTCAATTGTAAAGGTGTTTTCGTCTTTCTTTACAAATTGATAATCATAAACGCTGTTTTTACCATCATAGGAGTTAGTGGACTTCATCATGAAAGACTGCATGCTCAGGTCCTTTCCGCTGTTGTAATAAGTACCGGGCGAACCTTTCTTCGGCTCAAGAGCCTGAAGCTTCACGCTGAGTTCATTCTTGTAGGTAACTCCGGCGGCCAGATTTCCTGTAAGGACGCTCTTGAAAGTGATATCCGCCAGGGATGCCTTTCCGAGATTCGTCTTAGCGTAATCTTTTATGTCGAACTGTATCCAGTATTCCTTACCGTCTTCTTTGTAATGCCCATAGACGTAAAGGTCTTTGTCTTTGTTCCTGAGTTCGGATTTGAAAGTGCCGCCGGTCTCCTTCAGCACGCCGCCGACCTGGCTTGTAGTAGGGGCTCCGTTGTTCACATCCGGACAACTGACATATAATTTTCCGGATACGCGTACGTTTTTGGGTTTGGGAACGGGCGGCTCGAAAGACACCAGGACACTTGAGTTCAGATAAGTGTCGTCGTTGGTCATCAGGCTCTTCACCGTAATGGTAAGGACGGACTGGGATCGTTCTTTGTTGAGGGTAGCGATGGGCAGCAAAAGCGGCTCGTCATAAACCGCCTTCCCGGCATAGACCATCGAGGAGCCGACGATGTACCAGACATGGGTTTCAAGTCCATCCGTAAGCTGCTCGAAACTAAGGCTATAGTCATCATAGTCCTTCAGCAGCTCTTGCTTGTATGAGAGGTACTCCGGAACAAAACCGCAGCTGTACACTTTGGGACCGGTGACTCTGTACGGTAAGGTAACAGGTGCGGAGTTTTTACAGGCGACACCCGTATTCAACCTTTTGTAATCGATATCAGCCACCAGATCCCCTTTGCAGTACATGAGGGCAAAGTCCAGGTAGCTCTCCGTATCGAAGAAATCCAATTTATTCTCGTCCAGGAAGTTATCATATATCACGCTGACACCCCATTTACCTTCTTTTTGAAGCTGTGCCAAACGGACTATGGAATTCTGGCTGGTCTTTTTGGCCAGATACTGGATGAATGCTGCCATTGCATAGCCGTAATCCTGGTAAACTCTGTTCCCTGGGAAATTGCCCTGTGGATAAAAAGTCCTGATAAAAGGAAGATAGTTCTCTTCCTCGGCCACCGGAGAACCGCTCAAGACCTTCGGGTCGCGCATAAACTGTTCGCTCCAGACTGCCAAAGCCTCCGTGAACATCGTATATTCGTAGCCTATCAAGGTCCAGAACTTACCGGGAAGCGCAAAATCCGGGTTGTATTTTATGGTGTGGGACGCATGCAGGGTCTCGTGTATGATGGTTGTCCTGGCCATTTTGAAATCCAGCGATTCCTTGTCCTTGGCGGCAGCCATCAACTTCTTTGCATTGAGCTGAATGTATCCTTTGGTCTTGAAGAAAGCCGGCTGATGGTATCCTCCCCATACCTCGTCGTCCAATGTGATGACTTCGTAATAGATGGGGGGAATCTCAAAACCACGCGCATACAGCATAGACTGTGCGGTAGGTATCCAATCAGTGACAAGAGCTTCGATTTGCTCGCGATAGGGCTTGTATGTGGACTTTTCCCAAAACCACAGGTTCCAGCCATAGGTCCATTCCTTGCCGGGAGTTTTGGTCTTTACATCTGCTACCTTCTCGTCAGCCGCCACCAGGCCAATGGTAAACTGGGCGTTCTGGTCATTGTTGGAGTATGACTCAGGCACAGTAACCTGAAACGCTCCGTTCTTGTATTGCGACTCCACTATACGTGTAGTTTTCAAAAACTTAGCCCCACTTATGCTATAATACAGCGTCCTCACGGCAACCCTCACTTCCGAAGGGTCTCCGGAGTACGGTATGGATATGGTGACCGGTTTCGCGGAACCGTTTTCCGGCATGGTCACCTGATAGAACTCAGACTTTTCATCGGTCTTGCGTATGCTGCCCGACTTGATTTTGGTAATAGCGACCTTGTCCTTTACCCCGAAGGTACCGGAAGGATAATCCAGAGTCAAACCATCTTTCTGAAGGCTACCGGCCGACGAACTTACGTCCTGCCAGTCGGCATTGGACACAACGGCGTCAGGCTTTTCAGGATCCTCCTTACCGCAAGAGGAAAAACCGATGAGAGTCATGGCGGCGCATGCGATGGCGGCGCAAAGGGCGGGGAGTCTTTTCATCATAGGTCAATAATCGTTATTTCGGCAGTCCGAAGACCAGCGAGAGTTCATGCATCTGTTCATCTGTCATGCCCTCGGGTTCAAAACCCATGCTACGGGCAGAAATATAGATCTGGGCTGCCTTGTTTAGCACGTCAACCTGGTCGAATGCGTCCATCACGTCCACATCCACGGCAAAAACACCGTGCTTTTCCCACATCACCACATCGTAATCTTCATCTATCGCCTTTATGGTGGCATCCGCCAGCTCAATGCTGGACGGCAGCATGTAGGGTACCATGCCCAGCCCCCTGGGACAGAAAGCTTTGGTTTCCGGAATCATGGACCAGAGCATGCGGGTGGCGGCATCTTTTTCCATCCACCTCCTGCTGTGAGTGAGGGCGACCAGCTCCACAGGGTGCGTATGGAGGCTGGCCCGGTACGGAGAGCCCTTGGCCAGAAGATAGTTATGAACGCTAAGGTGGGACGGCAGCTCGGAGGTGGGAGCGACCGGCTGGTCGGCCACTATCTCATAATGGGCGCAATCTGGCAGGATGCGGATTATGGAGCCTCCAGTCATAGGAGACCGGGCAAGGTCGCGCATTCGCTTGCCTGTACCCTTGCAGTAGAACCAGCAGCCTTTGAGCTGAGGAAGGACGGTACCGATTGGCCTGGGCTCGCTGATGGCCGGCAGGGCCTGCATCTGCTCATCCACCCACTCGGTGATGTTTACGGTGATATTGCCGCCGTTGCGCTCTGCCCAGCCTTTTTGCCAGAGGTATCCGGCCACCTCGGCAACTTTATCTACCTCGGCCTTGAGAGCCGGTCTGTTATCCAGGATACTTGCCATTTAGCGCTTGGATGTTACGTCTTTTTCGTACTGTTCAATGATGGGAATGAACTCTTCCCCCACAGGCACGCCGTTCTTGTAGTTGAAATAATCGAACACGGCGCCGAAAGGCAGTGTCTTGGCCTCTTCCAGGAGCGCAAGGCGCTGGAAGCCACGGCCGTCGGACTCATATTCGCGGAGCTTGGCAAGGGGTTCGAGCAGGGCGCTCAGGATGCACTTCTGCGTGGCCCTGGTGCCGATGACATAAGCTCCGATGCGGTTGATGCTGGCATCGAAATAGTCCAGGCCCACGTGGGCGCGGTCCAGACCGTCAGACCTCACAAGCTCCTTGAAGAGCTCCAGAGTCTGGTCGTTCATAATGGTCACATGGTCTGAATCCCAACGCACGGGACGGCTGACGTGC
>CAMKQN010000039.1:0-17873 GCA_946414935.1 uncultured Bacteroidales bacterium
TTTTCACTTTTATTCGGAACCGTAACCGGGATTCTGGGGCTTAAGATTGACGTTCAGGCGGATTTCATCAGCCGGGACAGGCCATATAAAAGCCCTGTCATCCGCGCCCATCTTGCGGGCTTCATAAAACTCACCCACCATTATGGCATTCTTGCTGAGCGTACCGGCCTGGGGTTCGCGGCCCTGGAAACCTATGCCCCAGCGCTTGAGACAAGTCCAGCGCATACCTTCGCCTACTGTCTCGCGGAACCATTCGTTCTGGATATCCTCCAGGCGCCCGCTGGTCTTGGTTGCACCGCGGGCTGTCTGGAGCAGGTTGATGGTAGCCTTTGCCTTGGGTATTTCATCCATCATGGACTCGGCTTCCGCCTTGATGAGGTACATCTCGCTGATCATGAAAGGCTTGCTCATATGCACTCCGTTTGGCACTTCACCGGAATACAAGGCCTTGTTGCCCTGATACTTCACGAAAGTGAAAAAGTCGCCGCGATAGTAGGAGCCGTTGACTTCGGTGTAATAGTCTGTGCTGGAGAACCATACTGCCTTACGTATATCGCTGGCCGAGTAACTGTCCACCAGAGCCTTTGCAGGCAGGAAGAGGGAACGGTAGCATACGCCATGATCCTGGGAAGAGAACATGTTCGTATATACGTTCGTGGAGGCGGGGCTTTCCTGAAGCGAACCGTAGAGCTGCATGATGGCCTCGGTACCGGCATCGTCGCGGAACTCGCTCCGGAGGTTCTCGGCAGTGTTGGACAAACTGTACTTCTTGGTGTCGATAACCTTGCCGGCATACAACGCGGCATTGGCATAATCTTCAGTATCCAGGTAATAACGGGCGTAGAGTGCATTCACGCAATCTATGGTCGGGTAATCGGCCTGAAGGGCACCTGGCACGTCCGCAAGATGTACTGCCGCGGAATCCAGGTCCTTCTTGATCTGTCCGTACACCTCATGAACGGTACTCCTGGCAGGACGGGCGTGAAGATCGAACTCCAGCACTACGGGCACTCCGAGAGAAGTATCATCGGTCTTGCTGTATCTGGGCCCGAAATGACGCACAAGGTTCATGTAGGCCTCTGCCCTCATCATGTAAGCTTCGCCCTTAATGACTGAAGCCATGCTCTCGGTACCTTCTGGGATATTCACCTCGTCGTCCAGGGCATTTATCAGCACGTTGTAGTCCTTGATTACTATGTAGTGATTGCTCCAGTACGATTCGATGTAACTGTCGCTGGACGTGAAACTTTCATCGGTGCGATGGACGCTGCCGTAATTGTTGCCGAAGCCGGAAGCGGCGTTGAAACCGTCTGTCATCACGTCTTCGAGAATATTGTACATACCGCCGTGGACGGCACGATAGTCGGACATAATCCTGGCCTCGAACTGCATCAAATCTTCCGGTGTGGCGATTACTTGCCCGCCTGGTTCGTAAACTATCGCGTTCGTGGGGAGAAGATTCAGGTCGCAAGCGGAGAAGCCGCAAAGCGCGGCTGCAACAAACAGATATTTGATTGTATTTTTCATGGCTTGCAAATATTAGAAAGTAAGTTCAACACCGAGAAGCATCTGCTTCGAGTTTGCAGGAAGACCAATGGTAATGTTCGAGTCGTCCTCCGGATCTATACCGGAGTACTTGGTGAACGTGAGAAGGTTACGCCCGGTGAAGGTAAACTTCAAATCCTTCATGAACTTGATGTTGGACATAACGGACTTTGGCAGCGAGTATGCTACCTGAAGGTTCTTGAGCCTCAGGAAGGATGCATTTTCAAGCAGATGGGTATCGAACTGCATTACGGTACCCTGCCGCCAGTCGGGCCATTTGGCATCCGGATTGGTCTCCGTCCAGAAGTCGGAAATTTCCTTGTGCTGGTTCTGGTCGGCAAAGTTGTTGGGGTTGGCGTAGAAATATGCGTCGTTGTTAATCATGTACTTTCCGAGCACATAGGAAAAGTCCATGAGGAACGAGAAACTCTTCCATGCACCGGAAAAACTGAGGCCTCCGTAAACGGGAGCATAGCGTTTGTATCCGGTATTCTGGGTGAGGTCCTCCTCCGAGAAGACGTCCGTAACATCCTGCATAGTAGGAGTATCCACATCATCCGCATTAGGGACGTACCATGTAGGCTTACCGGTCTTGCGGTCAACTCCGGCATATATAGGATAGTAGTACATTACAGGATGCCCTACCACGAACGCTACGCCGGTATTGGCGATTTCCCAGCGGTCGCGGCCGTCGAAAAGTTCCAGCACTTTCTCGTGATTGTAGTTGTAGGTGGCCTGGAAGTGGAGGAACGAATCGCGGGTGCGGAAGATATCATAACCGAGGGTTACGTCCACACCTGTATTCAGAAGGGCGCCGACATTGCGGTACTGGGAGCTGAAGCCCACGGTAGAAGGGATAGGAACGCTCATGAGCATGTCGGTAGTCTTCCTGTGATACCACTCGATATCGAAATCCAGGCGGTCGAGCAGCTTTCCGGTCATGGCTACAGTAAGCAGTGACTGCTTCTCCCAGGAGAGGTCAGGATTCTCGGGCTGGGCGAAGTAAAGGCCGTTGGTGCCCTCGTAGATTCCGCCCTCGCCAAGAAGGTTAAGTGCCTGGTAATCCGCGATATTGGCATTACCGGAGGTACCGTAGCTCACTTTGAAGTTGAGGTCGTTGAGCCATACCACGGGCCTCAGGAAGGCCTCTCTTTTGGCTTTCCAGAGGGCACCGGCGGACCAGAACACGCCCCAGCGGTTGGACGCGCCGAAACGGGAAGATGCATCGGCACGTACGGTGGCATCCAGTATATACCTGTCGAACAGGGTAACGTCCCCATGTCCGAAGAAGGAACGGAAAGCGCTCTGCACTTGGGTTTCGTCGATTTCCCGGGTACTGGGATCTCCCGAGCTGATAAGGGTGATACGGGGGTTGATTATGTTTTCGATGGACCCTGACCATGCGTCGTAGTCGTTGAAGATTTCCTCGTGACCGGCCAGCAGGGTAAATTTCACATCATCGCTCTTGTCGTACGAATATTCGAGGGTGTTAGTGAGCACCGTAGAATAATTGTATGCTGTAGAGCGGCTTCTCCATCCGCTGCCTCCCATTATATAATAGTCGGGCTTCATCAGGCCGGTATAACGGGTGATGTAGCCGTCCACGCCAGCCCTGGAGGAAAATTTCAGGTCGGGAGTGAAGTCTATGTTTATGAAAGCGGTACCCATGAGTCCGAGACGCTCCGTAGGAGTGATACGGTTGGCCATGTAGGTATGGTGGTTGATCATGCCGCCGGGGTACTCGTTTTCGTACTCCTCGCCCGTCTCAGGGTCAATGGCCGGGTAGAAAGGCAGGGTGAGATAAGACAGAGCACCGGAAGTATAGTTGCGGTTTTCGGACGAATTGGACCAGTTGGGGTTCTGGATGGTCTTGTCGTAGGTGGCACTCATGTTCATGCCCACCTTGAGCCAGTCCTTGGGACGTCCCTGCACATTGGAGCGAATGGTAAAACGGTCATAGACATTGCCTATTGCCGAGCCCCTCTGGTGGAACTGGGAAGCGCCTATCAGGTAAGCCACCCTCTGACCGCCGCCTTCGATGGATATATCGTTCTGGTACTGAGGGTTGTTGAACTGCTGCACATAGTTGTACCAATGGGTGTCGGCGTTGTAACCCATATCATAGAAAGTCTCCTTGACATACTGCTCGGAGTGAATGCCGGAAATATTCCAGAAGCGGGCCAGCTCGGAGCTGGACATCATGTTCTGGTACAACGCTTTGTCGGTAATGGTGGAAATACCGTACTGGGAGCGCACCGTGATGGTGGCGTTGTTGTTGTACGAACCGTTCTTGGTGATGATGTGCACGACTCCGTTGGCTGCGCGGGCTCCGTAGATGGAGGTTGCAGACGCATCCTTGAGTATGGAGATGGACTCGATATCATTCGGGTTCAAGGACATTATGGAACGGGAGCTGGCAGGCACACCGTCTATGATATAAAGAGGCGAAGAGGAAGAAGTGAGAGATCCGGTTCCATGAAGTTTCATGGATACGGAGTTGTCTCCGGCAACACCTCCGGAAGTGAGAACGGCAAGTCCGGCCACCTGTCCCTGGAGAGCGTCCAGCGCCGAAGATGACGGGGCGGTACGGATACTTTCGGAGTTCACTGTGGTCACGCTTCCCACAAGGGATTCCACCTTCTTGGGTGAACCGTAACCCACAGCCACGGCACTTTCAAGGAAGGTATTGGATTCCTTGAGGACTATGCTGATATCCTTTAACTTCGACTGGGATAAGTCCAGGTCCACATCGTCATAACCGATGCAAGATATCTTGATCTCCTTCGTGGATGCCGGTACTTCAAAGACGAAACTGCCTTTATCGTCGGTAATCACTCCTCTGGTGGTTCCCGGGACGAAGACCGATGCGCCCGGCACCGGGAGTCCTGATGCATCTTGAACCCGGCCTGTCACGGTGACATTCTGCGCCCGGACGGCAAGCGTCTGAAGCAAGACCAGAGTCACCATAATCAGAAATTTCCTAACACTCATACTTTAATAATTAATTTTGTCATAAAACGCCAAAGTTAAGTGTTTTTAATGGAAACTACAAAAATGAACTTGAACGGAAGCGTGCGTAATGAGCGCAATACGCAGAGTTAAACAAAAAATTAATTAACATTTAAAAGAATTCGACGCAAAAATATTTAAAGAATAAAGTATTCCAGCTCCGTTTGGTAATAATTTTATTGTAACATTTTTATAAAACATGGCACGGCGCGCGCTGGAATACATAATTTATATTAATGATGGACACCACAAAATTTGTTTATTAAAATAATTTTAGTAAATTGCGCCGAATTTTTTGCAATAACGAAAACCTTCCTAAAAGGCTATAGTTTTAGTTAGTATAATTTATTGTTTAATTTAAGTAAATGCCTATGAACAAAGCAAAATTGCTTCTCAGCACCTTGTTCATCCTCTTGGCTGCTTCCGTGTACGCTCAGAATGTGAGGGTTACGGGTAATGTCAAAGATGCACAGACAGGTGAGAACGTTCCGTTTGCAGCAATTGTGGTGAAAGGTACCACCAGCGGTGTTTCTACAGACGCCAACGGTAACTACAGCCTCGATGCCCCTGCCAACGCAACGCTTGAGTTCTCCTCCGTCGGCTATGAGACCCAGTCCATCGCCATCGCAGGCAAGAAAGTGATCAATGTCTCGCTGGTTCCTGATTTCGAGGCCCTTAACGAGACTATCGTGGTGGCCTTCGGTACCACGACCAAAGAGGCGTTCACCGGCTCCGCAGCAGTGGTCAAGTCCGAAGACCTGGCCAAGCGCGCAACCTCCAACGTCACCAACGCTCTCGTGGGTTCCGTTCCGGGACTCCAGATGAAGGGAGCCTCTGGTGCACCTGGCGCAGGTGCCGGTAGCATCAACATCCGCGGTCTGGCTTCCGTGCAGGCAGAGACCAATCCACTCGTGATTGTGGACGGTGCTCCCTACACTGCCAGCTTGACCAACATTCCCCAGAACGACATCGAGTCCATCACCGTTTTGAAGGACGCTGCCTCCGCAGCCCTCTACGGTGCCCGTGGTGCTGCCGGTGTTATCCTCGTCACCACCAAGCGCGCCCGCGCAGGTGACAACGCCCAGGTAAACGTTGACATGCGTGTCGGCGTCAACTCCAGGGCCGTTCAGGATCACGACGTCATCAAGGATCCTGCCAAATTCTACGAAGCCTACTATGCCCAGATGTACAATTACTATTACTATGGACAGGGGCTTAGTGCAGAGAGCGCCAACGTCTCCGCCAACGAGGCCATGCTCACCCACCTCGGATACAACGTTTACACAGTGCCCGAGGATGAGCTGCTGATCGGAGCCAACGGCAAGATCAACCCCAACGCCACCCTCGGCAGGAGCTATGAGTTCAACGGCGAGCAGTACTATCTCACCCCGGACAACTGGCTTGACAAGGCATACAAGAACGCCATCCGCCAGGAATACAACATGAGCGTCAACGGCGGTAACGACCGCGGAAGTTTCTATGCTTCCCTCGGTTACCTCAACGAAGACGGTATCATCGAATACTCCGGTTTCGAGCGTATAACCGCACGTGCACGTGCTGACTACCAGGTCAAGAAGTGGCTCAAGGTCGGTGCCAACATCGGCTTCGTCAATTCCAAGACCACTTCCAACCCGAACATGAGCACGGACCTCGGTTCTACCAACCTCATGTACTACACCACCTTCATCGCACCTATCTATCCTATTTACGTGCGTGTTCTGGATGCCAACAACAACCCTGTCATCCGCACTGACGAGTTCGGCCACGAGCAATACGACTACGGTGTGGCTGCTTCCAACTACGGTATCGGCCGTGGTTTCATGCAGACCGGTAACCCCTTCGGCTCCAACCGCTACAACTCCAACATTACTGAAGGCAGGCAGTTCAACGGCACTTTCACCGCCGACATCGACATTACCTCCTTCCTGAAGGCCAACATTTCTTCTACCGTAAACTGGGGAAACACCCTTCAGACCATTTACGACAACCCGTTCTACGGTCCTAAGGCCGGCGTAAACGGCGAACTTTACAAGTATGCCTACACTGGATTCCGCACCAACAACATCCAGTCCCTGACCTACTACAACGATTTCGGCCAGCACTCTGTGAACGTAATGGCAGGCCACGAGTACTACTCTGCGATTACCCGCAGCCAGGCCATCACCGCCCAGGGCGGATTCTCCCCCGAGATTCCCGAGGTGAACGCTTTTGCAAATGTCCTCTATGCAGGAACATCTTCCGCCTCCACCCTTTACAACGTTGAAGGTTACTTCCTGAGCGCCCAGTATGACTTCGCAAAGAAGTACTACGCTTCAGCTTCCTTCCGTCGTGATGCATCTTCCATTTTCGATCCCGCCCACCGCTGGGGTAACTTCTGGTCCTTCGGCGCAGCCTGGATTCTTTCCAAGGAAGGTTTCCTTTCCGGCGCCACCGCAATCGACCTCCTGAAACTCAAGGCTTCCATCGGTCAGCAGGGTAACGACGGCATCACCAGCTACGCTTACACCGACACCTACGACCTTTCCAAGTCCTCCGACACCAGCATGTCCCCGACCTTCCGTCTGCTCGGTAACCCCGAGATCACATGGGAGACCACGACAAACACCAACGTCGGTGTTGAATTCAGCTTCTGGAGAGGACGCGTTGCCGGATCCCTCGACGCTTACTACAAGAAGACCTCCAACCTGCTCTTCTGGATTTCCATCCCTGAATCCGCAGGTACCCGCGGTTACTATGGCAACATAGGCGACATCGCCAACAAGGGTCTCGAACTCAGCCTCCAGGTTGTCCCCGTCCGCACCCGCGATTTCGAGTGGAGCATCGGCGGCAACATCGCAGCCAATAAGACCGCGATCCTCAGCCTGCCTGAATCCAAGATCAACCCCGACAGCAAGACCGAGGCCAATCCTAAGGGAGGTTACTACGAGAGCACCTATTGGTGGACCGAAGGCGGCGAGATGCGTAATTATATGAACTATGTTTACGCGGGCGTAAGCGAGACCGGTGAAGCTCTGTACTACTATGACGCTGACCTCAGCGTCCTCGGCGGCAAGCAAAGCACCAACGTCACCAACCGCCCCGGTACCCAGTACTCAGGAACCACTACCCACATCGGCGAGGCAACCCGCTACACTCTGGGTTCTCTCCTTCCTGTGGCATTCGGTGGTCTGAACACATCCTTCCGCTTCTGGGACTTCGATATCAACGCTACTTTCGATTACCAGATCGGCGGCCGTATCATCGACAACACCTACGCCCAGTTGATGGACCCTGCTCAGAAATCTTCCGACGGCGGTTACAACTACTCGATGGATATCTTCAAGGCCTGGACTCCCAACAACACCAGCAGCAACATTCCTCGCTGGCAGTATGGTGACTCCGATGCAGCAGCCGGATCAAGCCGCTGGCTGACCAACGCAAGCTACATCAACTTCCAGTCCTTCTCCGTCGGCTACAACGTACCCGTACGCAAGCTCGGTATCGACAAGGTTATCAGCCGCATCCGCATTTATGCAGTCGGCGAGAACCTCGGTTACATCTCCGCCCGCAAGGGCTTCGATCCCCGCTATTCGCTGTCCAGCACTGCTACAGTGAATACGTACTCCCCTGTCCGCAACATTTCCGGTGGCATCCAGGTCACTTTCTAATTTGAGGAGGATACGAATATGAAAAAAATATTGAATTATATCTTTGCCGCCGTCTGCACACTTACAATAGCAGCCGGTTGCATAAAGGAATCTTTTCCGCAGACCAGCGTCGCTACTGCAGAACAGGTGGCAAACGCTCCCGGGGCCTATGACCTTTTCGTGGATGCAGTTACCGCTACTCTGGTAGGCCAGTTCATTTACTCCCCCAGCGACACCAGGGCGAATGACTTCGGTCTCCCCCAGTTCTTCCTGGACTGGGACCTTATGGGCAACGACCTTGTCCCTCCTGCACTGACCAACGGATGGTTCGACAGCTGGTATTGCATCGACCACCTCGGCCCCACCTGGGCTAACAGCCAGTACGCATGGACCCACTACTATGGATGGCTGAAGGCTTGCAACAACGTCATCTCCCTTGCAGGTCCCGAGCCGGATGCCGATAAAGCTCCCGGCGCAGGTATAGCACTGTTCTATCGTGCCTATCTGTATCTTGACCTCGCCCAGATGTTTGCGAACAAGCCCTGCTACGTCGACAAAGAAGCAGAGACAGTTCCTCTCGTACTTGAGACAACGTCCGTGAAAGATCTTGCCAACAATCCCCGTGCAACCAACGAGGTCATGTTCGGCCAGATTATCAGCGACCTCAACAAAGCCGAGGCCTATCTTGAAGGCTATCAGCGTCCTAACAAGTATCTGCCTGATGTAAGTTGTGTCTATGGTCTTAAGGCCCGCGCCTATCTCCTTATGGGTGACTGGCAGAACGCCAAGGACTACGCGAAGAAAGCCCAGGCCGGCTATACCATCATGGATAAGAATGCATACACCAACTGGGAGACCGGTTTCAACACTCCTAACGACTCCTGGATGCTCGGCGTGACCTACAAGTCCGACGATCCCAACATCCAGAAGAACGACGGTGACTCCAGCTGGGGTTCCTGGATGTGCATGGAAATCAATCCTAAGACTTCCGGTTGCGGTTATGCTGCAAGTTACGGCCGTCCTATCTTCATCGACCGCCACCTCTACGAGACCATTCCTGCAAGCGATTTCCGCAAGAACTGCTTCGTAGATTTCGCTATCGATGAAATGCCTCAGGCCAGTGCCCTTCAGGCTCTCTCCGTATATACCAACCATCCCGACTGGCTTTATTCAGCCAACGTGCTAAGCTCCGACTTCCACGCCGTAGGTGGTTTGAACCTCAAGTTCCGCACCGCGGGCGGTGAGGCTGGACGCGACAACCAATACGTTGGTTTCGTTGTTGCAGTTCCTCTCATGCGTGTTGAGGAAATGTACCTTATCGAAGCCGAGGCAGCCGGCCGCATCAACGAGGCTGACGGTGTCGCCCTGCTTACCGCATTCGCCAAGACCCGTGACGATGCCTATGAATATGGAACCCACACCGATGCATACTACAACACTTCCAGCGGTATTTTCGTCAACGAAGTATGGTGGCAGCGCCGTGTAGAGTTCTGGGGCGAAGGTATGGCGACCAAGGACATCAAGCGTCTGCAGAAGGGTATCATCCGCAACTATCCGGGCACCAACCACGTAGAGACCTTCCGTTTCAACGTGCCCAGCACTCCGGACTGGATGAACCTCTGCATCGTGCAGACTGAGACCAACTACAACTTCTCCTGCACCAACAACAACGAGCCTGTAGCACCGGACGGAGACTCTGATCCTTTCAAGTTTAATTAATCTGATAGCAGTATGAAAAAGTATATATCTCTGATTGCTGCTGTAGCAGCGCTCGTCTTCACGGCTTGCGAACAAATTGCAGGTACAGAACCTGGCAACGATCCCAATCCGAATGTAATAGTTTACACTTACGCTCCCGGAGGCGAATACAATCCCGACAATGATGTCGCTATAAGGGTCGCAGCAAACAATAAGGTTGAAGAGCTTTACTACTTCCTGGAGCCTGCCGCCGACTTTGACGCTAATCTTGAGGCTAAAGGCGAAAGCGGATATGCCGACTATGTGAAAGCCAATGGTCAAAAGGCTGAACTGGTAAACAGCGATATCGACGGTGCAAAGGTTTTCAACGCGATTATCACTGGTATTAAGGGTGAAAACCGTATTGCAGTAGCAGGATTTTCCTCCAGTGCTTCTGATTTGGCCTACACCTCCTTCACCGGTTTGTCCTGGACTGATCTCGCAAATGGTACTTATTCCTCTGAGACTATGGCAAAACTTGGTGCTGGCCCGGTTCCCGCCAAACTCCAGAAGTGCGACCAGATTGAAGGACGCTACCGTTTCCCCGACCTCTATACTCCCGGATTCCATCGTGTGTTCGAGGTAGTCGGTTCAGCTCAGAAGGATAAGGATGGCGATACATTCTATAACGTCAGAGTTGCCAACCAGCCTATCGGCCTCTCCTATGGCAACTATGGTATGATATCCGCCCGTGATGTTGCTACATGGCAGGGAAGTGATGACTATCTGCAGAATAACGTTTACTATCCTGATTACAATTATGTAGATATCTGGACTCAGTACAACGTTAGTGCAGGTAACCTGGGCTATGGATATGATACCTTCCAAGCCGGCAACTAACCAATGACAATTATTAGCTTATGAAGGCTGACCTCACGGTCAGCCTTCATTTGTATATATTGCTCTGTGATTATACGGTACCGTTGGAACCTTGCTGCAGCTACGCCTCGGCGCCTACAAGGTCAAGTATTTCGGAAGTAATCTTCTGCTGGCGGCCCTTGTTGTATTCAAGCGTAATCTCTTTGAGCAGGGACTCTGCATTATCGGTAGCGGCTTGCATAGCTATCATACGTGCGGCGTGCTCCGAAGCGGCCGAATCCAGCAATGCGGCATAAAGCTTCAAATCCAGCACTTGGGGCATCAAAATCTGAAGAAGTTCCGGTCCGGACGGTTCAAGTATATAGTCGTCCGCTAAAGGCTTATCTTCAGTTTCGCTTCCGAAGCCGGAGAAAACATCGGCATCCTGACCGAGATATGGTTCCACCACCACCTGCTGGCGGCCTGTACTAACAAAATGATTGTAAACCAGCACGACCCCGGAAATGTCCCCTGACTCGTACCTGGTGCGCAAGTCCCTTGAGATCTCTGCGATTCCTTCAAAAGAGGGATGAGCCACCAAATGCGAGCAATCGCGCGCCGCCGGGTACTCCGATTTGCGCAAAGCGTCTAGCATCTTGCGTCCGAATGCCCAGGTCTCAACCGCTTTTCCGGATTCATGCAGCAGGTCAAGCGTACGCTTTATCACATTGGCATTGAACGCACCGCACATAGAGCTGTTGCTTGAGAAAGCAAGGACAACAAGATTTCCATCCAGTTCTGCCTCAAACACTGAGTCCGGCTCATGAGAAATACGGGGAAGCGTTTCAGCCGCAGCTGCGCCGGCAAGAGCCAGGATATCGGAAAGTGTCTTTTCATACGGGCGCAAGGCCTCTATGGCCCGTTGTGCCTTCCTCAACTTGGAAGACGCAACCAGCTTCATCGCTGAAGTAATCTTCAGCGTGCTGCGCACAGAGGCTATCCTGTCCTTTATTTCCCTAAGTGACGGCATACGTCGGCAGCAACATTTTCAATTATGCCCGTAGCGGTTTCGGAAACGATGCCCGCTCCCAATTCGTCCAGGACGGCTCCGTGAACAGCACGCATCCTTTCCAGGAACAGTCGCTGGAACTCGATTACCTGATCCACCCGGATATCCGCCATCAAGCCGCGTGTTCCGCAATAAAGCACAGCCACCTGCTCTCCCACCGGCATGGGACTGTATTGGGGCTGGATAAGCAGCTGGTTATTTTTGCGTCCCTTGTCCAGGGTCATAGCGGTCACCTTATCCAGATCGGAAGAGAACTTGGAGAAGGACTCCAGTTCCTCGAACTGTGCCTGGTCTATCTTGAGGGTACCGGCCACTTTTTTCATGCTCTTCACCTGCGCCGAGCCGCCCACGCGGGACACGGAAATACCCACGTTTACCGCCGGCCTGAACCCGGAGTTGAAAAGTGAACTCTCGAGGTATATCTGGCCGTCTGTGATAGAAATCACGTTGGTGGGAATATATGCAGATACATCCCCTGCCTGAGTTTCGATTATAGGAAGCGCCGTAAGCGAGCCTCCGGCCTTCACCTTGCCCTTCAAGGCCTCCGGAAGGTCATTCATCTGCTCTGCCACCTCCTGCTGGGAAATAATCTTGGCGGCACGCTCAAGCAGACGGGAGTGCAGATAGAAAACGTCACCCGGATAAGCCTCACGGCCGGAAGGACGGCGGAGGATGAGGGAAACTTCGCGGTAAGCCACAGCCTGCTTGCTCAGGTCGTCATAGACCACAAGGGCATGACGGCCGGTATCGCGGAAATACTCCCCTATGGCAGCTCCCGCGAAAGGAGCATAATACTGCAGGGCAGCAGGATCGGCGGCGGTAGCGGCAACCACGATAGTGTAGTCCATAGCTCCTTTTTCACGCAGTGTCTGGACTATGGATGCCACAGTAGAGCCTTTCTGGCCCACGGCCACATAGATACAGTAAACCGGATTCCCGGCCAGCCACCCCGAGCGCTGGTTGATGATGGTATCGATGGCGATGGCTGTCTTTCCGGTCTGACGGTCTCCGATTATAAGCTCACGCTGACCCCTTCCTATAGGAATCATGGCGTCTATCGCCTTCAGGCCGGTCTGGAGGGGCTCATGAACCGGTTCCCGGAAAATCACGCCCGGGGCCTTGCGCTCCAGCGGCATACGTACCGTATCCCCTTTCACCGGTCCCATTCCGTCCAGCGGCGTACCGATGGGATCTACGACTCTTCCCACCAAGCCCTCGCCCACTTCTATTCCGGCGATACGACCGAGCCTGCGCACGCCCATATCTTCCTTGACCAGATCGGTCTGGCCGAGGAGCACGGCACCCACACTATCCTCTTCGAGATTCATCACCACGGCCTTCACGCCGCTGTCGAACTCCAGCAGTTCCCCGGCCTCCGCATTGCCGAGACCGTGAATCCGGGCCACGCCGTCGCTGACGGTGAGGACATTGCCCACTTCCTCGTATTTCACCGACATGTCAACTCCCCGCAATTGTTCAAGGAGTATATCGGAAACTTCACTCGCCTTAATAGAATTCTGTGCCATCTATACAATTCTGTTGTTCTTTTCAATAAAGTCGCGCTGCAGCACGCTCAACTGGTGCCGCACGCTCGCATCCAGCATTTCGCCGTTGACGATCACCCTGAAGCCGCCTATCAGGGCCGGGTCAACTTCGGTTTCTATTATCACCCTGCACCCCGTACGCTTTTCTATCGACTCCCGAATCCTTTCCTCCAGGCCCGGAGAGGGCACGGCGGTGATTAGCCTCACGTTCTTGAGACCTACGGATTCTACGTAAAGATCCAGGAAACAGCTGAGAATGCGCCTGAGGTAGTCTTTGCGGCCACGCTCTGCAAGCAGGGCGATAAAGCGTTCCAAGTCCGGCTCGAGCCTGTCGGGCAAAGCCGACGAATCACGAAGCATACGGCGCACCTGCTCGCAGACACGCTCCCCGGAGCCGTTCTCCTGTGTGTACAAGAGAAGGGCCTTGGCATAACGCTTGGT
Source organism: uncultured Bacteroidales bacterium (assembly GCA_946414935.1). Taxonomy (GTDB): domain Bacteria; phylum Bacteroidota; class Bacteroidia; order Bacteroidales; family UBA932; genus Cryptobacteroides. Next base: position 13,770 of record CAMKQN010000039.1, read on the forward strand.
GATTGCCCCGGTATTCATATCAGTTTACCCTTCCATTCACGGCCTCGTCAACGTACTTGTCCAGCAAAGCCTTCTGCTCCCCGGATTGCTCCAGTTCCTTACGTACAATCCTTTCAGCGACCGCAACCGAAAGAGCCGACACCTCGGCACGAAGCTGGCGCTCAGCAAGTTCACGCTCCGCAGCAATCTCTTCGCGGGCCGCCTGCAGCACCTTTGCCGCTTCTGTAGCAGCTTCCTCGCGAGCCTTGGTTATCATAGCGTTGCGCTCATCGGAAGCCGCTTTGAGGATATCCGCCCTTTCCACCTTAGTCTGCTCCAGGATTCGGTTCTGGTCTTCGGCGAACTTTTCCAGGTTCAAACGGGCCTGTTCGGCAGCGCGCAAAGCCTCCGCAACATGGTCGGAGCGCTTGTGCACAGCCTTGGTAATCACCGGGAAGCCGAACTTGGCGAGGAGAAAAAACACCACGCCGAAGATTACGACCATCCAGAACAGCAGGCCGAAGTCCGGTGTAATCAGAGACATACTACGACTGGAGCACGGCCAGCAGACAAACGATTACACCGAAAAGGCACACGCCCTCAATAAGGGCACCGATGATAATGGCGGTGGTACGCAAACCTCCGGAAATTTCCGGCTGGCGTGCCGAAGCTTCCATGGTGGACTGCGCAAGTTTGCCGATACCAATTCCTGCCGCAAGGGCTACGATTCCGGCCCCGATGGCTCCGCCCGCTTTGGCGAGGGCTGCCGCCTGAAGTAGAGTTCCTAACATAATCTATTGAATTTTAATTGGTTTCATGTTCCGCTTGAGGATGTGCAAGGCCGATGAAAACGGCCGACAGCATGGTAAATACATAAGCCTGGATGAAGGCCACAAGCAACTCCAGGCAGTCCAGGAAAATGCCGAAGAGCACGGCCACGAAAGACAACGAACCGTTCAGCAAAGGTCCCATGGAAGCCGTGAGAAAAATAAGGGCAATGACGCTCAGGAGCATTATGTGCCCTGCCAGCATATTGGCAAAAAGCCTTATCATCAGCGAGAAAGGCTTGGTAAACATGCCCAGGATCTCTATCACGGGCATAATTGGAATGGCTTTCAGGAAGATAGGCACGTCCGGCCAGAGTATCTCCTTCCAGTAATGCTTGTTGCCGAAGATGTTAACTATGAAGAAAGTGAACAAGGCAAGGACCAGGGTAACTGCTATGTTGCCTGTGATATTCGCTCCTCCCGGGAAGATGGGGAAGATACCCATCAGGTTGTTTATCAAGATAAAGAAGAAAGCAGTGAGCAGATATGGGGAATACTTCTGATACTCCGGACCCACGGCATCCTTGATAACGTCCTGCTCTATTGTCACAATGACCGGCTCCAGCAAGCCGGCAAGTCCTGTGGGGGCCTCTTTCAGCACGTCGTGCCTGCGGTACCAGCGGGCACACAGCAGGATGAGTACTACCAGCAGGATACTGTCTATCATCAGGCCGAGCACATTCTTGGTGATAGAGATGTCCAAAGGACGCTTCCCTGTGGAGGCATTTACCAGCTTGCCGTTTTCATTGAGAGTATAGCCATACTCCTCACGGTTATGGAAGTTGAAGATTTTCAGGCCATTATCGATAACGATACAAGGCAGCGGGATAGCGATTTCCTTCCCCTTGACAGTAGTGATGTGCCACTCATAGGAGTCGCTGATATGACCGAAGATAAACTTGGTCATGTCGAAAGACTCCCCGGCTTCCTCCTTGATGACAGCCTCGCCCTCCTGCGTGTAGGCCACCTCATCCCGAGCATAAGCCGGGTCATCCTGAGCGGAAGCGAAGGCTCTTACGGGCATCAGCAGCCCCAGTGCAAAGGCAAGCCCCAATACTATTTTCCAGGCACTACGCATACAGTTACAACATTGTCTTTCAACATCATAGCCCCTGAAATAACGGCCACCGACGAGCTCTCTCCATTCGCCACCCAACGGAGTTCCCCCACAGTGAGGGAAGACACGATAGGAGCGTGTCCGGGCAACACTTCAAAACGGCCGGCGCTGCCAGGCAGGTAAACTGCCTCCACCGGACCTTCGAAGCTCGTGCCCTCAGGCGTCAAGACTTTGAGAACCATCGCTTGCTGCATCATTTAGCTTGCTGGAGTATTTTGTGTCCCTTCTCAATGGCCTCCTCAATGGTGCCCACGTTCAGGAAGGCCTGCTCGGGCAGGTCATCGCACTCGCCGTCGAGAATCATGTTGAATCCTTTGATAGTATCGGCAATATCCACCATCACGCCCTTCACTCCGGTAAACTGCTCGGCCACCTGGAAAGGCTGCGATAGGAAACGCTGCACCCGGCGGGCTCGGTTCACGGTAAGCTTGTCCTCGTCCGAAAGCTCGTCCATACCAAGGATGGCGATGATATCCTGCAGTTCCTTGTTGCGCTGGAGTATCTGCTTGACCCTCTGGGCCGTACGATAGTGCTCCTCGCCCACGATATTCGGGTCGAGGATGCGGGAAGTGGACTCCAGAGGGTCAACGGCGGGATAGATGCCCAGGGAAGTAATCTTGCGGCTCAGCACGGTCGTGGCATCCAAATGGGAGAAGGTGGTGGCAGGCGCCGGGTCGGTTAGGTCGTCCGCCGGCACATACACGGCCTGTACGGAAGTGATTGAACCGTTCTTGGTGGAAGTGATGCGTTCCTGCATCGAGCCCATTTCCGTTGCCAGGGTAGGCTGGTAGCCCACTGCGGAAGGCATTCGGCCCAGCAGGGCGGACACCTCGGAGCCGGCCTGGGTGAAACGGAAGATGTTGTCGATGAAGAACAATATGTCGTGCGGCGAATCGGGCTCGGTGCTGTCCCGGAACGATTCTGCCAGGGTAAGGCCGCTCAAGGCCACGGAGCTACGGGCTCCCGGCGGCTCGTTCATCTGCCCGAACACCATCGCTACCTGGGACTTGGCCAGCTCTTCCCGGTCCACCTTCGACAGGTCCCACTCTCCCCTTGCCATCGCCTCGTTAAAGGCTTCGCCATAACGTATTACGTTGGACTCGATCATCTCCCGCAGCAGGTCGTTGCCCTCCCGGGTACGCTCTCCAACGCCGGCGAACACGGAAAAGCCGTTGTGCTTCTTGGCGATATTGTTGATAAGCTCCTTGATCAGCACGGTCTTGCCCACGCCGGCACCTCCGAAGAGGCCGATCTTACCACCTTTCAGGTAGGGCTCCAGCAGGTCTATTACCTTGATACCGGTGAACAGCACTTCCTGGGAAGTCGCCAGGTCTTCGAAACGCGGAGGCTCCCGGTGAATTGGGAGAGCACCTTCCGGGTCGAGTTCATCCAGACCGTCGATCCGGTCGCCGGTAACGTTCATTACACGGCCGCGTATCTGTTTGCCGACAGGCATCGACACAGGCCGGCCGGTGTTTATCACTTCCAAGCCACGCTTCAGGCCGTCGGTAGAATCCATAGCGACGCAGCGTACGGTATCTTCACCTATATGCTGCTGCACTTCGATTACCAACATGCGCCCTCCGGGCTGCTGTACCGTAAGAGCATCGTGGATACTGGGCAGCACCGCAGCGGAAAGTTCCTTGTCTGCAATTTCGAAGTGTACGTCCACCACCGGGCCGATTATCTGGGATATTGTGCCTCTGATATGTTCCATGCTTCTCACTTGTTACTGTTGATTTGCCTCAAGTCTCCTTGCGTGTTCTTCCTGGGCACGCAGCACCGACACGGAGCGCTTGAGCACAAACCCGCTGCCGAGGTATTTGGTGCGCACATCATCATCCCCCGCAAGCGATTCAGGAGTGCCCTGCTGGAGAATGGAGCCCTCGTAAAGCAGGTAAGCCCTGTCGGTAATAGCAAGAGTCTCACCCACGTTGTGGTCGGTGATAATCACTCCTATGTTCTTGTATTTCAGCTTCGCAATGATGTACTGGATATCCTCCACCGCGATGGGGTCCACACCGGCGAAAGGCTCGTCCAGCAGGATGAACTTAGGGTCGATGGCAAGGGCGCGGGCAATCTCGCACCGGCGCCGCTCGCCTCCGGACAGCTGAATCCCGAGCGACTTGCGCACTTTGGACAGGTTGAACTCGTCGATCAAATCCTCCAGACGTTCCATTC
>CAMKQN010000040.1:0-17633 GCA_946414935.1 uncultured Bacteroidales bacterium
ATTTAATTAACTGTATTTCAGTCAGTTAATAGACTTAATATTCTTCCTCGTTAAAAAAGAAATCGTCCTTTGTAGGATAATCGGGCCAGATGTCCTCAATGGTTTCATATATCTCGCCTTCTTCTTCGAGTTCCTGGAGGTTTTCAATGACTTCCTCGGGGGCGCCGGAGCGGTTGGCGTAATCTATCAGTTCGTCTTTAGTTGCCGGCCATGGAGCATCGTCCAGGCTGCTGGCTAATTCAAGTGTCCAATACATTGCTTTATTTAATTAAGCGGTTTAGGCCGCAAAGATATAAATTATTTCGTTAGTGCAAATATTTTTGACTAATTTTGCAGTATGAGTTACAAGAAGGAAGAATTGTATGACCCTCGGACCACTGCGGAGATAGCCGTGCACGTGAAGGAAATATTGCGGCTTCTGGGTGAAGATACGTCCAGGGAAGGACTTCTCAAAACGCCTGAGCGCGTTGCCAAGGCATTGCAGTTCACTACCAAAGGTTACGATGAGGACGGAATCGAGATTATCCGCCAGGCGATTTTTGACGAGAAGTACCAGCAGATGGTTTTGGTGAAGGATATCGAACTCTACAGCACCTGCGAACACCACATGATGCCTTTCATCGGGAAGTGCCACGTGGCGTACATTCCTAACGGCAAAATCACCGGCCTGAGCAAGATAGCAAGGGTGGTCGAAACTTTCGCACGACGCCTTCAAGTCCAGGAGCGCCTTACCGTGCAGATACGGGACTGCATCCAGGAAGCCCTGCATCCGCTTGGTGTGGCCGTCGTCATCGAGGCCAACCACACTTGTATGCAAGTGCGCGGAGTCCAGAAGTCCAATGCAATTACTACAACCTCCGCATTCAGCGGCGTATTCCTGAGTTCTTCCCGCACCCGCAACGAGTTCCTGAACCTAATAAAGTAGCTCTGTACCTGCCTGTTTGTTCCTCAAACGGGCTATTCCGACAGTTTCGACAGCCTGTCAACTACATAATCCGCTCTTATTTTGTCGATGATGGCGCAGACTACCTGGAAAGTGCGCGAATCTTTGGTATAAACTGCAGGCGTCGCGAACCCCACTCTCCCCTGCCTCTTAAGCTTAAGGGCGGACGCCCGTTTTTTGTCGGAAACGGGGTTGTAAACGGCAATGGAATTTCCACCGAACATTCCCACAATCTTCATGCACGGCACATCCGTCTCTCCGTCGCCGAAATAAATCATGTGTGAAAAAGGTATTCGCTTCTTGTCGTCGTCAACGGAAGCGTTAACCCGCTTGTTGTCCCGGGAACTGAAGATGCCCTTGGAAATCTTGAATAGAAACTGGGTCTTGGCAGTATAATCAACTGCGATTCCCGGCCATTCGGCCTCGCCGTTCTCGTCATAAATGAAGGAGCCTGCGAAAATGTGCTTGAACTCCGATGCTATCGGACTGCCTTCGATAATCTCCTTCAATCCGCTGGAATTGATATAATGCTCTACACGTACGCCGTGGGCGCTGCCGTATTCGTTCACCAGCTTGAACCATTCTTTCACACCTGCGAACAATTCGATATTTGCCCCGAAACGGCGTAGCTCTTCGCGGCGAAGGTGTATGCCCTGCCGGCGCGCTTCGTCGTACATAAGCTTCATGTAGGAAAGCACGTTCGAGGCATCCTGGCCGATAGCTATACAGTCACTCTTCGTCCAGAACTCTTCCGGTGTCGAGCCTACCGCCTGGATGAATCCGAACTCCTGCATATTTCCGGGAGAAAGGGTGCCGTCAAAGTCGTATATAAGCGCAACGATGGGTTTTTTCTTCATATTTTTCGCCCCTTATAATCTAATTTCGCCACAAATATCGTAATAATTCACCACATACAAGCTCCGAAGATTGCAAAAAAAACACCGTGACCTTACTTTTGTTTCCTCAAAAAGAGAAAACCAAAACCTTTTTAAAATGGAAAAATATCCTCATTATCTGGAACGCTTGCAGAATGCAACGCGCAAATATTGGGAGAAAGCCGCACTCAACAGCATAGGCGGCGAGTCCTTTACCTACGGCCAGATGGCCACCCAAATCGAAAAATTTCACCTTGTATTTGAACAACTCGGAATAAAGAAGGGGGAGAAGATTGCCCTCCATGCCCGCAACGGCGCCCGTTGGGGTATGACCTATCTGGCAGTCAACACATACGAGACCGTCATTGTTCCCATCCTGGCAGATTTCACCCCTGAAAGTGCCTCTTTCCTCACGAACCACTCCGAGAGCGTGGTTCTCTTCACCAACGAAGACAAATGGAAAAAGATGGACATCAAATCGATGCCTCTCATCCGCCTTGTAGTGGATATTGACAACTGGAAAGCCATCTATGCCGCCAACGATGAAATCAAGTCTACTTATGACAAGATGGATGAGTTCTTCGATGCCAAATGGCCTGAAGGAATGAAGCCGGAAGATGTCAAGTTCCCCACCGACAACTGGGACGATCTTTCCACTATCAACTACACTTCCGGTTCTACCGGCGACCCTAAGGGCGTAATGCTCACCTACCGCAACTTCAGCGCCTGCGTAGATTACAGCCAGCGCAACGTGCCCGCCGGGGAAAGGATGGTCTCCATGCTCCCCATGGCCCACATGTACGGACTTGTTATCGAATTCATCTATCCTCTGTGCAACGGAACGGCCATCTACTGGCTCGGCAAGGCTCCTACACCTGCTACCCTCCTGAAAGCATTCGCCGATGTAAAGCCTTACCTCCTCATCACCGTACCGCTGGTAATGGAGAAAATATATAAGAGCAAGGTGAAACCGACTCTGGACAAACCGTTGGTGAAGGTGCTCCTCAAGGTTCCCGGCATCAACAACATCATTTACAAGAAGGTCAAAGACGGCCTGGTGCAAGCTTTCGGCGGTGAGGTGCAGGAGTTCATCATGGGCGGCGCCCCCCTCAACCCCGAGGTGGAGAAGCTCTTCAAACGCATCAAGTTCCCTTACCTGGTAGGTTACGGCATGACCGAAGCCTGCCCCCTGCTCGCCTATGAGCACTGGACCAAGTTCGTCCCCGGCTCCTGCGGCAAGGCTGTGGACTGCGCCACCGTCCGCATCGATTCCGAAGATCCCGAGCATATTGCCGGAGAAATCCAGGCAAAAGGCGAAAATATCACCATCGGTTATTTCAAGAATCCAGAGGCATCCGCCAACGCATTCACGGAAGACGGATTCCTGCGCACCGGTGACCTGGGAATAATGGACAAGGAAGGCAACATTTTCATCAAGGGCCGTTCCAAGAGCATGATTCTCACCGCCAACGGGCAGAATATCTACCCCGAAGAAGTAGAAGCTATCGTGAACAACCAGCCCTACGTGGGTGAGTCGGTGGTTGTGGACCGCTCCGGAAAGATCGTTGCCCTGGTATATCTGGACAACGACGCCATAAAGCGCGACAAGCTGGACAACGAAACCGTGTCAGACATTCCCGAAAAAATTCGTCTGGCATCCAACCGCCAGCTCCCCTCCTATAGCCAGATTGCGAAAGTCGAAACTGTCCTCACCCCGTTCGAGAAGACTCCCAAAATGAGCATCAAACGTTTCATGTACAAATAATGACAAATTGTCACTGGAACATGATTTGAGATAATTGAAGCCGGCCGAGCCAAAGGTCGGCTTTATTATTATTAAGATTATGGCAAACACTAAAGGACAAATCGGAGTAACTACCGAGAACATATTTCCGGTAATCAAGCAATTTCTTTACAGCGATCATGAGATATTCCTGCGCGAGCTGGTAGCCAACGCAGTAGATGCGGAACAGAAGCTGAAAGCGCTGGCATCTGCGGGTACATTCAAAGGCGAAACCGGCGGAATGAAAGTGGAAATCGAGCTGGACGAAAAGAAGAAAACGCTGAAAATCAAGGATAACGGCATAGGAATGACCGCCGATGAAGTAGATCGTTACATCAACCAGATAGCTTTCTCAAGCGCCGGTGAATTCCTCGAGAAATACAAAGATCAGACAAATATAATAGGCCACTTCGGGCTGGGCTTCTATTCTGCCTTTATGGTTGCTAAAAAGGTTACCATAGACAGTCTCAGCTGGCAGGAAAACGCTGAAGCGGTAAGCTGGAGCTGCGACGGTTCTCCGGAATTCACCATGGGCCCCGGCAAAAAGGCAGAACGCGGCACGACCATCACCCTTTACTTCGATGACGAGAGTGCTGAAGAATTCGGCAACAAGGGCAAAATCAGGCAGTTGCTGGAGAAATACTGCAAATTCATGCCGGTTCCTGTAGTATTCGGGAAGAAAAGCGAATGGAAAGATGGCAAGAGTGTGGAAACTGACGAAGACGACGTCATCAACTCCGTGGAACCTATCTGGACCAAGGCTCCTTCCGACCTTAAGGACGACGACTACCTCAAGTTCTACAAGGCACTTTATCCAATGGAGGAAGAGCCCATGTTCTGGATTCACCTCAACGTGGACTACCCCTTCACTCTCACGGGCGTGCTCTATTTCCCGAAAATCAAGGAGCGCATGGCCATAGACCGCAACAAGATACAGCTCTACTGCAACCAGATGTTCGTCACGGACCATGTAGATAATATCGTACCGGACTTCCTCACCCTGCTGCACGGTGTCATCGACTCTCCCGATATCCCCCTGAACGTCAGCCGCAGCTACCTGCAGAGCGATTCCAACGTCAAGAAAATCAGCACTTACATCACCAAGAAAGTGGCCGACCGCCTGGAGGAAATATTCAAGGAGCAGCGTAGTCAGTACGAAGAGAAATGGGACAACATCAAGCTCTTCATCGAATACGGAATGCTCTCCGACGAAAAGTTCTGCGAGCGGGCCATGGACTTTGCCCTATTCAAGAATACGGACGGCAAGTATTTCAGCTTCGAAGACTACCGCAAGGCCATCGAAGGCAGCCAGACCGACAAGGACAAAAGGGTGGTGTACCTTTATGCCACTGACAAAGAAGCGCAGTACAGCAGCATCGAAGCCGCTAAGAATATGGGATACGACGTGCTTTTGATGGATTGCGAACTGGACAGCCACTTTGTCAACATGCTGGAGCAGAAGCTTAAAGAGAGCCGTTTCGCCAGGGTTGACAGCGACACTGCCGACAATCTTATCCCCAAAGAGGATAAAGTCAAGCCGGAAATGAGTGAAGACGACAAAAAGGCTCTGGAGGAATTGTTCAAAGGTGTACTGCCGGAGGGCAATGAGTATCATGTAGAGCCCGAAAACATGGGAGCGGAAGGAGCTCCGGTAATGCTTACCCAGAGCGAATTCATGCGCCGCTGGCGTGAAATGAGCGCGCTGGGCGGAGGGATGAACTTTTACGGCAGCCTTCCCGAGGCTTATGACGTCAAGGTCAATATGGAGAATCCGGTAATAGCAAAGATCTGGGCGGACCCAGAGAATACTGGGGAGCTGTTGCGGCAGGTTGTAGACCTCGCCCTGCTCGGCAAAGGTATGCTGAAGGGAAAGGCACTCTCCGAATTCATCGCAAGGAGCGAAAAACTACTTGGTTAACAAGTTTAGCAAATTAATCCGGGCGCTTGGAAGTATCACTTTTTTAGACTATCTTTGCGCCCGCATTTTAAAACCCCTTGGTTTTGGTGCAATGGGTCCCGCTTTTTCCGGGATGAGTAACACATTTTTATAATTGTTAAAATGCAACATTTTGAACTGAACGGCCAGACTCGTCAAGTAGCTGGCAAAGCAGCCATCAAGGCTTTCCGCAAGCAGGGACTTGTCCCTTGCAATCTCTACGGATGCGGCGTAGAAAACGTGCTTTTCACCGTTAACGCAAAGGATCTCAAGGCCGCCACCGATACCCCCAAGTCCTTCATCATCGACCTGGTTCTGGACGGCAAGCAGAAATATACAGCAGTGCTTCATGAGATTCAGTGGCATCCTGTCACCGATATCTGCCTGCATGTCGACTTCCTCGCCGTAAACGATACCAAGCCTATCAACATTGAGGTGCCCATCGTTATCACCGGCCACGCAATTGGTGTACAGCAGGGTGGTAAATTCTTCCAGAACGCCCGCAAAGTCCGTGTCTGCGCTCTTATGAAGAACCTTCCTGACGATGTAACAGTGGATATCTCCGGACTCGGACTGGACAAGAAGATCAAGGCCGGCGACATCAAGCTCGAGAACATCACCGTCACCACCGACAAGGATGCCATCATCTGCGGTGTCAAGACTACCCGTAACACCGTAGTCACCGCTACCGAGGAGGCATAAAAGTGTCTGACAAGAGTTATCTGGTAGTCGGTCTCGGCAACATAGGTGCCGAGTATTCAGGCACCAGGCATAACATAGGATTCATTGTATTGGACGTCTGGGCTCAGGCGTCCAATATTGCTTTCAGCACAGTACGATACGGCGATATAGCCACCGCAAGCATCAAAGGCCGGAAGTTTTACCTGCTCAAGCCATCGACGTACATGAACTTGAGCGGAAATGCTGTCCGGTATTGGCTTCAGGAGCTGGAAATTCCACTGGAGAACCTCATAATCGTGTGTGACGATATCAATTTGCCGTTCGGCACCATACGCATGAGATTATCCGGAAGCAACGGAGGGCACAACGGACTCGGAAACATCGAGTACCTGCTTGAAACCCGCCAGTACGCAAGAATCCGGATAGGAGTAGGTCATGACTTTTCCGAGGGGGGGCAAATAGATTTTGTTTTAAGTCCTTTCGGCCTGGATCAGATCACGCAGATTCCGGCAATTGCAAAAAAGGTCATCTCCGGAATACAGACCTGGGCTCTGGCTGGAGGTCAAAAAGCAATGACGGAATTGAATACTGCGGCAAAAAATATGGAAAATACGCCAAGTCAATAAGTTATTACTTAAAAAATAATTGTTTATTAAAAATAATTGTTTAACTTGCGCAAGATTTGGAAATTTTTTTACCACAACATTTTTAATACGATTTTCTTATGAAAGCACTTGTTGAAAAAATCAACGCTAACATCGAGGCATTCAAGGTTAATGCTGAGGCTCAAGTAGTTAAAGGCAATAAGGCTGCTGGCGCCCGTGCCCGCAAGGCTGCCCTTGAACTCATGAAAGACCTTAAGGAATTCCGCAAGGTTTCCGTAGATGAGGCAAAAAAATAATTTTTTTTGCATTTCGATGCAACGTTTCTGAAACCTTTTGCATCTATATAGCAGGTTTAGGTTTTAGTACACGTTTAAAGGTCGGGAGCCGCGAGGTTACCGGCCTTTTGCATCTAAAGCAATAATTTAATCGTGAACCGGCTGATTTCCACCATATTAAGCACTTTACTATGCACCTGTACCCTCCTGGCTACGGGCCATAGGGTAGTTGTGATACCCGTAGAATTCAGCGATGTCAGATTCAGCGACAAGCCTGGCAATGTTGACAACAAGGTTATCAGTGCGCAGATTTACTTCAACGACCAGTTCTCCCCGCAGCGCAGCTTCAGTTTCGAACTTCTGCCGGCAGTGCGTCTATCCAGGGAGCAGGCTTGGTATGGTACGAATTCCACCAGCCGTAAAGATGAGCGTATAGATCAGCTTGTGAAAGACGCCTGCGCGCTCGTTACCAGGGACCTTTCGGTTTACGACAATGATAATGACGGCTTTATCGATAATATCTGCATTATCTGCGCGGGAAAAAGTGAAGCCGAGGGCAACGGTGCAGAGTGCATCTGGCCGCAGCAGGCTTATCTCAGGGACAGAGGAGGCACCTTCAGCCGCAACGGAAAAACTGCAGACTGTTTCATGGTTTGCCCGGAATTGTCAGGGTTGGGAGTTTTCTGCCATGAATTCGCACACTCTTTCGGGCTGCAGGACTTGTACGACACCGACGGGAACAACAGCGGCGGCAAATGCCCCGGGCTATGGGGCTCCCTCAGCCTGATGGATGACGGCGTCAACAACAACAGTGGCGATACTCCGCCGAATTTCAGTGCCATAGAGCTTGAGCAGCTGGGCCTTGGCAAGCCGGTAGAACTTTCGGCTGGACAAATCTGCCTGCACCCCATAAGCAGCAGCAAAGAGTATCTCCGCATCGACAGCGACGTCGAGAACGAATTTTTCCTGCTGGAATGTCGTGACAACAAGGGCTGGGACGCGTACATCGGAGGTAGCGGCTTGCTGGTGTACCATATTGACAAATCAGCCAATAACAGCTGGTATTCAGACTATTACAAGCGAAACTTGAGCGCAGCCCAAAGGTGGGAGTACAATCAGGTGAACTGCAGGCCCGACCACCCTTGCGCGCTTGTGCTTACAGCCATACCCGGAGCCGCTTCCGTGCGGGAAGTGTTTTTCCCACAGCCTGGCCACACGTCCCTGGGTTCCGATACCGACCCGGCTTTCAGATTCTGGAGCGATGCAACATCAGAGCTGAGTATCAATAATATAGAGAAAATGTCCGACGGCAGCATAAGCTTCGTTCTCATGCGTCCCGTAAGTATCAGACAAATCAGCGTATTCCAGGATGCTGCCGCCTTGAACTGGGATATCGATGACGAGCTTCAGGCAAAAGAATGCGGACTCAGCTGGACTCCCATAAGCAGCCCCTCAGCTTCCGGCAGCGGCTCCGCCATAATCAGCAGGCAAGAAAACGGCTCCTTCTACTACACAATAGAGAAACTGCAGCCGGACAGCCGCTACAAAGCGGTGATACGCCTGTTATGCGAAGATGGCTCAGTACATAGCAAGAGTTTGATATTCAATACCAAGAGTCTTCAGCCAGGAGTACGCCCCTTCATTTACCTGAATTATGATTCCCGCCGGGAAGACGGGAGCTTCAGCGCCGGATCCAGAATCCCCCTCCATATATTTAACGCCCAGGATGCCGTGAACATTTCCTGGTACTTCAACGACATTATTATCTTCCCCGACTCGGACGATTTCTGGCACCTCAAGGAAAGCGGCACGCTTAAAGCCAGAATTTCTTATCCTGACGGCACTACGGATGTCATAGTAAAGAAATTGAACGTAAGATGAAAGGACGCATTGCAAGCATAATATATATCGCTTTGCTGGCAGCGGCTTGCGGGCATCAGGGGTCCACCGAACTGGCGACCTTCTTGGCGGACGGGACGGTACGACTTGAACTCGAAGGAGACAAAGTATTCACGTACGAGGAGACCTTCTGTCAGCTGGCTTACAATGAGAAGCGCTGCGAATTCCGGGCCCATACCGATACCATGCTGGACTATTTCGTCCTGACAATGGACTCTGTTCCAAACGCTGAAGGCCAGCTGGTCAATGCACGTATAGTCTGGAGCACTCAATTCGGCGAAAGATCAAAAGAAAACATCACCCTCGAAGCAGTACGCATCTCGGGTGATGTGATATGGCTGTGCGACGAAAGCTGCCGTAATGCCGTTGTAATCAGAACATTAGAATGACTTTCCTATCTCTATGAAGTCATCTGCCTTGAGGGCGGCGCCTCCGATGAGGCCGCCATCAATGTCCTTCTGGGCAAACAATTCCTTGGCATTGGAAGGCTTGCATGAACCGCCGTACAGTATGGTAGTATCCTCTGCTGTTTCTGCTCCGAACTTGCAGGCAATGGTCTTGCGGATAAAAGCATGGATTTCTTCGGCCTGTCCGGCGCTTGCAGTCTTGCCTGTACCGATTGCCCACACAGGTTCGTATGCTACGATTATGTGCTTCATATCCTCGGCAGTGAAGTTGTAGAGAACATTCTTGATCTGAGACTCGCAAACGTCAAAATGACGGCCGGCCTCGCGTTCTTCCAGATTCTCACCCACGCAAAGTATGACATCCAGGCCGTTGGCAAGCGCCAGGCGGGTTTTCTCCACGAGCTTTTCATCGGTTTCCCCGTAGTACTGACGGCGCTCAGAGTGGCCCAGGATAGTGTACTGGCAGCCGGCGGAAGCCAGCATGGCGGCGGAAACTTCACCGGTATATGCACCTTTCTCTTTGTCTGCGCAGTTCTCTGCGGAAAGGCCAACCTTACTGCCCTTCAGCACCTCGGCAACAGGACATAAGTGGGTGAAAGGAGTGGCTACGATGAGTTTTACTTCAGCCGGGACTTCACCGGATTTGGCAAGAACTGCTTTTGCGAGTTCTACGCCCTCGGGAACTGTGGTGTTCATCTTCCAGTTACCCGCAACAATTTTCTTTCTCATATAGATAAAAACAAGATAAAGTTTCTTATTAGATTGCAAATTTACTAATAATTGTCCAAATTTGTGGTCTGATAAAGAGCTATGTATGAAAAATTTTGTTGAAGAACTTAAGTGGAGAGGAATGATCCACGACATCATGCCCGGCACGGAAGAAGAATTGATGAAAGGACCCGCCGCGGCTTACGTGGGAATTGACCCGACAGGAGACTCGCTACACATCGGACACCTAGTCAGCATAATGATACTCAAGCATTTCCAGGCATGCGGCCACAAACCGTACGCCTTGGTAGGCGGAGCCACCGGCATGATCGGAGACCCCTCAATGAAGAGTGCGGAGCGCAATCTTCTGGACGAGAAGACCCTTGCCCACAACGTGGAATGCATCAAAGCCCAGTTGGGCAAGTTCCTGGATTTTAATTCCGATGCGCCCAACAAGGCCGAACTCGTGAACAACTACGACTGGATGAAGGATTACACCTTCATCAACTTCGCAAGGGACATCGGCAAGATGATTACAGTCAACTACATGATGAGCAAAGATTCAGTGAAGAAGCGCCTCAGCCGGGAATCTTCGGAAGGCATGTCTTTCACCGAATTCTCTTACCAGCTGCTCCAGGGCTACGATTTCCTGTATCTATACAAGAACATGGGAGTGAAGCTCCAGCTCGGCGGAGCAGACCAGTGGGGCAACATTACCACGGGCACGGAAATGATACGCCGTACCGGTGCGGGAGAAGCCTTTGCCCTCACCTGTCCGCTCATCACCAAAGCCGACGGAGGAAAGTTCGGAAAGACCGAAAAAGGCAATATATGGCTTGACCCCGCCCGCACGAGCCCCTATCAGTTCTACCAGTTCTGGCTGAACGTAAGCGACGATGACGCAGAGCGTTACATAAAAATCTTCACCATGCTCGACAGAGAGACCATCCAGAACGCCATCACCGCCCACAAGGAGTGCCCGGAGCGGCGTGAGCTCCAGAAGGTCCTGGCCCGTGAAGTTACAGTGATGGTGCACGGAGAGGCCGAGTACGAAAATGCCGTAAAAGCTTCCGGCATCCTCTTTGGCAAAGCAACGGCCGACGACCTGCGCAGTCTGGACGAGAAGACCTTCCTGGACGTGTTCGACGGTGTCCCCACCTTCGAAATCGACCGTTCCAAGCTTCCTTTAGGCATCCTGGACGCCCTTGCGGTAGAGACATCCATCTTCCCGTCCAAGGGAGAAGCGCGCAAGATGATTCAGGGCAACGGATTCAGCATCAACAAAGAGAAATTCACCGACTTCGGCGGACAACTGAGCGAAGCCGATATCATAGACGGCAAGTACATCCTGGCCCAGAAGGGGAAGAAAGACTATTATATCATCAAAATCAATGGATAAGCCCGCAGGAACCAGACAGCTGAAGGTCGCGCGCGAACTGCAGCGGGACCTGGCGGAAATCATACGCAGCAAGGGAATGGCAGCTTTCGGCGGAGCCATGGTCACAGTGAGTGAAGTGCGCATCAGCCCCGACCTGAGCATTGCCAAGGTATTCGTGAGCATCTTCCCCTCCGACAAACACGAAAGCGTTATGCGCCTTCTGGAGGAGAACAAAAAGGCTATAAGGGGCGAAATGGGCCGCAAGGTAGCCTCCCAGCTGCGCATAGTGCCCGATATAGACTTTTTCCTGGATACTTCCCTCGATTACGCTGAACACATCGACGAGCTGCTTCGCAAATGAACGTAGCGCTGTTCATAGCAAGGCGCTACTTGTTCGCTCGCAAATCGCACAACGTCATCAACGTTATTTCTGCGATAAGCGCCGTCGGCATGGCAATAGGCACTGCTGCCCTGGTGCTTATATTGAGCGTTTACAATGGCTTCGACAGCCTCATCGAGAAGAACATCGGCGACTTGAGCCCAGACTTGCTGATCGTCAGCAAAGACGGTTCCGCGCGATTCCAGGCAGACTCCCTTCTTACCGAACGCCTGCTTGACGACCCCCGGGTGGCGCAAGTTCGTTATATGCTGGAGGACCATGTTTTCCTCCGCTACGATGAACAGCAATGCATTGCCCGCGTACGCGGAGTTGACGACAGTTTTCAGGACTCCGAACGATTCCTGCCGCATATTTATGAAGGAAGCCTGCAACTCCGCAACGGCGAGATGCCCTGCGCCGTCGTAGGCAGCGGCCTGGCATACAAAATGGGCATACATCCCCGTTTCATAAGTCCCATCTTGCTATATTACCCGGATCGGGAAGGACATATATCACCCGCCAATCCGGCAGCTTCAGTCCGCAGCGAAAAGGTTTTCCCTTCAGGGATAATGAGCATCAGCACCGACATAGACGCCGAACTGGTAATAGTGCCGCTCTACATTATGCGCAGCCTGATGGGCAGCCGCGGCGAAGAAGTCAGCGGTGTGGAAATAATGCTGAAGGACAACAGCCCCCGCAGCATACGCCGCTTCAAACGTGCCTATTCTTCCGAATGCAAGTTGCTGGACAGCTACGAACAGCAAGCCACTTTGTTCAAGATGATGAGATACGAGAAACTTGCCGTCTTCCTGATCCTGCTATTCGTGGTGATCATTGTAGCGCTGAACATCTACGGATCGCTGTCAATGCTCATAATCGAGAAAAAGGACGACGCCGAAACACTGCGGGCAATGGGAGCGAACGACAAACTAGTCCGCAGAATCTTCGTACTCGAA
Organism: uncultured Bacteroidales bacterium; assembly: GCA_946414935.1. GTDB lineage: Bacteria > Bacteroidota > Bacteroidia > Bacteroidales > UBA932 > Cryptobacteroides. The sequence goes on from CAMKQN010000040.1 coordinate 12,826, forward strand.
GGCTGGCTCATCTCCCTGGCCGGAATGGCGGCAGGATTGATTGCAGGAATAGTTTTGGCCTTGCTCCAGCAGCATTTGGGGCTGGTTCGCATGCCTGGTAACTTTTTGGTCGAATTCTATCCGGTAGTCCTGAAGATACAGGATATACTGCTGACGGCAATCGGAGTTGCCGCAGTGGGACTGTCCATCGCTTTTATTCCAACATATCCATTAGCGCATCCAGCTCCCGGCGATCTTTCTTAGTAGGACGGCCCGAACCCTTGTCACGGCGAAGTACGATAGTTTCGTGCGGGATGTGGAATTTCGCCCTCTCGCTCTCTGGAGTCAAGTCTTCCGCATAGTCCGGCACAAGCTGCGCACCCATACGGTTCTCGCTGAGCTGCAGCACTTTATAGCTAAGTACAGCAGGCCCTTTGTGGATTTCCAGCACATCTCCAATCTTAACCGCCTTGCTTGGCTTGGCGACGGCCCCGTTCACCCGGACCTTATTGCCGTTGCAGGCATCGGTGGCTTCGCTCCGGGTCTTGTAAAGCCTTACAGCCCAGAGATACTTGTCTATCCTTACGCTGTCCATATCAGATGGTTTTCAGATACATTGCATGACGCACTTCTTCTACTTTTCCGGGAGAAAGCATGCCCAGGATTTCCAGGGCGAAGCTCACGGCATGACCGGCGCTCCTTCCGCTTATGATGCGGCCGCTGCGAATCGCAGGCTTGGGAGAAAAAACGGCGCCTTTACTCTCGGGAAGGGCCTCGAATCCGTCGAAACAAGTAAATTCCACTCCCTTCAGGTCTTCCAGTTGACCAATCACCAAACCCGGGGCGGCGCAAATGGCGGCAACGGTGCCGCCGGCGGCGTAGTGTGCCTTCATGGCATCCATCAAAGGCTCGCAGGCCGCCAGGTTGCGGGTACCGGGCATGCCTCCGGGAAAAATCATCACGTCCTCCTCAACAGTGCCTTTGGCTGAAAGATCCACGCCATCCAGCATAAGGTCTGTATTTACCGTTATGCCGTGCGAGCTGTTCACAAACGGTTCGTCATATATAGATACGAGATTCACCTCGATGCCGCCCCTCCGCAGAACGTCATTGGTGGCAAGGGCTTCGACATCCTCAAAACCATCAGCCAGAAATATGTTAATGCCTTTCATAACTCATATTATGTTTCCACAATATTACTGAATTTTCCGTATTTTTGCAGCATAATCGAGAGGAAAATGGAAGAAAAAAAATTATATCCCTTCAGGTTCTGCACCTTGCAGGACGATTACCCTTGGGGCTCCGATGAGTTCAAGCTGGCAGACCTCGGATACCGTGACTCGCTGGTTCGCGACGGCTGGCTCGCCGGGAACACTATAGGCGAAGTGATGGATACATACCTGGACCGCGTGGTCGGCGACAACGTGTACAGTTTCTGGGGACGGCAGTTTCCCGTTCAGGTCAAGCACATCAGGGTGAAGGGAACCATGCCTCTGCGCGTACATCCAGACGCTGAGACTGCTGTCCAGCGCTACGATTTCCTGGGAAGGGAGAAGTTGTGGTACGTTCTCAGGGCCGGCACCGATGCACGCCTGCAGATAGGGTTCAAACGCGACACAGATGCTTCGGAACTCTATCAAAAGTGCACGGACGGTAGCGTCACCCAGCTGCTCAACTGCATAGTTCCCAAAGCCGGGGATTTCTTCCATATCCGCTCCGGAGTGCCCCACGCGGCATCCGGGGATATAGAGTTGATAGAAGTAAGCGAGTCTTCCCCTCTGGACTTCTGTCTCTGCAGCTGGGGCGAGCAGGTAAGCCAGGAAGAATTCGACCCGGGCCTGGGCCTTGTGGAGGCTCTGGATTTCATCGACTATAAAACCTGGACCCCCGTGGACGCCCCCCACTGGCACAGCGGTGATTCAGTACGTAAACTTATCGACATCAAGGAATTTACCGTAGCGCTCCTGAAATTGTCGGATCCTCTCCACATTTACAGCGAGCGCTTCGAATCCTTCATTCTATACAGCTGCCTGCGTGGCGAGGCCTCCGTCCAGATGGAAGTACTCGGCCAGACCGCCCGCTTCCCCCTTGCCGCCGGCGATACCATGCTGGTGCCGGCCGAATGTCCCGACTTCTTCCTGGTACCGGCAGACAGGGATACAATAATCCTCGAGACCACCGTGGCCCCGAGGACTGAAGAAGATTCTTATCTCGTTAAGGAATAGTTTAGACGTAGGTCACGTAGGTTACCCCGAACTCGATGCTGAGTACTGTCCCCATGACAGAAGCAAACGTTATCTTGTAGGACGGATGGATATAGCCTCCATAACCCGACTGGTCGGGATGCTCGATTTCATCGTTGCTGTGGGCTATGAATGAAATCATCTTGGAGCCGTCAGCCACGTCTTCTGTAACCACATTGTACTTGCCGGACGCTTTGACATTATCCACATACGCTTTGGCTTCTTCGTAACTTATACCTGAAACCTGCGCCTTCACCCAAGTAATGTTGCTGAACTGGCATCCGCCCCATAGAATCAGCCTGTTGCCTACTTCATCCCAGCCTTTCTGGCGAAATACGCTCACAAACTCCAGCTTGCAGGGTCCGGTATAAGGCACCACCCAGCCCCTGGAATTCATATCTGCCGGGTACTTGTCGTACAGCCACTCGGTGTCATATTTTGTATATTCGACAGTAAGTTGCTCATCTAATGGCACATATCCACCTGCCTGATACTTCGAGCAGATTGCTTTGTAATTGGCTGTCATATCGCCTCCGGCGGCAATCTTCTTGTATTTTTTGGGGGTAGTTATGATGCCTACCCCTTTTGAGGCCCAGAGTTTCCTGGTGGAGGCCACATTGTTCATCCCGGTCACGAAACTGCCGGTGGATTGCGCATCGCTCACGATTCTGACTGTCTTGTTCAGATAGTCCTGGCCCTTGTACTCCCCCATTCCGAACTCGTACGTAGTATTCTTACCGTCATAGGCACAAAAATCTCCTGGTATTTTCTGGCCTTGACCCGGAACTTTTCCAGCAATCATACTGCCGTCTGTACCCTTTGCGATGATGTCTCCCTTGTTGTAGGAATCGTCGGTGCCCACGTAAACTCCGGCAGGGACTTTTTCCCAAGAGCTCCAGGGGTCGTTTAGATCGTAATCAAGATTGATTCCGATAATGTCGCTGATAGTGCAGGATACTGCCGAAAAAGCCAGCACTGCCACAGCCATGGTTTCGAGTACTTTTTTCATATTGCAGAGGAAGATTGGTTAGCTTCTGCAAATGTAATGAAAAAAAGTACATAAGCAAGTCATCTTCTGCTATTTGCGATTGCTATATAATACAACAGCGTGGCCAGTGAACCGATAGCGGCGATAACATATGTGTATGCCGCCCATTTAAGCGCATCGGCAGCCATAGGTTTGGTATTGGCATCGAGCACTCCTTCGGAACTCAGCCAGCTCACGGCACGGCGGCTGGCATCTATTTCGACCGGAAGGGTAACGAAACTGAAGAAAGTAGTAAGTGCGAAAAGGGCTATGCCGGCATAAAGCAGCGCGGGAGTTAGGTTGATAAGAAGCACGCCCAGCAGTAATACCCACTGTACGGTATTGTTGGCAAAAGTAACCATTGGAACCATTGCAGAGCGAAGCCGCAGAGGGCCGTACCCCGTGGCATGCTGGATGGCATGGCCGGTTTCGTGGGCCGCTACGGCGCATGCGGCGACACTTCTGCCCTGATATACATCGCGACTGAGGTTAATCGTCCCGTCAGACGGATTGTAATGGTCTGTAAGGCGGCCGTCGATACACACCACCTCAACATTGTGTATTCCGTTACGCTCCAACATCATACGTGCCACCTCAGCACCGCTGACCCCACCGGGAGAGGGAACGTCGGAGTATTTCTTGAATTTGCTCTGCAGAACACGCTGGATGATGAACGACAGCACCATCACGGCAATCAATATAATCCAGATAGACATAAGCGATTAATTTTCAATGTATGTAACTGCAAATAACATTCCTATAGCTGCCAATTGACAGGGTCAAGACCTTCAGAACGCAAAATTGCGTTTGCCTGAGAAAAATGCCGGCAGCCGAAGAAGGCTCCGCGCGCCAGGGGCGAAGGATGCGCGGCTTGAAGGATAAAGTGTCTGGATGCATCTATCAGAGGAGCCTTGGAACGGGCATAATTCCCCCAAAGCATAAACACTACGCCATCTCTTTTCTCTGATATACAAGAAATTACAGCATCTGTGAAGCTTTGCCAGCCAATACCTGCATGGGAGGTAGGCTCACCCGCCCTTACCGTCAGTACTGCATTGAGCAGCAGCACTCCCTGACGCGCCCATGGCTCGAGGTTAGGACGGCCAGACATTTTGACACCAAGGTCATCCTCAATTTCCTTGAATATGTTTTTCAGGGAAGGCGGGGCCGGCACATTATCCGGAACTGAAAAAGACAAGCCCATAGCCTGCCCATAGCCGTGATAAGGATCCTGTCCCAGGATAACTACTTTCACCTGCGGCAAAGGGCAGAGTTCGAAAGCCCGGAAAATCTGCCCTCCGGGAGGAAAGATACGCACACCGGCGGCTTTCTCATCATGCAGGTGCTGCACAAGTTGAGCGAAATACGGTTTATCGAATTCGGCGGCAAGAGCCTCTTGCCAGCTCTGTTCTATTTTAACCTGGACCATACCACAAATATAAGCATAATTATTGCTATATTTGCGCGTTATGCACAAGACTGCACTTTTTCCCGGATCTTTCGATCCTTTTACAGCTGGTCATTTGAACATTCTGCACCGCGCTCTTACCATGTTCGAT
>CAMKQN010000041.1:0-17452 GCA_946414935.1 uncultured Bacteroidales bacterium
GGAACGGACGAAGAGATTGTCATGGCCAAGAACATGCTCGACTCCCTGCGTCCTCGGTACTGGGTGGTAGCAGGCAACCACGACGCCAAGTGGTCCGAAAGCGGATGCAACACATTCAAGAGCGTATTCGGCTATGAGCATTTCGAGTTCGAGGCCGGCGGGTGGAGGTTTCTCGGCTGCAACAGCGGCCCCGACATGAGAATGGCGCCCGCCTTGCTGCCGCGCGAGAGCATGGAATGGCTTGAGGGCCTGGAGCCAGGCAAAAAAAGCATTTTCATCAACCACTACCCGCAAGATACTTCGGTACTTAACTATTTCGACGTAACCCGCGCGCTCAAGCGGGCAGGGGTACGGTTTGAGATAGGCGGGCACTGGCACCAGAACCGTTCTCTTGACTACGATGGCCTCCCTGCCGTGCTCTGCCGCTCTACCCTTACAGACAAGAAGCGTCCGGCCGGCTACAATGTCTTCACCCTTTCGACGGACAGCGTGAGTATATGCGAGCGCCGGTTCCACCCGGAAAAGGGGCTTCAAGTGATTCCGTGGTACGCCCGCAAGCTGGAAACGGTAAGCGACACCGTTAGTTACGATTCACACGGCCTGCCGGCATCCTTTCCCTGGCTGCGCTACGACGTAAACGAGCGCTACGCGCAGGTAGAAGAGGTATGGAAGATCCAGGACCACAGCAACATAGCCTCAGGTTTCGCCCGCGACGGACAATATGCCTGGTACGCCACCGTTTCCGGCAGCGTACGTTGTCTTGAAGTCAGCAGCGGCCGCATCCTGTGGAGCAAGGTCTTCCCCGGCAAGATATTTTCCACCCCGGCGGTGAGCGGCCGTTTCCTCGTATTCGGCTGCACCGACGGCAAGATTTACGCCCTGGACGCCCGCAGCGGCCGCATACGCTGGAGCGTCAAGGCAGGCAAGTCGGTGCTTGGCTCACCGGTAATCTTCGACGGGAAAGTGTTCATCGGCGCTTCTGACGGAGTGTTCCGTGCGCTTAAACTGCGCTGCGGTAAAACTGTGTGGGCCTACCGCGACGTGGAAGGTTTTGTGGAATGCCGCCCGTACGTTGATGCCTCCCAGGTGGTCTTCGGCAGCTGGAGCGGCCGATTGTATTCACTGGATACGCGTACCGGTGAGCTGCAATGGGTATGGAAGTGCGGCAGGAGTTCACGCATGTACTCCCCCGCCGCCACCTGGCCGGTAAAGGCGGCAGGGCGGATTTTCATAGCCGTACCAGACCGCAGGGTTTATGCCCTGGATGCACGTAGCGGAAAGGAACTCTTCTATACCGAAGGCGGACGCGAAGCAATAGGACTCAGCACCGACGGCAATGTAGTGCTGGTCAAAACCATGTTCAACAGTTCCTACGCTTTCCGGGCCGATGCCGGAGCTCCTGAAAGCGGAGGCGCGCTACCCGTATCCGACCTGCTCTGGAAAGCAGCCAACGGGATGCATTATGAAATCGGCCCCACCGCCATTACCGAGCTGGACGGCTCCGTCCTCACACCGGCCGACAAAGGCAATCTCCACGCATTTTCCCTCACCGACGGCCGGGAGCTGTGGGTACATAAAATATCCCCCGCTCTTCTGAATCCCGTGGAAGCATGGAGCGAGGGAGATTATGACTGTATTTTGGTTTCCGCCATGGACGGAGTAGTGGCGCTGCTCCGCGTAAAGCGTTAATCCAGAACTTCGTAAACGGAATTGTTGCTCTTGTATTCGGGCACTATTTCCTTCATCTTGCGTACGGTAGCCATATTGTCGAACTGCTTTGCAATCTCCACCAGTTCGTCGATTTCGGCGCTCACCTGCTCGTAATCGTATTCCCGTACCTTGGCGATACGTATCTTTTCGTGGAAGGTAGGCTTGGTGTTCTCTTTCTCGTTCAGCACTTCCTCATAGAGCTTTTCGCCCTCACGCAGGCCGGTGTATTTGATTTCCACACCCTTGGCATTAGAAAGCAGGATCATCCTCTTGGCGAGGTCGGAAATCTTGACAGGCTGCCCCATGTCGAATACGAAAATCTCGCCGCCTTCGCCCTTGGTTCCGGCCTCCAGCACCAGCTTGCAGGCTTCGGGGATGAGCATGAAATAACGCACTATATTCTCGTCGGTTACGGTAACTGGGCCGCCGTTCTTGATCTGCTCCCTGAACAGAGGAATCACGGAACCGTTGCTGCCCAGCACATTGCCGAAACGGGTGGTGACGAACTGGGTGTAGTCATGCTTCGCTCCGCCCTTCCTTGAAGCATCCAGGGCCTCAAGTTTGAGCTTGCGGTCCAGGCTCTGGACATAAATCTCGCAGATGCGCTTGCTGCATCCCATCACGTTGGTGGGATTCACTGCCTTATCCGTGGAAATCATCACGAATTTCTTCACCCCGTACTTCACGCTCATATCCGCCAGCACCTTGGTGCCATAGACATTGTTCATGACAGCCTCGCTGGGGTTGTCCTCCATCATAGGCACATGCTTGTAAGCGGCGGCATGGAAAACGTATTCGGGGCGGAAACTGCTGAAAATGCTGTCCATACGGGTGCGGCGGTTGATACTGGTCACGACCACCTGGCACGGGACATCCGGAAAATCCTTGGCCATCATCAGCCGCAGGTCGTGCTGGGGCGTCTCGGCCTGGTCCAGCAACATCATCTTCTCCGGCTTGAACTGGGCCACCTGACGCACTATTTCCAAGCCTATGGAACCGGCGCTTCCGGTGATCAACACCCTCTTGCCGGCCAGCTGTTCCCGCACCGAATCCAGATCCACGCGGATTTCTTCACGTGGCAGCAGGTCTTCGACGCTGACTTCCTTGAGCTGGATTTCCTGCTCGTCGTCGTTTATGAGCATACCATCCCTCACGCTGGCTTCGCTGGCCTCATGCGCCATCAATATTTTGCAGCCGGCATTAATGATGATGTCCTGGACCTTCTGGTTCTTGCGGAACTCGTTGGCCCTCAAGGGGCTCACCAGCACGGCCTGGATACGCTCTTTCTTGATGATGAATCCCAGGTTGTCGTCCATCGTATAAACGGGCACCCCAAGCAGTTTCATATCCTTGATACGGTGTTCGTGGGTTATGAAACCGCGCAGTTCGAACTGGACCGGACTTTGGGAACGTATGCTCTTGGCAAGACCAATTCCGCCGGAGAGGGCTCCGTAGATAAGCACGCGCATGGCCTGGTTATCGGAATTGGAAACGTCGAAAAGAAGTTTTACCAGTACGCGCATCATCCACATGAGCAACGTGGAAATCAGGAATGTCACCAGAACATCCCTTGGGACAAGCGCACTCAGGATTTCCAGGCCGGCCAATTTGGCGACGAAGGAAATGGTTAAAGCGATGGCGAACGACACGAGATTCGCGTAGATCAGCTTCATCAAATCCACGAAACTGGAATACCGGAGAACGCCTTTATAGGTTTTGAATATACGCGCGCCTACCCAACTGATAACAGCATACATCAATGCCGAAACAAGTAGTTCTATACGATGCTGATATGTAAGCTGGAGCCGGTTGGATACCCAATACGAAAATATGGCGGCGGCGAAAACGATTAAAGTATCAGCCAGCAGAATCACCCAGTAAGGCAACACGTTCTTGCTGAAATACCAATTCGAAATCCTTTTTATCAGGTCTGGGTTCTTAGCCATAATGATTTGCTATGCCATGCAAATATAGCATTTTTTTTGATATCCAGCTATTTGTTTATTTGGAACCTATTAGTACCTTAGCGTGCTATGTACGAAAAAGGGAGAATACGAAATGCAGTTCCCGGAGATCTGGACGCAGTGAACGACTTGCTGGAACAGGTTCTGTCAGTGCATCACGAGGGCCGTCCGGATCTGTTCCGGGAGCAGGGAAAGAAATATACGGATGCAGAACTGCTGGACATTTTTGCCAATCCTGATACTCCGGTCTTCGTGTATGAAGAGGACGGTGCGGTGCTGGGGTACGCATTCTGCACAGCCCAGTGCCAATGCAGCGGAAGCCTTAATCCGGTGAGATCCTTGTATTTAGATGATTTGTGCGTGGACGGGAAAGCCCGCGGCAGGCATATAGGAAGAGCCCTCTTCGACTACGTAAAGTCCTATGCCTCCGAACAAGGCTTCTACAACATTACCCTGCATGTATGGGAATGCAATCCCGGCGCCAGGACATTCTACAAAGCACTTGGGATGAAGCCCCAGTACACTTGCATGGAACTGGTTTGCGGAGAACGCTGAGCCCGTCAGGATAATTTATGGTTCCAGAATCTGTGCAGCCGCATTCTTGGTATCCACCTTCTCGATGATCCGTACCAAAACCCCATTTTCATCGAAAATGAAGGTCCGGCGCAAAGTTCCGAGGACCGTCTTTCCGTACATTTTTTTCTCCCCCCAGGCCCCGAAATCCTGCAGCATCTGGGTTGTGGTATCAGCCAGCAGCCGGAACGGAAGTCCGTATTTGGCCCGGAAGCCGCTGTGGGACTTTGCACTGTCTTTGCTCACCCCTACCACATTGTACCCTGCGGCAGTCAAGGCGGCATAATTGTCCCTGAAGGAACAGGCCTCCGCAGTGCAGCCGGAAGTGTTGTCCTTGGGGTAGAAATAGACTATAGTCTTCTTGCCGGCAAAATCTTCCGACTTCACCGTATTCCCGTCCTGGTCCAACACCTCGAACGCCGGCATCTTATCTCCTATTTTCAGCATAAGTATTTTATTTACAAATAATTACCATATAAGGTCCGCCAACTCGATACGGAGCTCGCGGAGAGATCCGTCATCCTCGGGGTGCACCCTGTTGGTGAGCAGGATAAGAGCCAGTTTGCGGTCCATGTCGATAACCATCGAAGTCCCCGTATAGCCGGTATGGCAAAGGGTGCGCTTGGGCGTTGAGCGACTGCCCTTAAGCGAAGAGTGGCTGCTCTCGGCATCCCAGCCCAGGGCTCGCCCCACCCATTGTTTATTCTCATAGGGTATCTTGCTCATCAATTCCACCGTCTCCGGCGCCAGCACACGCCGTCCCAGTATCTCCCCGCCATTCATAACGGCAGCAGCGATCACGGACAAATCGTATGCGTCCGAGAAGACGCCAGCATTGCCGGAATTTCCGCCGTTGAGCCTGCGCGCCAGCGGGTCATGTACCACTCCGAGCGGCGGCAGGCCGTCCGCCTGAACGGTAGTAGGCGCCACCAGAGGCATGATCTCCGGCCGCTCCTGCGGCAGATAGCAGCAATGTTCCAGGCCCAGCCGTCCGAAAACCTCCCGCTGGACGTAGTCGCACAGCCTCTCCCCTGTTATGCTTTGAACAATATTCTGTAGCGTTACGAAATTCAGGCAGCTGTACATGAAATCCGTGCCCGGCTCGAAGTTGCGCGGCACCTCACGCGCTATATATCGCATCAGGGAGTCCGGGCAAGGTTCTCCGTAGCGTCCGGCTACGGTCTCCACGTTAACGTAAGGCGAGAGTCCGGAACTGTGTGTGAGCAGCTGGCGTACGTCAATGTCCTCCGTTTCGCCGCCATCCCGCCAAGGCTCGAAGCCAGGAATGTACTTGCTCACCTTGTCGTCCAGCGACAGCCGTCCGCGTTCCACAAGCTGCATCACCGCCAGAGTCGTGCCTACGCATTTGGACAGCGAGGCGAGGTCGAAAACCGTGCCCGTGGTCATAGCCAGCGTATCCGGCACGAGCTGCCTGTTGCCGTAAGCCTTGAGGAAGGCAATCTTGTCGCCTTTCACCACCGAGATTACCGCCCCGGGCATTACGCCATCCTCTATTCCCTTGAGAATCAAAGAATCTACACTCCTCAGTCGGGCCTCGTCCAGCCCGGCCTCTTCCGGAGGCACCACTTCCAGGCGCAACTCCGCCGGCCGCCGGTCACAGGCTGCCAGCGCCAATCCAAGGCATATTATTGCAAACAGTCGTTTCATCTGTCCAGACTAAAGTTTCCGGCAAGTCATCTCCTGCATTACGGCCATCAAGGCCTGAGGCTGGTCGAGGGTTGCGCTCAACACGTAGTGACGGCCTCCGGACTTGGGCGAGAACCAGGTGAAGCCGTCCGCATCCACCGTCACGACCCCCGCTTCGCTGCAAGTAAAAAGCTCTGGCCTCAACGGGTACAGGACGCTCAGGATATCCCAGCCCGGACGGTCATAAGGCATATTCTGGTAGGCTTTGTAAGCTTCTGCCACGGGATTGGGAGTGGAGAAACCCAGGTTCTCCTCTACCAGTCGTCCCGGATACATAGTCTGCTTGCCTATCTCAAAAGGATTCTGCCAAATAGTGGTGGGCCATTTTTCGAATACTTTGCGCATAGCGGGTATGTCGTTCTTCACATTATACTCCGGGCGCTTTTTCTCGCCGTAGCTGCCGGCCATAACCGACAGGCCTTTGGTCTTCAGGGCCACAAGCTCAAGCCCGCCGAGCGGCGAGTATTCGTCGGCAGTGCTCTCAAGTAATTGTGCCAGAGTTGTTCCGAATCCGAGACTCACTATAACTACGCTGTGGTCCCGTGCCCGGGAAAGGAGCTTGCGATAGAGGCCTACCGGCTCAGGATAGTCTGTACGGGTCTTTGTAAAATCCTTTTCCACAGCAGTGTAATCGATGTAATCGGAAAACTCCTGCACTGGGGTCAGGCTCCTGGCTACCTCCACCTCCGGATGACCGTACCAAGTACACACGGCATCTGTGTAAGCAGCCGCAGTGGGGCTGTTTTTATGGCAGCCCACCGCGAGCAAGTCAATCCGCCCTTCATCTGCAGCCCGGAGAGCCATTGCAAGCGCCAGGGCATCGTCTATATCGTTGCCCATATCGGTATCGATAATTATGGGCAGAGTTCTCTCCTGCTTATCTCCTGTGCAGGACGAAAGCATAAAAGCAAGGGGCAGCAGGACCGCCAGCAGACGCTTCATCTTCCGGCTATCACGATGGCGGCCAGGCCGGCGATGAAGAAGCAGAACATTGCGATGAGGAGACCGTACACACCCTTTTTGGCGCCCTTGAACTCCTTCCAGATGAATACTCCCCAGATAGCGGCCACCATCGGTGCACCCTGCCCGAGGGCATAAGATACGGCAGGACCGGCCTTCTCAGCGGTAATGTAGCTGAGAGCCGTTCCCAGGCACCATATAGAGCCGCCCAGAATACCCACGAGGTGAGTCTTGAAGTCCCCTTTGAAGTATTGCTTGTAGCTGACAGGTTCGCCCACAAAGGGTTTCTTCATTACTATGGTATTGAAAAGGAAGTTGCTTATCAGCACGCCGATGGTGAAGATGACGATGGCTGTGTACGGAGTCACTTTTCCGGCGGCGGGGGTAACGAAATTGCTGGTGTCCATCGCCCGCATCACGAAAGAAGAGAAGAAAGACATTACAAGGCCTGCTATGAGAGCAAGGACGACGCCTTTGCGCTGGGCTGCCTTGGAGACTTCGCTTTCCCCCTTGCGTGCGGAAGCCATACCGTTGAAAACTATTGCACACACTACCAGCACCACACCGACAATCAGCAACGCCACGTTGCCTGTCTTTGAGCCCTGCTGCAAGGCTACCCTGTAATTGTTTATGACACCGAGTACCAGGGCAAGGCCCACGCCCAGAGGAAAGGCTACCGACATTCCGGCTATTGAAATAGATGCCGAAAGCAGAATGTTGGAAGCGTTGAAAATGATGCCGCCCACCAATATCCACAGGATGCTGGACAAGGAAGCCTGCTGCAGGTCTGCGATGAAGGAACGGCCCTCGCTCCCTATGCTGCCCAGAGTGAAAGCGAGCAACAAGGCGAACAGCACCATACCTATTACGTAATCCCAGTAGAACAATTCGTAGCGCCAGCTTTTGGCTGCAAGTTTCTGGGTATTGCCCCACGAGCCCCAGCAAAGCATAGTGACGAAGCAAAGCACGACTGCCAGGGCGTAGCTGTTAACAATAAACATAATACTGTGTGTTTAAATAATATCGATTTCTTTCCTGTACGGCGCCGACGTCTGGGCACCTGGACGGGTAACGGAGATGGAAGCTGCGGCGGTAGCGACCCTCGCTGCTTCAAACAGGTCCCTGCCCTCTGCAAGCGCGGCCACAAGGGCCCCGTTGTACACATCCCCAGCACCTACCGTATCAACCGCCTTCACATAGCGGGCAGGCACTATTTCCGAGCGTTCCGGAGTGCATACCAACGAGCCTTTACTGCCGAGGGTAATAATCACATTATCAATGCCTTTAGCCATCAAAGCACGGGCTGCGTGCAAAGCGCTTCCCTCCGATTCGATGCTGATGCCGGTAAGCTTCTCGGCTTCTGTCTCGTTGGGCGTGATGAGCCAAACCCGGGAGAGCAGTTCATCCGATACAGTGGCCATAGGAGCGGGATTGAGGATGAATTTGACTCCCAATTGCCGTGCAAGGAAAGCGGCCCTCTCCACCGTAGCCATGGGTATTTCCAGCTGGGCAAGCAGGTAATCGGCGTCCTTTATCTCCCGGGAGATGCCGTCAACATCCTCAGGGAGAAGGTCTTTGTTCGAACCGGGAACAACAGCGATGCAGTTCTCCGCATTGTCGTCCACGAAAATCAGCGCGGTGCCGGTAGGAGTAGAGGAGAACTTGATTCTCGTGGTATCTATGCCCTCCGCCTCGAACTGGCCGCAAAGCATCCTGCCGTTGGTATCGTCACCGAGGCAGGTCAGCAGCATCACGTCCGCTCCAAGCCTTGCGGCCGCTACGGCCTGGTTGGCTCCCTTGCCGCCGTTGGCCTGCAGCAATACTCCACCGCCCACGGTTTCGCCGGGCCTCGGAAGGGACTTGACCCTTACCGTCAAATCCAGGTTGGCGCTGCCGATAATGATTATCCGTTTCACTAAAAGAGTTTCTTCAAAATGCCCTTGGCTACGTTCTTCAGGTCACCGAGCTCGTTCCGGGCAGGCTGCTCCTTAGGCTTGGGAACGTAATTGTCAACGTAATAGGATACCCTTATATAACCGTCGCTGCAGGCATCTGTCCGGTTGAAGGCGTGACAGACGCCGTCAACCATCTTGAAATAGGTGTCGGCATTCAAATCATGCGGGTTGCTGCAATGCATCGCGGTGAAGCCGGCCTCCCTGAGCTTGTTCATATAAAGCTCCAGGGTATAAGGGCGGGCTTTGAGCGAAAACGCCCAGGACGGGTGTCCGTTCATAGGGCTGAGCTCTTCCAGCTCAAAATCACTTCCGCCCACGTCCCATACCGGGTAAGCGGGCAAATTCAGCTGCCAGTTTTCAAATATTGCGGCTTCGGCTGCCTTATGCGCCTCAGCCTCTGCCGCCGCCTCCCGCTTGGCTTGTTCTATAGCTCCGGAGAACATCATGCCAAGGCCCTTGAGTGCCTGGGAGGCCTGTTTGGCCTGTTCCCTTTCTTCCGGTGTCAGTTCTTTATTCTCCGCAGCCGATTCTGAGGCCGTCTGCGCCTCATCCATCGCCGCATCGATTTTTTTGGCCTGATTGTCCAAAGCTTCCGCCTGCTTCTGGGCAAGACGCTCCGCAGCAGGCGCGACGGTCTTTTCAACCGCCTGGCCCACTACCTTCCCGATGCTCTCGCTGACAACACCGGAAAGAATGTTTTTGAAGATACCCATATTGTAAACTATTAGTCCTCCCAAAGTTGCAAAATAATTGGCAGAAATGCAATAATTGCCACTTATGTTTTGTCACCCTTACGATTGGACCATGGTGGATGATAATAGATAAAAAAATTGCTATATTCGCAAAGAAAAAATACCGTATTGAAGCGCTTAGTCATAATTGTCTCCGCCTTGGTTCTGAGCTGCATAGTCCTTGCCGGGCAGAATCCTGCGGCAAAGTGTAAACTCTGTCGCCAGGCGGGCAACGCTGTATATAGCCTGGACAGCGCTTCAATCAAAGATGCTACGGCCTTCATACGCCCGGAATGGCAATCTCTGGCCAGGGGTCTGGCTATCCGTCCCGCATTTACGCCTACTTCGGGCAACAGCGTCATGCTCATCTCCAACGGGTGTATCAACAGGGAGCATCTGTTCAAGGAACTTGCCGCAGCGCAGAAAAGCATCGACATCGAAGTACTTGCCTTCAGTTGTGCCGAACCTGGTCAGGAGGCCGTTTCCATTCTTGCCGACAGGGCCGCCAACGGCGTACGGGTGCGCTACACCCACGACAATTGTTCCAACTTCTTCGACAACATGGCCGAGGATGTAGGCCTGATTAACGGCTTTTACGACAATATGAACAAGCTGGGCATCGAGAAACGGGACTTTTCACCCTTGGGCAAGCTATGGTTTACATATTACTATCCGGCCAGGCGCAACCATCGTAAAATCACCGTCATAGATGAGAAGGTAGTATATACCGGAGGGATGAACTACAGCACCTGGAGCTTAGGTGACTACGGCGATATGAACATTCGTATCGAGGGGCCTTCTGCCGCATGCTACCGTTCCATCTTCCTGCAGAATTGGAACCGTATCGATGTAGAAAAGAAGCATCAGGAGCTATTGGAACTGAAGGTATGTCCAGAGGATAGTCCCTCGCCTTCCGGGATCATTCTCCAGGCTGTCCCGGACGGCTACGATGAACCTGCCCGTATGGCTCAATCCGCCCTCATCTGGATACTGGACAATGCCAGTTCATACGTATGGCTGCGAACGCCCTATCTTTGCCCTACCAAGCCGGTAATGGATGCGTTCAAGAGAGCCGTCCGGCGAGGGATAGATGTACGCCTGCTGCTACCCGGCATCTCTGACGTGGGATTGATGGAACCGATTAACCGCCACTATGCGGTAGAGTGCGCAAAAAGAGGCGTACGGGTTGAAATGCTCATGGATGAGTTCAATCACGCCAAAGTGCTCATATCCGACGACTACGTGGCCTGCGTAGGCTCTTCAAACCTGGACAAATTGAGCCTCAAACGCCTGTATGAGGTAAACACCTATCTTTATGACAGCGGCATTGCGGAGGAACTTAAAGCGGCTTTCAACGACAGTTTTGCCCGTTCCGTGAATATAAGTCCCGACTTTGCCAAAACCTGGAGCCTGGGGGAACGCCTCAGCCAGAGCCTGTTGCGCCCCTTCGACTTCCTACTATAATCCAAACAGCGATTCTTTAACTGATGACCAAGCTTTCAAAACCTTTCCTCCGCCGCTCAAGCATAGAAGCCATTATCTTCCTTGCCCTGCTTGCCGCAGGTAGCATAGCCCTCGGTTCCAGAATGGGCAGCGGGAATATGCTGAACACTATAATGAACACGGCCCATAACCTGCTGCTGAATACCGTGTTCTATTTGATGGGCATAACAGTGCTCACCGGAGCCCTCTCAAAACTGATGTCGGAATTCGGTGTGGTTTCCCTGCTGGAACGTATCCTGAGGCCGCTTATGAAGCCTTTCTTCAATCTTCCCGGAGTTGCCGCACTGGGCGCCCTGATGACCTTTCTTTCCGACAATCCGGCAATAATTTCCTTTGCCAAGGACAAGACTTTCGCTTCCTATTTCAAGAAGTACCAGTTGATGTCCCTCACCAATTTCGGAACCGCTTTCGGTATGGGCTTCGTGGTGATTATCACCATGATGAGTTTCGGATATGCAGGAGGTGCACTGGTGGGGCTTTTCGGTGCATTCTGCGGCTCCATCATATCTACCCGCATAATGCAGCGCAGCTGCCTGAAAGCCTTCCCCGAAACGGATTGCCCGGTGATTGAAGGCGGCGGTTTACAAGAGGATGAACTCCGCCCGGAAGAGAAAGAAGAGAAAAACAGTGTTTTCCTGCGGTTCCTGAACGCAATACTGGACGGAGGCAAGAACGGCGTGGAGCTGGGTCTGGCAATTATTCCCGGAGTTCTTATCATAACCACTCTGGTGATACTCATCACCTTCGGTGCCGGGCCCGAGGGTTATACCGGAGCTGCAAACCAGGGCGTTCCCATACTGCCGTGGCTTGCCGGAAAAGTCCATTGGATATTTGAATGGCTGTTCGGATTCCAGGATATGAGGCTAATCGCTTTCCCTATGACGGCACTCGGGGCGGTAGGTGCAGCCCTCGGATTGCTGCCCACTTTCAATGCCGCCGGTATTCTGGACGGCAACGCCATAGCCGTATTCACAGCCATAGGAATGTGCTGGAGCGGCTTTCTGAGCACCCACACCGCGATGCTGGACACTCTCGGTTTCCGGAAAGCCATTTCCAAGGCCCTCGGAGCCCACACCGTCGCAGGTCTCTGCGCCGGTATCATAGCTCATTTCGTGTATCTGCTGTTCTCCCTGTTTTAGGCCAGGCCTGGAGGGCAGGGTTTGCCTATAGAGCGGCGGTAGGCATAGTACAGTTCTTCAGTCGCAAGGGCCATCTTTGTCACGGAGAAAGCCTTGGCCTTGGGATATGTGTACCATGTATCCTTTAGGGTATTGAGATCTACACAGTCTCCCCATCTGCCCAGATAATTGTATTCTATATGTACTGAATAAGCGGCGGGAACCGGAATCTCCATAGAATGTTCGCGGCCGAGGAGATCTTTGATTTTCACCCGGAAACCGTTCATGTCGTGAATCATGGTCCCCTTCCCCAGAGCAATGAACTTCCGTGCGTTGGGCAAGGAACGCACCTCAACGGGCAGTTCGCCGCTACTATAACTGCCGGCAGCCACTTCCGCCTGCACCCGGGAGCGCTCCCACTCGTACCAGTCGGGTACATGGGAATACTCGGTCTCCCCTTCCACGGCACTCAGGGAACCGTCGGGAGCCATAGTCCAACGTTTGCCGCAATGCTTGCAGAAAAGCTCGTTGCCTTTGGATCCCATTTCATACTCCGTGCCGCAATGGGGGCATTGATACAGCACATGGTCAAGTCCCTCGGCGCGTTTGTCGTAGTGCATCTGCAGGCCTCGTTCTTTCAGCCACGCAAAGTCATCGTACTGGAAGGCCTGCACCAGTCCGGCGTTTATTTCGTCCACGCTCATGCTTTCCAGCTGCCCGGGAGTATAGAGCAGCTTGAAGTCCGCCTCGGTAGGCTTGATGCCCCTGGGATGCAGATTCCAGAACGGGGAGTTTACATGATGCCCGTGGCAGATAAAGGTTGCCACCGGCACTTTCAGCATCTTGCATAGCTTGCCAAGAGCTTCCGGAAGTACGGCGGTAGTGCCGCACAGTGAATACCTGGCTTCCGGATACACCACTGCCACGTCTCCGTTTTCCACTACCCTCGACAGCTGGCGTATCAGGGTAACGTCAGAAGTGAATTTACGCTTGCATATACAGCCCACATTGCGCAGCAGCCATTCCCTGCCTATGAATCCGTCTATCGCCACCACATAGTTTGCCCTGCGTGGGTAGATGGCCTTGGTAAGGACCTTGAAGTCCATGAAAGCATTGTGGTTGCTCAGGAGCAGGAAGGGTGGCTTAAGGTCTTTGGTTCCTTCGTAATGTATCTGGGTTTTGTGAGAAATGATATCCGGGATGCTGAGCAGGTATGTAAGAGGCCGCAGGTACCAGCGGGTACGGACGGGCGGACGGGCCATATCGAAGCGAGGCAGGTTATCGGTCATAGCAAAAACAAGGTCTTTTTCTTTTCACAAATCTACAAAACATTTTGAAAAGAATAAATTTTTTAAAATATCGCTTGCGATATAAAAAATAATGTCTATATTTGCATCGTGAGCGATATAAATAACAAAACAAATATTGTGATTATGGATAAGAAACAATCTATTACGGTTCTTCAGGCCTATGCTACCGGCCTGGCCGCACAAAGCCTCCAGCACAAAGTGGAAGGCAAAATTTTTGCAGATCAGGGTTTTGAGAAACTCGGGGAAAAATATGCAGAGCATGCTGCTGAGGAAATGTCCTGGGTGGACCAGTTCATACAGCGCATCCTGGACCTCGGCGGTACTCCGGAAGTACAGGCAGCACCCGCTATGCCGGTTTTCACCGATCCGGTAGAATACATCAAGTCCGACCTCCAGGTTTCTCATGAGCAGGTCCCCATCCTCCAGCAGGTGGTCGTCTCTCTTGCCGATGACCTCAAAACATACGACATACTTAAAGCCTATGCCCTTGACGAAGAGGAGGATATGCTATGGAGTGAAACTCAGCTCGACCTGATTGAAAAGATAGGTCTCCAGAACTGGCTCCAGAAACAACTCTAATATGAAAAGAATACTAACAGCAACGGTGCTGGCCCTGGTCTGGACTGTCACTTTTGCACAAAACACAAATACCATGGCAAAGATTTACGACTTCAAAGCCCTCAACAACAAGAATGTAGAGATAGATTTCTCCCAGTATGAAGGCAAAATCCTTATGATTGTGAATACCGCTTCCAAGTGTGGCTTTACTCCCCAGTATGACGGACTTGAAGCACTGTACCAGAAATATAAGGACAACGGTCTGGTAATCATCGGCTTCCCTTGCGACCAGTTCGCCGGCCAGGAACCCGGAAGCAACGAACAGATTGAAGAATTCTGCCGTATCAACCACGGAGTCACCTTCCCTCTTATGGCCAAGACCGAGGTCAACGGAGCCAACGCAGAACCCATTTTCGAATACCTGAAGGCCCAGGCTCCTTCTGAGGAATACAAAGGCTTTAAAGCAAAGGCATCCGCCGCTCTCTTCAAGAAAATAAGCAAGAGCATGGAAAAAGACAGCGACATCAAGTGGAATTTCACCAAGTTCCTGATCAACCGCGACGGTACGGTAATCAAGCGTTACCCTCCCACCACCGAGCCTAAGGACATCGAGAAGGATATCAATTCAATGCTGTAATGGTCAAAGAAGCTTTCTTACTCGATAACCAGCTCTGTTTCAGGCTGTACACCGCGTCCCGCCTTCTCACTCAAGCCTACCATCCACTGCTGTCGGAACATGGTCTTACCTATCCCCAGTATCTGGTGCTCCTGGTCCTTTGGGAGAAGGACGGGCAACCGGTGAACGATATAGCGAAGCGTCTTTACCTCGAAACCAATACTGTCACTCCCCTGCTCCAGCGTATGGAGAAAGAAGGGGTCATTACCCGCACCAAGGGCAAGAAAGACGCCCGGCAGATAATAGTATCCCTGACGGCAAAGGGCAAGGAGCTTCAAAATGAACTGTCAAGCGTCCCCTTTGTAGTCGGGAATGCCGTTCTCTGCAACAGCGTAAGCCCTGAAACAGCACCGGAGCTCTTCCGAATGCTTGATGATATTATAGCAAAACTTAATGGTTGACAGGCAATTTTCCTCCCCGAACACCTTGCTTTCAGAGTGGGCAGCTTGACGAAAACGAGAATCAGAGGCCGAATTCGCAGGTGGTCTCGTAATCGTTCCAGTTACGCAGGTAAAGCTTTATATTAGTCTGGTCGTAAACATTGCTGTACTGCGTGTCCTCCACGGTTCCGTTGTCCCATACCAAATCCTTCCAATGAACATCGGCAAGGCATTCCTGTGCTTGTTTCAGAGTAAGGGTACCATTGTGTCCGGACAGATACTCAGCGGCTGTCTCATACCTCCACCAGCTCTTGCTGTGAGGGTTTCCGACTGCCGGGTCGGGCACGGAAGTGTAATACTTCTCGGAAAGCAAATGGTTGGTTACCAGCATATAATTCTCCCCTGCTGCCTTCCCCACTATCATGGTCTTCCAGCCGTCTTCTTTATCAAACTCCACCACGGCGCAGTCGCCGGAGGCATCTGCCACCATGTAATGATATCCGGAACCCACCTTGGCATCGTGACGCACGTCCACGGTCTGCAGTAGCGCCAGGGCATCGCTCACGGTGGCGCAGCGGTCCAGCCAGAGCCGCATGATGATAGTAGTACCCACGTCGTGTTTTTCCGTATCCTGCTGCGAAGCTTGCTTCGGCAGGGCCATTATCGAGGTGCACAGGCCCTTCTCATTTATGCCGTCCACGGGAGCATAAATGGCGGCAAGGCAGTTCAGCTTGCCCGCAATAGAGACAGGGAGTTTCTCCAGGGAGTAGCCGAAATGAGACATGTCGCTCACCGCCACCGATGCGTATCCTTTCTTCGGGCGGGAAACGGTAACCATAGTGGGATTCTTGAAATAGTCATAGTTACGGCCGTACCAGAAACCGCTGCCGTCGGCTTTGGCCGCCTGGAAACTGGTGCAGTTGAAAGTAGCCATCTCCCCGTTCTCATCGGCCACCTGAGAACTCTTTATCTTAATCGGGAGGCCTTTACCCACGCGGCTGATGACATAGTCCAGTAATTCGGAGTTCTCATCTATATCTTTTGCGATGACATCATCCAGGTCGTAGGATGCCTTATACTCCATCTTATAGAGATACTTGTTCCCATTGACGGACGAGACAGAATTAATAGCGGCAATCTCGCCGCCCCATATACAGGCCACTGCGATGCATAATGCGGCAAGTATGCCCGCAATCCAACTAAGAGCTTTTTTCATAACGCTTTGTTTATGCAGCAAAAATAATAAAAAACAGTGTTACCGTAGTAGAATCCTACTTAGTCAAACCAACAGTCGTACTTTATCGTATGCTTACCTTTCAGCAAAGCTTCCCAGTAATAGTTGGGGATGGGCAGCCGGGTGCTACTGAACGTTCAGCGTGAGCTCGAGAATCTTGCTTCCGCCGCTAACAAGCGTCAGGTGTGCTTCCACCACGTGTTTACCGGCGGTGAGCCTTACCGAACTCCCGCTGACGGGTTCGTCATCAAAGAACCATGCCACCGAAGAAACGGGCTGTGCCTCGCTTTCGATGAGAGTAAGCGCAAAGTCGCTTCCGGCGGAATACACTCCTCCTCCCGGATTGGCAATTACGTTGTAATTGAGCGAACTGGACGGAACGGTGGCATAGAGGGATACCTGTTCTCCGGAATATGAGATGCTGGACAACTGAACGTCAGAATCGACTCCGTTCCAGCTTTTGGCCGTATAGGTCTTCTTGCCGGCCGTTCCGGGGAATGCCCACTTGGCGCCTGTGTAATTCAGGCTTGTCTGGCTGCCGGCGGGAACCACGTAGAAGCACGGGTGCGAGCCGTTTTCGTTAATGGAATTGTACCGCGACCAGTTGTCCCAAAGGGATAATGCCGTCACGGAAGAACTTACCCCGTCAATGGACACATTGCGTGAAGATTTGTCAACGTGATAGACGATAAGTCCGGCCTCGGGGATGTAAGCATCCCATCCGGTCTTGCTGCGGCATTCGTAAACGAAATACTCACCGTCCATATCGGTCAGCGTCTTGTAAGCGACATTGTCGCTGACGCTGGTAAGGGTATATGTTCCGGACTGGCCGAACTCCTGTATGATTGACGGCTGCTGCCAGCCCAGCAATATGCGCTCCTCAATATTGAAGTACGGGGGTGTGCGGCCTTCGTTGTTGTACGAACCGCTGCACATCGTAGAATAATGGTACAGGCCGCCGGCTTCGCCGTTGGTCTTGTAATCAGTATCGTAGAAATCCGGAAGTCCCATGGCGTGGCCGAATTCGTGGCAGGCTGTGCCGATGCCGCACATTTTCAGTCCGTCGCTATACT
>CAMKQN010000042.1:0-17138 GCA_946414935.1 uncultured Bacteroidales bacterium
CCCATGTTTTATGGGCCCCGCAGGAGACTGCCCGCAGATTATCTAAAGTCTTTATATTTAATATCTCCAATCATCTTTCCGTTGCGGAATGCGGCGGCGGTAACCCGCTGCTGGCGGTTGATTGCAAAAGGCCCCTCGTACACGGGCGACGCCACGGTGGGAGTGCTGCCGTCAAGAGTATAACGAATCTCGGCACCCGGCGCATCCACGCTCATAGTCACGACCTTACTGTACTCCGTATCCTTGTGGAACTCGATGAAGGGATTCCAGAAAGCCTTGCAATACCCCACGCCCATCCTGTCAAGACGGGCCAGATGCCTCTCCAGACGGCGCGTAAAGCCGTCCCAGTCCTTTCCCTGCAAAGTCCAGCCGCTCTCCGCGATAGCGCACATACGGGGCCAGGCCATATATTCCACGCGGGCAGGAGTGGGCATATACTCCGTCCACACACAACCCTCAACTCCTATGATATATCTCTGTTCCTCCCTGGTAAGCACCGCGGGAACAGGATTGTATTCATACATGGTACGCAGGAGCGTGGGACCGCCCATAGCCAGGGGCTCGCTGTCCGGGTCGGCCTGCCAGTAATCCAGGTAATACTTGGGATAGGGAGCCATCACCACCTCGTGGTGCTGCTGTGCGGCTTTGATTCCGCCTTCTTCGCCCAGCCACGACATTACGCGTGCGTTGGGAGCCAGTCCTCCCTGAAGTATCTCGTCCCAGCCGATAATCTGGCGGCCCTTGGAGTTGATGTATTTTTCCATTCGCTGGATGAACCAGCTCTGGAGTTCGAATTCGTCCTTGAGCCCCAGCTTCTTGATGAGTGCCTGGCAATGCGGGCACTGCTTCCAGCTGGCTTTCGGGCACTCGTCCCCGCCAATATGTATCAGTTCCGAGGGGAACAGGTCGATAACCTCGTCGAACACGTCTTCCAGGAACTTGAAGGTCTCTTCCTTGGGGCAGTACACCTGCTTGAAGATACCCCACCTGGTTGCCGTTTCGTAATGGTCCTCCAGACCGCAGCTGAGCTCCGGATAGCAGGAAATGGCCGCCAAGGCGTGCCCGGGCAGCTCTATTTCCGGAATGATGGTGACGTAGCGCTCTGCAGCATAGGCTATGAGGTCCTTCACTTCTTCCTGGGAATACCAGCCGCCGTGAGGCTTGCCGTCGTATATGCCGGATGCGAGGGAACCGACCACGGTTTCCTTGCGCCACTGCCCCTTCTCGGTAAGCAAGGGGTATTTCTTGATCTCCAGCCGCCAGCCCTGATCTTCAGTGAGATGCCAGTGGAAACGATTCACCTTATGAAGCGCCATCAGGTCGATGTAACGCTTAAGGAACGGAATGTCGAAGAAATGCAGGCAGCAGTCCAGATGCATGCCGCGATAGGGGAAACGGGGCTTGTCGTCTATTTCCAGACAAGGCACGCTCCAGCGCACTCCGCTCTGGCGCGAGTCGGCGAAAATGGCGTCCGGGAGCAGCTGAAGCAGGGTCTGGACGGCGTAGAAGGCACCTGCCCCCGAGCCGTACTCCACAACTATACGTTCCGGGCTTACCTTGATGCCGTAGGCTTCTTCAGGGAGGCCGGCATCCAGGAAGAAGAGGCCCTTTTCACGCCCGTGGGCAAGAGGGTCTCCCTGGCGCAGGTCCAGGCTGAAGCCGGCGGCTTTTTGCAGGCGTCCGTTCAAGAATCCCACGCTGCGCATCACCTCCGCGGCGCCCTCCTCGACAAACACGGGAAGGCCTTTGCCGAGCACGAACTCCCCTTCTTCCTGCTGCAGGAAGGCCGGCTGCGGTATGACGCTGATTTCCCGGGGTTCTTCCGGAGAGGAGCAGGCTGCCAGCAGCAGGACGGCGGACACTATGGCGGGAAATCGTTTCATTTAGCGAATTCTTTGGTGACGGTCTTTCCGAGCGGCTTGCCCTTGGCGGTAAATCCGCGTGCCTTGATAACGCTGCCCTTGTCCACCATGAAAGGAGTGCCGTCGTAAACGGGACTCTTGGCAGTAGGCTCGGAGCCGTCCAGGGTATAACGCACTATTCCGTCGGGGTAGTCGAGCTGGAGGTTCATGGGCTTGGGGAAGGGCAGACGCCGGTCGTAGTCGAAGATTATATCCCAGTATGCGGGGCAGTAATCTACGTTCTTGGCATCCAGGCGCTTGAGTATCTTGGGCATGCGCAGGCGGAAGTTCTCCCAGTCTTTGTTGGGACGGGAAGTCCAGCCCACTTCTGCGGCAGCTACGTTGCGGGGGAACGCCTGGTATTCGGCCAGATGGTTGTCCCAGATGTACTCTGTCCAGAGGCAGGTCTCATAACCTATGATGTATTTCTTGCTCAGGTCGGGAATGGAATCCACCGCCGGGTAATAGTTGTAAACTTTTTTAAGGGGCATGAAAATCTCCTGGGCTACATCGTCCGGCTGGTCTTCCTGCTTGTTGTCCAGATAGCACCAGCGGTTGGGGGTAAGAACTACCCTAATGCCGCGCCGTATGCCGCGGGCTGCAGGCGCATGGCCGCGGTAAGACATGGCGATTGGGTCCTCCAGCGCGCCTCCGTCCAGGATTTCATCCCAGCCTATGACGGTCTTGCCGTGCTTGCGGAGGAAGTCTCCCATACGCTTCACGAAGAAGGTCTGCAGCTCCTCTTCCCTCTCGATGCCCAGCACCTTCATCAGGTCCTGGCAGTACTGGCTCTCGCGATATACGTCCTTGGGGGCTTCATCGCCGCCTATATGGTAAATGGGCGAGGGGAAGAGCTCGAAGAGTTCTGTAAACACGTCTTCCAGGAACTGGAAAGTCTTGGCAGTAGGGGCGTAGAGGTTCTTCCAGATGCCCCAGCGGGTCTCCACCTCATAATGGCGGTCCGGGAAACAGCTGAGCTCAGGATAAGCGGTAATAGCGGCGGTGCAGTGACCGGGAATCTCCACTTCCGGCACCACGGTGACACAGCGCCTGCGGGCGTATTCCACAACTTCGCGGATGTCATCCTTGGTGTAAAAACCGCCGTGGGGCGTGCCGTTGCCTATCCCGCTGTGCCATGCAGTCTCCTTACGCCAGGCGCCCACTTCCGTGAGTTTGGGATACTTGTCTATCTGTATGCGCCAGCCCTGGTCTTCCGTAAGATGCCAGTGGAAAATGTTCTGCTTGTGCATGGCCATCAGGTCGATGAACTTCATCAGTTCCTCTTTGGGGAAGAAGAAGCGGCCGGAGTCGAAGAGGAAGCCCCTATACCAGAACTCAGGCTCATCGTAGATGGAGCAGCACGGAGCCGCCCACTTCTTCACGCCCTTTGCCTTGACCGAGCCGTAAACCTCTGCGGGAAGCAGCTGCAGCAGGGTTTGCAGGCCGTAGAAAGCCCCGTTCACCTCGGTAGCCTCGATGAGCACGCCGTCGGGACGTACGTTCAGCCGGTATGCTTCCTTGCCCAGTCCGCAAACCTTTTTGAGGGTAATGGCGGGCCCGTTGCCCTTGAGGGTGAAACCGGTAGCGGTGCATACCTGGGACGTGAAGTCTTCTGCTATCTCGCTGAAAGCGGCATCTTCCACCGCAATGCGGGTCTTCTTGCCCAGCACAAACTCGCCTTCGGCGGGAGTGAGGCTTTTGGGAGTAGGAACTATGTCGTATCTGGGCGGATTGGCTACCGTAGCGATATTGATGGCCGCCGCCAGCAGGAAAGTAATAATCATAGAGCTTGTTTTATGGTTTTGTCTATTCCGGCCGCAAATGCCTCCGGCATGCTGTCGCTCAGGGGATAAGGGGCCTTGATGTAAACGTGCATCTGGTCTATCTCGTACTCGTAGCCTTTGCGGTATTCATAGGCGTGGGCGGAAGGGAGATAGGAATTCTGGCCGTTGGTGTAACCGGCAAAGATTACGGTACGGCCGGGGAAATGGGAACGGGCGGCAGTCTGGTATTCGCAGAAAGGCTCGCCCTGGGTGAAGAAGAAAATGACGCCGTTGATGTTTACCGCGCCCATAGTGAAGTCCAGGGTATTCTTTACCTTACCCTCGGCAAAGCGGCTGAGTATGAGATTCTTCCATCCTTCGACATCTTCGTTCCAGCTCCAGTTCAGGGAGAGTTCGCCTCCCCATTTCCGTATGAGTTCAGCAGCGTGTGCTTCAACGGCTTCGGGAGTGACTTCCGCGATGCGGAAAGGAAGGCCCACGGTATCGTTGACCACCTTGAGCTCACCGGTGGGACGCACACGCCCGAATTTTACCGTCAGCAGGGAGTCAGCCAGGCTGCGGCCGCATTCCTCGGCATAATCCACCATCCTGGGACCGCGTGCGGGGTCCATGTTGCCAGCGGCTCCGGTAAGCTGGAAGACGTCTCCGCCCCAGGCTTCCTTGAGAATCCTGGCGGCCACTCCCGGGTAATCGGAAGAGACCAGCAGGCTCTTGTGCCCCATGCACACGGGGTGGCAGGCGAGGTTCATTATGGACACGATGGGCTTCCCGCTACGCTCCAGGAAACGTACGGCATATACATCCCGGTCCACGGGGCCTGTCTCTTTCTCGCAGCGGTTGCCGTTTATGCTGGTCTGCGTCTTGCCGACTTCCATTTTGAAAGGACGGAAGGCGGCTTCTTCCGTGATGGTCTTCACAGCGTTCTCCACAAGCACCCTGTGGAGACGTTCCTTGTGGGAGTAGTTGCTGCCGCCCGGCTCGGCACGCCATCCGCCGTTACGGGGAGCGGAATGAGTGTGGATGCAGTGCATGAAGATGCGGTCCAGCGGGAGTCCGCTCTTTTCCGATATCTCCTTGCGCCACTCCAGGCTCAGGTCGGGCTGTATCTCCATCAGGTCGTTGGAGATTATGCAGGCCTTGTCCTTGCCGTCGGAGACCACCAGACAGTGGGTGTACAAAGGCAGGTGAAGCTCCGTAGAAAGCTCGTTGCGGGCGGCGAAGCCGGCCAGCATGGTGTGCTCGTCCGGAGTGGTGGATATGTCGGCTGCGTTGTAGTTCATTTTCAAGCCGTCTCCCCTGCACCCGGAAAGAATGCAGAGGAGAAGGATTGAAAACGCTGCCGGTACGGTACGAAGTCTCATGTTAGTAAACGTAGCCGGGGTTCTGGACTATGCGTCCCTTGGTCTTGTCGATTTCCGTCTGGGGGATAGGCATCAGGTAGTTAGGATAATCTTCGGGATCCTCCATGCCTGGCTTGTTGGAGCACTTGATGACACCTGTGGGACGGACGCGGTTCTTGTTGGGGAACCACTTCTGGGTCGGGGAAATAGTGAGGCAGCACTCGCCGTAGTCAACCCTGTAGGTTTTGCCTTTCCATTCATAATCAACCAGGTAGAGTACGTCGTTGCCACGGTTGGAATCAATGTAGGAAGCACGCTCGCTGGTGTTGGCCCAATAGTAGTTGAGCTCCTTGTTGCTGAGGTCGAACGGCTGGACGCAACGGTACATGGTATCGGGCTTTGCTCCGCCGGTCAGCAGCATGGTGCGGGTGCCTGCGAAGGGCACGTTCTCGTAGCCGACCGCAATCTTGAGGCGGCGGGTGTCGAAGTAACGGAACGCCTCGAAGGCGAGCTCGATACGGCGCTCGTTCACCACACGGTCCCAGAGATCGTCACCGGACTCGGTCACAGGAGGCATCTTCACGTCTTCGCGGCCGCGGACCTTGTTGAGACAATCGCGGCACACATCGAACTTACCCAGGTGCCAGGCAGCCTCGGCCAGGTTGAGATACATCTCACCCATACGGAACCAGGGATACATCACGTTGCCTATCATGGAATCGGATATATACTTGTCGGGCATATACCACTTGGTAAGGCCGCTGCCTCCGGTATTGGTGATGTGGATCTGGTCGCTGGCCTTCTTGGAAGGCAGCCAGTCCGGTTTGTCTTTCGCAAAATCGGCCCTGGTGCCGGTGGTCTCGTAACCTTCGAGCTTCTGGCCCTTCTCGAACAGCAGGTAGAGCTGCAGGACATCTTCCTGCGGCTTGCCTTCCTTGTCTGTCCACTTGTAGATTTTCCTCGGGTAGATGATGCAGTGATTGAAGCGGGGATCGCGGCCCTTGAAAGGAACGGCTGGATCGTAGCCGGAGCCCTCTTCGAAGATTTTCTTGCCGTTGGCCATCTCATAGTCGAGCCACATAGCCTGGGTGGGGTTGAAGCTCTCCCAGCCGCCTCCGCCGAAGTCCATCAGGGAGTAAAGCAGCTGGGCCTTGTGGGGCTGGTTACTGCTCTGTACGAAATACTTGGCCCAGATGACCTCGGGAGAATTGATGTCGCGCCAGAAGCCGTCGTAGGTATCGTCCAGCTGGTAGGCGCCCTCAAGGTCGGCACGGTCGCAGATAGCCTTGGCGGCATCGTAGGCCAGTTGCCACTTATCTGCGGAGTAGGCTCCGTGGAATATGTTTCCCTCGGGCTTGGCGGGATCGTTGAACAGGGGCGATGCCACGATGAGGGTCAGACGGCAGCGGAGGGCGAGCACACAGTCTTTATGGACGCGGCCGAGTGCCGCACCGCCCTTGTCGGGCAGGAGAGGGTAGGCGGCGTCGAGGTCTTGGTTGATGAACTCCACACATTTGTCGAAATTAGCGCGCTCCTCGACGAAATCGGCGCCGATGTCATCGTGGGGCTTGTCCACCAGGACCACGCCGCCATAGCGCTCGATGAGGTTGGTGTAGGCCCAGGCGCGGAGGAAATAAGACTCGCCGAGCAGGCGCGACTTGGTGGATTCTGACATTGCAGACCCCTTCTCCTCAACGTAGCGGATGAAATAGTTCAGGCGGTAGATGTACTCGTAGGCGCGGTTCCAGATATTGAGGAAAGTGGTACGGGTATTGTGCGCCGGGCCGCCCTCATCCTGGGGAATGATGGAGCTCGGGGTCATGGAACCGTCCGCGATATAACGGGTGGACGTGCCGCCATAGCGGAAGAAACCCTCATCGGAAATACAGCCTATGTTGCCCTCCGTGAACGGATCGGGCATAACGGTGTAGATGGCGTTGATGTAGCTCTCGGCAAGGGCGTCGCTGTTGAAGACGGCCTCTTCGGAAAGCTTGTCAAGCGGCTTCTTGTCCAGGAAGCCGTCATTGCAGGCGGTCAGGGCCAGGGCTGCAAGGATAAAGATGCTTATATACTTTTTCATTGCGTTCTCTTTTACTTGATGACACATACGGCCACACGGTTGGAAGAAGGAGATGCGGATGCATCCCTGTCGGTGCCTGCGGCTCTGCATTCGATACGGTCGGCGGAAATGCCTGCCTTGGCGAGCATATCCTTCACGATTTCGGCACGCTGGCCGGACAGGGCACGGTTGATCTCAGCAGTGCCGGTGGCGGAGTCCGCATAGCCCGTTACGATAATCTTGGCATCGGGATTCTCGTTGAGAATCTGACAGATACGGCCGAGTTTGAAGGCCTCTTCGGGACGCAGCTCGGACTTGCCGATGATGAAGAACAGGTCGTCGGTGTATTCACCGTTAAGCTTGGAAGCGGGAACCTCCACAATCTTTTCGACCACTTTCTCCACGGGAACCTCCACAATCTTCTCTACCACTTTCTCCACGGGGACCTCCACGATCTTCTCCACTTCCTTGATGATTTCCTTGACGGAAGCGGCGGTGGCGGCGGGAGTGCGGGCAGACTTGGATACGGCCTTGGTGGAGCCGATGTGGCCGAAGGTCACCTTGACGCCGAAGTTGAAAATCTTCACCTGGGGATAGGTCTGGTAGCCTTCGTCACTGGTCTCAGGGTCTATGGTCTTGAGCTCGGACAGGGTGAGGAGGTTGTATCCGGCCACGTAGAAGCGGGTGTTGTCGATTCCGACCTGACGGCCGAACACCGTTCCGGGAAGGGTATAACCCAGTTCCACGTTCTTCAGACGCAGGAAGGATGCGTTGCGGTAATAGTAGGAGGTACGGTACACGCCGCCGTTGCCGATATTGGAGGCGATACGGGGGTGGTCGGTGTCGGGATTGTCAAGCGTCCAGGCATTGACCGCGGCATCCATCTCGATGTTGCCGGATACCGGGTCGGTCAGAGGGGCGTAATAGTAACGGGCAAGTCCCTGTCCCTGGAGCAGTATGGACAAATCCAGGTTCTTCCACTGCAGTTCGCTGTTTACGCCGAACACAATCTGGGGAACGGCGGTGAGGTCGCAGCGGAGACGGTCCTGGGAGTCGATGATGCCGTTATTGTCGAGATCCTTGAAGTAGAAGTCACCGAGGCCGGCGCCCGCCATCTGGAGATGATTCTCAAGGTCCGCATTGCTGCGGTTGATGCCTTCGACCTGGTAAATCAGGCTGGCGCCCATGGGGTGGCCGGTCCTGTTCATGTACTGGTGTTTCTCGTCGTAAGGAGTCTCATCCATGTACTCGATGGTGTTCTTGGCGTACATGATGTTACCGGCGACACGGTAGCGCAGGTCCCCGCCGAGGGCCTTGTTCTCATGGGTGAGCTGGAGCTCGACACCCTTGTTGGAGACTATACCGATGTTCTCGTCGGGAAGGTTGCCGGTAAGTCCGGTATAATACGGCACCGACGCGTTGCGGGTGCAGAGGATGTTGCTTCGGCGGGTGTGGAAGAATTCGAGTTCCCATCCCAGGAGGCCGTGGTGGATGTTACCGTCCAGACCGAGGTTCCAGGTGCGGGCCACTTCCCAGGTGATGTTGGCGTTGGGCACGCCGTCGGGAAGGATGAAGTTGACTTCCTTGCCGTCGTATAGGGCACGGTAGGATGTGCTGGTGGTATAGGCGTAGGTGGCCAGGTACTGGAATGCGTCCACCTGGTCGTTACCCTGCTCGCCGTAGGAGGCGCGGAGCTTGAGGTTGGTCAGCCAGGGGATGTTGTTCTGGATGAAAGGCTCTTCTGAAATACGCCAGCCCACGGAGACTCCGGGGAACACGCCCCAACGCTTGTTTGCGGGGAAGTTCTCGGAGCCGTCCCAGCGCACGAGGGCCTGGATCATGTACTTGCTCTTGTAGTCGTAACCGGCACGGGCGAAGAAGGAGCGGCGTGCGGTCTCGGCAGCATAGCCTCCGATCTTGTAGAAGGACTTGTCGGCATTGCCGGCGAAGAACTCGTCAAGTATGTCGGAGTCGTATTTCTCGATATTGGCGTTGAAGCGGTCGCGGCGGAACTGGCTCTGCTCCATACCGGCGAGAGCGCTCACGTGGTGGTCGTTGAATGTGCGGTCGTAGTTGATGTTGGCATTGACCGTGATGGTGTGGTAGTTGTTCTGGCTCTCGCTCAGGGTAGGGGTGGTGAACACGCCGCTGTCCCTTTCCCGATAAGTCTCGGTAATCTCGTCGTAGGAGTAGCAGGGCCAGTTTTTAGACCAGTTCTTGTTGAAGTTGTTGTGTACGTCGTAGGCCAGCACTGCATTGACGGAGAGGCCCTTGGTGATGGCGTGCAGGTCGTAGTTGCCCCGGAAAGTGGTGTTGATGGTGTTGTATGTCGTGCGGTCGTAACCGGTGAGGTCCTGCACCAGGGCGGCGGGGTTGGAGCCGCTGCGGATGTATCCGTTGGGATAATACGGCGCGCTGGAGGCATAGCGGCGGGTGGTAATGTAGAAGATACCGTAGCTGTCGGAAGGATAGGCCGAGTAGTTCTTGTGCTGCTGGCGGACGTTCAGGTCGATGCCGAGCTTGAAGTCGTCGGTGACTTTCACGTCGATGTTGGAACGCACGTTGTACTGGTTGTAGTTGGTGGCGGACTTCACGTAGATACCGTCCTGATACTGACCGTTGAACTGTACGAAGTAGCTCACCTTGTCCGCACCGCCCTGCAGGCTCACTCCGTATTTGTGCTGGGAGGAGAAGGGCTTGATGATTTCCTTGAACCAGTCGGTGTTGGGGTAATTGATGAGGTCGTCGCCGTCGATGTAGTGCTGGATCTGCTCTTCGGTGTAGATAGGGGATGCGCCTGTGATGGCACGGGCTGCATTGTAGGCCCTTGCGAACTGCACGGCGTCCGCCATCTTGAGCAGGCGGGTAGGCGACTGCATACCGTAGTCGTAGGTGAAGGTCACGGTAGGCTGTCCGTCGGAACGGCCGCGCTTGGTGGTCACGAGGATGACGCCGTTGGCGGAACGGGCGCCGTAGATAGCCGCAGACGCGTCTTTCAGCACGTTGATGCTCTCGATTTCCTCACCGGTGAGGCGGGAGAACTCATCGCCACGTCCGGGCACTCCATCGATGATGATGAGAGGAGAGTTGTTGCCGAGGGTGGAACGGCCGCGGATGTACATGACGGCATCGTCGCGTCCGGGCTCACCGGAACGGTTGTTGACGATAACGCCGGACATACGGCCTGCAAGGCCCTGGGAGAGGTTGACAGATGAGTTCTTCACCAGTTCTTCACCGGAAGTGGAGGTCACGGAACCGGTGAGGGTAATCTTGGACTGGGTACCGTAGCCGATTGCCACGGCCTCGTCGAGAATGAGAGTGTCATCCTTGAGGGAGAAATCCACTTTGGAACGGCCATCCACCATGGCGGTCTGGTCTTCATAGCCCAGCAAACTGGCTGTGAGAGTGGCCTTGGGAGAGACGTTGCTCAGGGAATAGTGCCCATTGGCATCGGTCATCGCACCGTTCTGGGTACCGTCCACAATGACCATCGCGCCCGGGAGAGCTTCTCCTTTGCTGTCGGTCACGACGCCCTGCACCTTGATACGGGTTTGTGCAAGAACGCCAGGTCCGGTGAATGCCAGGAGAATAGACATTGACAGAAGCGTCAGAAATAGTTTATTTCTCATAATGTTATTTTGGTGGTTATTCTTATAACCTCAAAGATACGAAAAATCTTCGAACTTTCACTACTTTTGCAATGATATGCTAACTTCTCTTGTTTTTGTCCTGTCACTGCTTCTGCAGTACGCCGACCCCATGGTCGGCACCGATGCCCACGGCCACACATTCCCTGGAGCTTGCGCACCTTTCGGCATGATACAGCTCAGTCCCGACACCCGTCCCAAAGCCGGAGACTGGGACGGCTGCAGTGGCTACCATTATTCCGACTCGCTCATTTTCGGCTTCAGCCACACCCACTTAAGCGGCACCGGCTGCGACGACTGGTGCGACGTGCTCATCACTCCGGGCAGCGGCCCCTCCCGCTTCTCCCATTCCCGGGAGAAAGCCAGCCCCGGGTATTACGAGGTATGGCTCAAAGACTCCAGAGTCAAAGCCCGCCTCGCCGCCGGCCGCCGGGTCGCCATGCACGAATACCGGTTCCGGGGCAGGCAGAAGCCATCCGTTACCCTCGACCTGCGCCACCGCGACCCGCTGGACAGTTTCGCCATACATTTCGGCCCCGACTGGGTGAGCGGCTGCAGGGTATCGTCCAGCTGGGCCCGCAGGCAGCACGTGTACTTCTACATCGAATTCTCCGCTCCCGTGAGCTGTGAGCTGCAGGACGACGGCCGCAAGGCAGTCATCAGCTTCGACAACCGCCGGATACAGCTCCGCAGCGCCATCTCCAGCGTATCGGAGGAAGGGGCGAAAGCCAATCTGCGTTCGGAGTATCCCGCATCCTTCAAGAGCCTGAAACGCAGCACGCAGCAGGAGTGGGAACGGTATCTGGGCAAGCTGGAGTGCCCCTGGAAAGACAGGGAGCACCGCCGCCGCTTCTATACCGCCCTCTATCATACAGGCATACATCCTTCGCTCTACTCCGACGCCGACGGCAGCTACCGCGGGATGGACGGCAAAGTACACCGTGCCGACGGCTGGGAACGCTACACCGTGTTCTCCACCTGGGATACCTTCCGGGGCGAACACCCGCTGCTGTTCGAGATAGAGCCTGAGCGCAGTATGGACTTCATCCGTTCCATGATTTCCGTTTACGAAGAAAACGGCAAGCTGCCGGTGTGGGAGCTCTCCGGCTGGGAAACGGACTGCATGATAGGCTACAATTCCGCTCCGGTGATTGCAGACGCCGTGGCACGAGGGCTCACGGATTTCGACGTGGAGAAGGCTTTCGAAGCCATGGTGGCTTCTTCCCTTAGGCCGGAGTACGGAATGGACAGCTTCCGCCGCAACGGCCTGGTGCTGGCTGACGATGAGCACGAAAGCGTGTCCAAGACACTTGAGTTCGCCTACGACGACTGGTGCGTGGCCCAGGTGGCCGCCTACCTCGGCAAGACGGAGGAGTACCTGGCATATATGCGTTCTTCCCAGTACTGGCGCAATGTGTTCGACCCGTCCACCGGCTTCATGCGGGCCCGCCTCAACGGACGCTGGTTCAGCCCCTTCGACCCGCGCGAAGTAAACAACAACTACACCGAAGCCAATTCCTGGCAGTACAGCTTCTTCGTACCCCAGGACGTTCCGGGACTCACCCGGGCCCTTGGCGGCAAGAAGGCACTGGAGGATCGTCTGGACGCCCTCTTCTCCGCCCCGGAAGGCAACACCGGGCGCAGCCAGGCCGACATTACCGGCTGCATAGGACAATACGCCCACGGCAACGAGCCCAGCCACCACATCCCCTGTCTCTACGCCTTTACGGAGCATCCGGAGAAGCTGCAGTCAACGGTCGGGCGCATACTGGAAACCCTCTACAGTTCCGCCCCGGACGGGCTCTGCGGCAACGATGACTGCGGCCAGATGAGCGCCTGGTACGTGCTGAGCGCGCTGGGCCGCTACCCCCTCTGCCCCGGTGCCGTGCAGGCTGCAGGCAAGATGCCGGAAGTGAAGCCGATTGTGACCAATCCCGCCTTCGAGATGGAGGGAGACATCTTCGCCGGATCCATGACAGTGGGGCTGAGCGGCGAGGGAGAGCTGTTCTACCGTATCAACGGAAAAGGAACGTTCCGCCGCTACGAGGCCCCCTTCGTCCTGAATGACGCCTGCACCCTGGAAGCTTATGCCGAGAAAGACGGGGAGCGCAGTTACACCACCCGCAGCACGGTATATAAGATCCAGTCCGACAGGGATATAAGCATCTTGTCCCGATGCAGTTCACAGTACACCGCCGGCGGCCCGGAGGGCCTGATC
Source organism: uncultured Bacteroidales bacterium (assembly GCA_946414935.1). Lineage (GTDB taxonomy): Bacteria > Bacteroidota > Bacteroidia > Bacteroidales > UBA932 > Cryptobacteroides. The sequence continues at coordinate 12,950 of CAMKQN010000042.1, forward strand.
GACGGCAGGAGAGGAGGCGTCAACTGGCGCACCGGCGGCTGGCAGGGCTATCAGGACACCGACTTCCAGGCTGTGATAGATTTGCGCCGCAGCAGGCCGCTCAAGCGTGTGGGAGCCGGATTCTGCCAGGATGCCAGGTCTTGGATATGGATGCCCAGGGAAGTGCTTTTCGAGGCCTCGGGCGACGGAGAGCATTTCAAGGAAATAGCCCGCATAGCCAACAGCGTGGACGAGCGCGACATGGAGGTGAAAGTATGGGACTGCGAGGCCAGGGTGAAGGTAAATGCCCGCTACCTGCGCGTGAGCGCCACCAATATCGGCACTATTCCCCAGTGGCACCCTGGAGCCGGGTACCCCGGGTTCATCTTTATCGACGAAATCTGGGCGGAATAGCTTATTTCCGGCAAAGGTCTTTCAGCGCGCAGGCGCAGCAGGCGGAACTTCCCTTCCTGTTGCGCCTGTGAAGCATAAAAGCCAGCGCTCCGGCCGCGGCGGCGAGCACTGCCCCGAGCACTATCCAGGATGCCGCGTTCATAGTACCAGGAGGGCAAGGCGGTAAGCGCCGAAAGCCGCAAGCCATGCCACAATGCATTGGAACACAATCACAAACAAAGCCCACTTGCCTCCCAGTTCACGCTTCACCGCCGCTATGGCAGCCACGCAGGGAGTGTAGAGCAGACTGAATACCAGCATAGATACGGAGCTTGCCACGGTGAGGGTGGAAAGCACTCCGAGCACCTCCATCGTGGCCACCACGCTCTCTTTCGCCAGGAAGCCGGAGATGAAAGCGGTCACTATCTTCCAGTCGCCCAGGCCGAGCGGAGCGAACAACGGGGCCATAATTCCGGCGATCCATGCCAGCATGCTTCCCTCGCCGTTCTGCACCATATTGAAACGGAAGTCGAAGCTCTGCAGGAACCAGATGACAAGGGTAGCTACGAAAATAACCGTAAAGGCCCTCTGCAGGAAGTCCTTAGTCTTGTCCCACATCAGATGGCCTACGTTGCGCAGCTGGGGCAGGCGGTAATTGGGCAACTCCATCACGAAAGGCGCCGCCTGCGAACCGCAGTCAATCAACTTGCCAATCAGAGCCACCAGGATGCCTATGCAGATAGACAGCAGATACAGGCACACCAGCACCAGGCCCCCGCGCCCCGGGAAGAAGGCACTGCTGAGGAAGGCGTAAATAGGCAGTTTGGCCGAGCAGCTCATGAACGGCGTGAGCAGTATGGTCTTGCGGCGGTCCCGGGCCGACGGCAGAGTGCGGGACGCCATAACCCCGGGGACGGAACAGCCCAGCCCTATTATCAGCGGCACTATGCTTCGGCCGGAAAGCCCCAGCTTGCGGAGGAAACTGTCGGTAACGTAAGCCACACGGGCCATGTACCCGCTGTCTTCCAGCATGGAGAGGAAGAAGAACAGGATAACGATAACGGGTACGAAACTGCACACCGAACCGACCCCTCCGAACACGGCGTCCACCACCAGCGACTGCACCGCAGGACTCACGCCCCACCCGGCAAGCAAGGCGCCCGCACCGGCACCGAGGGTGCTTATCCCGGCATCCAGCAAAGCCTGCAGCGGCGCCCCGAGCACATCTATCGTGAGCCAGATAACCAGCGCCATGATGAGTACGAAAATGGGAATCGCCGTCCAGCGGCCGGTGAGCACCTTGTCTATGCGGCGGCTACGGCGATATTCCTTGCTCTCCCGCGGCTTCACCACGGTCTGAGCGCACAGCTTGCGGATAAAGGTATAACGCATGTCGGCGATGGCGGCAGCCCGGTCGAGACCGCGTTCCTGCTCCATAGTCAGAATAATCTGCTCTATAGCTTCCCTCTCGCCGGGACTGAGCTTCAAGGCCTTTTCCACCCAATCGTCCCCTTCTATGAGCTTGGTGGCGGCAAAACGGGCGGGGATGCCGGCAGCGGCGGCCCTATCCTCCACCAGATGGATTACGCTGTGAAGGCAACGGTGGACAGCACCTCCGTTGTCGTCCTTGCCGCAGAAGTCGTTGCGGGCAGGAGCCTCCTGGTAGCGCGCCACGTGCAGGGCATGCTCCACCAGTTCGTCCACACCTTCGCCCCGGGCCGCGGAAATGCCTACTACCGGAATGCCGAGTATGCGCTCCATCTCATTGATACGAATGGCGCCGCCATTCCCGCGAACTTCATCCATCATATTGAGAGCCAGCACCATAGGGACTCCGAGCTCCATCAGCTGGAGAGTGAGGTACAGGTTCCTTTCGATATTGCTGGCATCTACTATATTGATGAGGCCCCTGGTGTTGGGATCGAGGATGAATTCCCGGGAAACGAGCTCCTCTGCCGTATATGGAGAGAGCGAATAGATACCGGGCAAGTCGGTGATGGAACTCTCCGGATGCCCTTTGATGACACCTTCCTTGCGGTCCACGGTGACACCGGGGAAATTGCCCACATGCTGATTGGAACCGGTGAGCACATTGAAGAGGGTGGTTTTACCGCAATTCTGCTGGCCTGCAAGGGCCAGGCTGAGCTTTACCCCCTTCGGCAGCGGGTTCTCGTGATCCCTGGAGTGGTATTTGCCGCCTTCTCCCAGGCCAGGGTGAGCGTTATGGTCGTGAAGCCAGGCGTTACGGCCACGGTCGGAACTATCGCCGTGGCCTGCCGCACAAACTCCCTCCTGCTCGCCGGGCTTTAGTTCCCGCACCTCTATTCCTGCGGCGTCCGCTTTGCGGAGCGTGAGAGCGTATCCGCTGATGAGCAACTGTATAGGGTCTCCCAACGGAGCTTTTGCTACTACCTTTAGCCTTGCCCCGGGGATGAGTCCCATATCCAGAAAATGGGTACGGGTAGCTCCCTCTCCCCCCACTTTCTCAATTACAACTTCGTGGCCGATTTCCAGTGTATCTATGCTCTGCATCTTGAACTTACGCTTGTCACGCCGCAAAGATAACACATCCGCCGCTTGCCCGCAATACCAAATTATTGGGAGCGGACCGCACGGACGGAGCGGCCTTCGGCGCGGATGTAGCTGTTTATGTTCGGTCCAAAGTCTCCTGACATGAAATAGCAGGCGTTACTGGGATCGCGGTCCACGTCGAGGACCGAAGTCCAGTAGGCGCAATATTCTCCGGGGTCGAGAGTCACGTCACTTATCTTCAATCCCGCCGCGGGGATGAAGATGGAGACACCGGTGTAGCCGGATTTCTTCCCGGTGAATATGCTGCCGGCCACGCCTGTTCCGTTATAGTTGTCGGTCCAGGTGACGGTGCAGTTGTCTATCAGTTCCTGCCAATCGGAATCCGTGGGCGTGCGCCAGTCGCCGCCCATGTTGGCATTGGCGGCGTCATCTGAAAGGTCGAGTTTTTTCTTGTTGTCCATCGAGCCTTTGCCTCCCCAGTAGGAGGAATCGAAGCAGTACTTGGTGAGGGCGTCGAAGTCGTCGCCCTTGCACCATTTGTAGGTGGACCAGTCGTACGACGCTTTGGGCTTCGTTTCCCCCCAGGCGAAGTAGTCGCCGAATTCTTCCGGCTTAGTGGCTCCGACGTTGCAGGAGGCCCATTTGAGGCCGGAAGGCAGGCCGAGATCGACGGCCTGCGCGCCCTCTTTCACGGTGACCGTGCAGCTTGCGCTCACGCCGCTGGAGCCGTAGGCCGTGATGGTGGCCGTACCTGGAGCTACTGCGGTGACAAGGCCGTCCTGATCCACCTTGGCGATGGATTCATCGCTGGATTCCCAGTGTACGTCCTTTGCGGTGGCGTTGGACGGACTGACTGTGGCAGTCAACTGCTGCTTGTCTCCGGCGTTCAGCTCAAGCGTGGTTTGGTCCAGGGAAATTGACTTAACGGAGATGAACTCGCCGTAGACGGGGCGGACTGAGAACCCGTAGCAGCGGTTGGTGTCGTACCAGTAGACATTGCCGGGACTGAAGTAGACGTACCACGCGACGTACGGGAAGTCCGTAAAGAGGGACGAAGACCAGTAGTAGCCGTTGGACCCGGCACTGCCAAGGTACGTGTCGTACCGGAGGCCTGCGGCTGGAAGGAAGATGGACTTGCCGTTGGGACCCGTGACGAGTCTTCCGTTTACTCCGTTCTGGGTTGTCCAGGTCCAGGTGCATTTGGTTATTAGCTCGTCACTCTCTTCAGCGGTCGGCATTCGCCAACTGCCGCCCCAATTCACGTGGGCTGCGTCATCCTCCGGAT
>CAMKQN010000043.1:0-17103 GCA_946414935.1 uncultured Bacteroidales bacterium
CGAGTTTCTGGTCGTCCTGCTGGACCTTGGCCTTGATGGCGCAGCGGTACTTGGGTGCAGGATACTGTATGCGGTCGTAGCTGATGCCTGAACCGGGAGCGGAAAGAGTGGTGCTGGACTTGCTGTTCTTGAGCTTCACGGCGCAGCCGAAGTCACCTGCATGCAGGTTGGTTACGGGCTCTTTCTTGGAACCTGCTACTGCATAGATGGCGGAGAAACGGTCCTTGTTGCCGCTCACGGGGTCTTCCAGATCCATGCCGGTGGTAAGGGTGCCGCTCATTACCTTGAAGTATGAAACTTCGCCGAGGTGCTGCTCCACGTCATTCTTGTAGATGAACAAGGAGGTGGGGCCGTCTGCCTTCACTGCAGGCACGGGAGCCACGTCCTTGATGAACTCGAGCAGGCGCTTTACGCCGATGTCCTTCTTTCCGCATACGCAGAATACGGGATAAACTTCACCATTGGCGATACCCTTGTTGAGGCCGCTGTGGATTTCCTCTTCGCTGAGAGTGCCTTCCTCGAAGAACTTCTCCATGAGGGCGTCGTCGAATTCGGCAGCCTTCTCGATGAGGGCCTCGCGGTATTCCTCGGCCTGGTCTGCAAACTGTGCAGGTATATCCAGAACTTCGTCACCCTTGTAGTACTTCATGGTGAGCACGTCGATTATGCCTGCGAAACCGGCACCGGTGGCGTCCGGGAACTGAACATTGATCATCTTGCCCTCGAAAGTCTCTTTCATGGAGTTCTGGACGTTGTCCCAGTCTGCCTTGTCTGCGTCGAGCTGGCCAACTGCGAGGATGAGGGGGAGTTTCTGGGCTTCAGCCCTGCGGACGAAACTCTCGGTACCTACCTCGACTCCCTGCTGGGCATTGATAACCAGCACTCCGCTCTCACATACGCGGAAAGCGGAATAAGCGCCTCCGATGAAGTCGTCGGAACCGGGAGCGTCGATGAAATTGATCTTGCATCCGGCGAACTCGGTGTAGAGGGGAGTGGCGTAGATGGAACGCTGGTTGAGCTTCTCAAGCTCGTTGCTGTCGGACAAGGTGTTTTTGTCCTCAACGGTGCCCATGCGGGTAATAACCTTGCCTTCGTAGAGCATCGCTTCCGCCAACGTGGTCTTGCCGGACTTGGTCGCGCCGAGCAAAACAACATTGCGTACGTCTTTGGTGGAATATTCTTTCATTTGTATCTGGTGTTGTTAATTATTGTCACAGTCCGCAAATCTAATAATTTTTACACCGATTACCAAAATATTCCTCCATGACTTCATCTCCGGTATATCCCAGTTCACTTGTCAGGGTCTCGTCAAGGTCGTCCGGGCACAGCCTCAGACGCCGGCAGACCGCCTCGAAACTATGGTACTCTCCACTTTGGAGGAGCGCCTCAAAATCTGAATACTTTTTCGCTTTCATAACATCGTTTTTGTGGCGCAAATATGGACAGTTGTGTTGAAAAATTCAATAATGCGGCGGGGGTAAATACAGGGGTAATTGTCATTTTTTTACGATTTTTTCGGTTTTTGTGTGATTTTTATAGAAAATTGTCCATAAAACCGCTATGGGACAAGACATTATGAAGCATTATTTTTGTCCTGTAAACATCATTTATGGAAAAGACGCTCGAAAATATCCGCAGAATCCGTACCCGTCTCGGCTATTCGCAGGACGATATTGCGGATTTGATGGGTATCGAACGCTCCACTTACAGCAATTTTGAAACCGGGAAAACCAATCTGTTCTGCAAGAATCTGTCCCGCTTTGCCGAAGTAGTGGGAATGACCGAGGAAGAAATAGTATCCGGCGAGAGTAAATCCAAGACTTTCGGTTATTTGCAGGAAGGAAACGTCATTGACCGTCTGGACGTTCTGGAAGCCAAGATAGACGGCCTCGCATCCATGCTGGAAAAATACTTCGGCAAAAAAGGAAAGCAATAATCAGTTCATTTCTTGGCTGTTTGTGCAAATGTGTTATCTTTGCACTGATGCAGCGGACTATATCATTACTCCCATATATGGAACCGGGACGCCTGGAAGCCGGATGCGATGAAGCAGGTCGCGGCCCTCTAGCCGGTCCCGTTTATGCAGCTTCCGTTATTTTGCCGGCCGACTTTTACCACCCCTTGCTCAACGACTCCAAACAGATGAGCCGCAAGTCCAGGGAAATCCTGCGCCCGGTCATAGAAAAGGAGGCAATATCCTGGGCCGTCGTTGCCGTGGAGGCGGAAGAGATAGACCGTATCAATATCCTGAAGGCCAGCATAACCGGTATGCAGCGGGCCGTCAAGGCGTTGAAAACCAGGCCGGATTACCTGTTGATAGACGGCAACCGCTTCATCCCTTTCGACGGAATCCCATACTCTGCCGTCGTGCACGGTGATGCTATTTATGCCAGCATAGCTGCGGCATCAGTCCTGGCCAAGACCTGGCGGGACGAACGCATGGAAGAGCTTTCCAGGGAATATCCAGGTTATGGTTGGGACCACAACGCCGGTTATCCCACCCCTGAGCATATTCGGGCGATAAAGTCTCTCGGATATACTCCGGAACATCGTAAGTCCTTTCACCCCAAAGAATTAGAACCAACATTATTTTAATATGAAACGTATTTTGCCAGCGCTTGCAAGCGCAATGCTTTTGCTCCCTGTGTCGCTTAGTGCCGACGAGGGAATGTGGCTTTTGCCCCTGCTGGAAAAGATGAACTCGGAGGCTATGCGAAACCTCGGATCCCGTCTTACCCCCGAGCAGATCTACAGCATCAACAATTCTTCAATCAAGGATGCCATCGTGCAGTTCGGCGGCGGTTGTACCGGAGAAATCGTGTCCGGTTCCGGTCTGCTGCTTACCAATCATCACTGCGGCTACGGTGCCATCCAGTCGCTCTCCAGCACCGAACACAACTATTTGGAAAACGGTTATTGGGCGAAATCCCGCGAAGAAGAACTGCCGGTTCCCGACCTTACGGTCCGCTTCCTGCAAAGTATGACCGATGTTACCGATGCCATAGAGGCCGGTGCTAAAGTTGCCGACCTCATCAAGGAAGCCCGCGAGCAGAATCCCAACTGCGACGTGCGGGTGAGCAGTTTCTATAACGACAACGTGAAGTACCTGATTGTATCCAAAGTGTACCGTGACGTGCGTTTTGTGGGCGCTCCGCCGGCATCTTCCGGCAAATTCGGCGGCGAAACCGACAACTGGATGTGGCCCCGTCACACTTGCGACTTCTCTTGTTTCCGTGTATATGCCGGCCCCGACAACGAGCCTGCCGAATATGCTCCGGAAAACGTGCCTATGGTGCCCCGTCAGTTCCTCGGCGTTTCGCTCAAGGGCGTGAAGGAAGGGGATTTTGCCATGATTATGGGGTATCCCGGAAGCACCCAGCGTTTCCAGACCGCAGCCCAGCTGGAGGATATGCTGGAGACCAACAACATCCGCATTGCCGCCCGCGGAGTGCGTCAGGAAGTGCTTTGGAAGGCTATGAGGGCAGATGAAAAAGTGGGTCTTCAATACGCCAGCAAGTACTCCGGCTCCGCCAACGGCTGGAAGAAGTGGATAGGAATGAAGGAGGCGTTCGAGTCCCTTCAAATCATTCCGAGGGAGAAGCAGAAAGAGCAGGAACTGGAGGCCTGGATCGCGGCCGATCCCGCTCGCCAGGAGGCTTACGGCGGTGCCATAGAGAAGATTGCGGAGTGCGTCAGCAATAACGCCGGACCTCTTCGTTCCGCCACACTGATTCAGGAGAGTCTGGGCCGCATCGAGCTGGTAAGCTTCGCTCTCAGTGTAAGCCGTACTTTGGAGATGGCAAGAAACGCCAAGAAGGCTGATCCCAATGCCGAGGTAGATGAGAAGGAAGCCGTAGATATGGCCATTAAGTTCCTTGGCGATGAGTACAAAAACTATAACGCCGATGTGGACCGTGATGTGGCGGTTGCCATGATAGATTTCTACAAGGCCAACGTGAAGCCGGAAGAGGCAATCAAGCTGAAGGGCAAGAGCATCTTGACCATGGACACCCGTAAATTCGTGGATAACATGTTCAAGAAGAGCATATTTACATCGGAGGAGAAGCTTCTCTCCAAGCCCATCACCGACAAATTGCTGGCCGCCGACCCTGCCGTGCAGTTCGGTACCGCCGTGCTGTCTGCTACCGGCTCCATGCGTGAGCTGTTTATGAAAGCCCGTGCCGACATAGCAGGCGCATCCAAGGCATACGGCGCCAGCCTGCTGGAGTGGCGCAAGGGCGAGCCTTCATACCCCGATGCCAATATGACCTGCCGCCTTACATACGGTACTGTCAAAGGTTACGAACCCAAGGACGGCGTTGCTTACAAATACTATACGACTCTGAAGGGCGTAATGGAGAAGGAAAATCCCGACGATTACGAGTTCCGCGTACCTGCCCGCCTCAAGGAAATATATGAGACCAAGGACTTCGGACAGTATGCCAATGCCGACGGCGAGGTAGTTGCCTGCTTCCTTACCAACCTGGACATTACCGGAGGCAATTCCGGCAGCCCGGTTATGGACGCTGACGGCAATCTCATAGGACTGGCCTTCGACGGCAACTGGGAGGCGATGAGCAGCGACGTGATGTTCGAACCGAGCCTCCAGCGCTGCATCTGCGTGGACATCCGCTACGTTCTGCTGATGATCGACAAATTCGGCGGCGCCGGGTATCTGTTGGACGAAATGAGGATTGTTCGCGAATGACCAAAGAAGAAATACTGAATCTGCTCCGCGAAGTCCGTCACCCTGCCCGCGGCGACCGTGACATAGTGGACCTTGGCATGGTGCAAAATGTAAGCATCGAGCAGGTTGATGATAGTGACACCAGTGTAACGACGGTCGTCGTTACACTGGCTTTTCCCAAGCGCCGGGACCCGCTGTCGGAGTATCTCATAGGAGCCACCCGTGCCGCTTTGATACGTGGCGGAGTGGCTTCCGCCGAAGTGAAGACCGTGGTAGTTGAAGAAGCGGCCCCTAAAAAGAAGGGGGTGGAATTCGATACCGAGTGTCTGCGTTATGTCCGTCATATCGTGGGAGTTGCGTCCGGCAAGGGGGGCGTGGGAAAATCCACGGTGGCGGTGAACCTGGCTTGCGCCCTTGCCCGGCTGGGCTACAAAGTTGGCCTTGCCGATGCCGACGTGTACGGTCCTTCCGTGCCGCTGATGACCGGTACTGAAGGCCGGCAGCCTATGGCCGAAGAGATTGACGGAAAGGAACTTATCATTCCGTTGGAGAAATACGGCGTAAAGTGGATGAGCATAGGTTATTTCGCGGAGCGCGGACAGGCCCTGATATGGCGCGGCCCTATGGCCAGCAACGCATTGAAACAGATGATTCTGCAGGTGAAGTGGGGAGAGCTGGATTTCCTGCTTGTAGATATGCCTCCGGGAACCGGCGACATCCATATCAGCCTCTTGCAGGAGATTCCGATGGAAGGTGCCCTGCTGGTTACTACACCTCAGGAGGTGGCCTTGTCCGATGTGGAGAAGGGGGCTGCCATGTTCCGCAACAAGAACATCAACCGTCCCATTTTCGGCCTTATAGAAAATATGGCGTGGTTCACTCCTGCAGAGCATCCGGAAGAGAAATACTATATCTTTGGCAAGGACGGCGGGGCCAGGATGGCGAAGGACCTGGACATCGAACTGCTTGGCCGTATCCCTCTGGTACAGGGTATCAGGGAGAGCGGCGACTGCGGTGAGCCGGCAGCGCTCGGTACCCGTCCCGACGCTCAGGCTTTCCTGGATCTGGCCGCCAGATTTGCCGGTAAGTTGGGATAGCTTATGGAAGTCCGTGCAAAGAAAGCCCTTGGGCAGCATTTCCTCTGCGACCAGGCTATCGCCAGGCGTATCGTCGATGCCCTCCTCCCCGATAATGTGGAAGTCGGAGACCGTCGTCAGGGGGTTTCGGGGGGAACGCCCCCCGTGCCCTTGGGGGCAGCTGCGAAGCAGCGGGGGATAGTAGTCGGAGACCGGCGTCAGCCGGTCCTCGAGATAGGCCCTGGAATGGGCGTACTCACCCAGTACCTGCTGCAGCGTGGAGACATAGAGCTGAAAGCCGTGGAGCTGGACGGAGAGTCCGTAGGCTACCTTCTCACCCACTTCCCCGGCATGCAGGGACGCTTGCTCCAGGCAGACTACCTGCGGCTTGATATGCACCGCGTGTTTCAGGGACCTTACTGCATCATAGGCAATTTTCCGTACAACATTTCCTCGCAGATATTCTTCAAGATACTGGACGACAAGGACCGGGTTCCGGAAGTGGTCTGTATGATACAAAAAGAAGTAGCCGAACGCATTGCGGAAAAGCCTGGCAGCAAAACCTACGGCATCCTGAGCGTACTGCTTCAGGCGTGGTACGACATTGAGTACTGCTTCTCGGTCGGCCCTGGCGCCTTCGCACCACCGCCCAAAGTGCAGTCTGCAGTAATCCGTCTGACGCGCAATTTCCGGGAGAAACTCGGCTGCGACGAGAAACTGTTCAAGATGGTGGTGAAGACGGCTTTCAACCAGCGGCGGAAAACCCTGCGGAATGCACTCAAGCCGTTGCTTCAGCCGCTTGCTTCAACTCCGCCGGACGAGGTTGCGCAGATGCTGGACCTGCGGGCAGAGAGGCTGGGAGTTGAAGATTTTGTGCTGCTTACACAATTTATTGAAGAAGGCGGTGAATAAAAAGCACCGTGGCTGGTTCGAAGAAAAGTAAAAAGTCGCTGGAAGCGACCGGCCGGAGGCCGAAATACCCCTGACAGGGGTCGACAGTGGCAGCTGGCGGGGGTTCAGAAGGAAAGTAGTGGGCTGACTAAAAAGTCGATAGCGACTTTTTAGTCAGCCCAGTACTAATTAAAAAAACCTTTAGAATCGGTACCCTGCTCCGGCAAGCAGACCGGTAGAGGCGCTGCTGGCGTTAACTTCTGCAAGGCCGTAGAAATGGCCCTTGCCGAAATTGATACCTATTGGGGTGAGGTAAGGAAGCGGAATGAACAAGCCGAAATTGCCGAGTACGACGCAGCTGAGTCCGAAAGAAGAGTAGAGGCGAAAATTGTCACGGATCATCCACTTCCAGCGGAAATCTACCATAGGGGTGTACATAGTGCCGGAATAGAGTGTTTTGCTGGATAAAATCCCGGCCTTGTAATCCGGCTCGTTGTTACGGTTCAGTAAATTACCCTCTGCGTCCCTATACTCCACCTCTTTCATCGGGTACTGGTCTCTGCGGTAAAATGCACCGCTTCCATTGATGACGACGTTCAGGTCCCACTTTTCATTCATTGAGTAGGTGTAGGCGAGGTTAAAAGTGGGAATGAACAAGCGGGTATCTTTGAATCCGCGACTTATTTGGACGGAATGGCTGCTTGTGCTTAAAACAAGGGACTGTACAGGGGGCACGCCAGTGGAAATCTCTATGGAATGTCTGTGCTCAGGATCGAAAGGCTGGGCTTTTGCCTGGGAACTGAGCAGTACCGCTGAAAGCAGCAGAGCCGTAATGAAATAGAAGTGTCTCATTATAATTATTTTTTCAACTTTTCCGCCTTTTCAATCATCTTGACAAGGCTGCTGCGGAGTTTTAACGGGTCAACTCCGTCGGAAGGCTTTTCGGCGCTCTGAATCAGCTCTTTAACCATCGAGAAATCGGCATTTCCCTTGAACTCGGAATCCCTGAGCAGCATGGCATAGGCGGCAAGACCTGCGGCAAAATTGAATTCGGGCCCTGTTTTGGTGACACCCTCATAATATTTTCCGATATCCTGGTGGAGCAGGCGGCTCTCGCCTCCAAGCTCGGTCTTGTAGCGCACGTCGAAAGAAGCCGCTGTGGCGTTCTGGGTCATATCCGCCGCCGGGATGAGCTCATAAAGGGCTGTGATGGTCTGGCCGGCGCCGATTTCTCCGGCATCCTTCGCGTCGTTTTCGAAATCTTCGTTATTCATAACCCTGTTCTCGTAGCCGATCAGCCGGTAGCTGTCCACCCAGTCGAAGAACTTCACCTGGCACTTTGTGTCGTTGGCTACGGATACGAAATGTGAACGCTCGTGGACGAATACTTTCATCATCTCTTCCTCGCTGTCTATGTATGTGTAGGTGCCGTTGCCGTGGTTGGACAAGCTTTCCATGCGGGAATCCTGGTAGTTGCCTGTTCCGAAGCCCATAATACTAAGGTAGATACCTTTGTCCAGATAGCTTTCCACCATCTCTACGAGAGCGTCTGTAGATGTCACGCCTACGTTGAAGTCGCCGTCGGTGCACATGATGATGCGGTTGTTTCCACCCTTGATGTAATTCTTGACGGCATCGTCGTACGCCATCTGCATGGCCGCGCCGCCCGGAGTAAAACCTCCAACTTCAAGCTTCCTGATTGCTCTTTTGATGGTCGATGCGTCTTTTACCTTTGTGGATTCGAGTACCCGCTTAACTTCCCCGGCATAGGTGATGATTGCTACACGGTCGTCCGGACGCATATAGTCTATCATATTGAGCAGACCGGACTTGAGCAGTTCTATACGGTCCGTGCCCGACATTGAGCCGGATGTGTCCACGAGCAATATGAAGTTGGCGGCAGGCATCTCCTGTTCGCTCAGGGATTTGCCTTTGAGACCGAGACGGAGCAGCATGTGTCCGGTATTCCATGGGCAGACGCCCATTTCGGCGTTTATTGCAAGCATTTCACCGGCCGACGGCTCGCTGTAGTCGAAAGTGAAGTAGTTGAGGAATTCTTCGGTGCGGACGGAGTTTGCAGGAGGCAGGTAACCGCTGTTGAGGCAGCGCCTCATATAAGAATAGGATGCGCCGTCGGCATCCACTGAAAAAGTGGAAACGGGCTGTTCGGCTACTTTAATGAATTTATTCTCAACGATTTCATCAAAACTGTCGCCTTCTTTTCCGGATTCAGAATCGTGACCTAGTTCATAGTATTCCTTATCCATCGGCATGGATGAATAATAGTCGCCCTTGCTGCAACCGGCAACTGCGAGGACTGTCGCAAACACAAATAAGATTGTCCGTTTCATTTTAACAAGTGTTTTTTGCTTTGTAAATGTACGAAAAAGTCCAATCTTGCATTGCCTTCACAAAAATTTTTTGCATAATGTGCAAGATTCTGCTTTTGCAGGGATTTAATGAATGAAATGAAAAGGAAACTATTCCATACTTTTATAGCTGCTGTCTTTGTACTCAGCTTGTTTTCCTGTGCAAAAGGAGTGAGGCATCCCGATGAATTTGGCGGCTTATTAGACGCAGAAGACACTGTAATAGACAGGAATATTGCTGTAACTGATTTGCTTACTATTAAAAGGTCCGATTCAGGGGAAGCGTATTTTCAGCTTGGCCACTTCAAACTATGGCCGGATATGGAATTTGATTATGATTTACCGCAAAGGGCTCTGGCTTCTTTGACCATTACTCCGGACAGGATAAACGACTATTACAAATGTATCGTGGACTGGATTGAGCCTTTGGAGAACGGCGTTCTCAAATCATCTCCGGACTATGCTTCAGCGCCCCGGAATCCTGATGCGGGCCTGGATTTGCTTTTGGATTCGGATTTGACCATGCTGGAAGACGGGTTCCTTTCTTTGCATTACAATACATGGTGGGGAGAACATGCTGTCCATCACGACTTTAGCTTGATAGGAACGGAGAACTCCGGCGGCGTTTGCACTTTGTCGCTGGTACAGGACCGCAACGGAGATTCCAAAGATTATCTGTCGGAGGGTATTATTTGCTTCGATCTAAGCAGCTTGAGAGAACCGGGAGGAGAACATAAAACTATAAGTTTAAACTGGATTAAACTGGACGGTACCGAAGGGACTGCACGCTTTGAGCTGGAATAATGGGAATAGCCTGAGTGAGAGAGAGTTGGTCAGGCTCGTAGGCAACGGAGATCCCCGTGGCCAGAGAGAGTTGTACCAAAGATATGCCGGAGTTCTTACTGCAGTGGCCGCAAGGTACCTGCAAGACCAGGACCAACTCAAAGACGTGCTTCAGGACGCATTCATCCGCATTTTCGAACATTTCCACAGTTTCCGGTACAGGGGAGAAGGGTCGCTGCGGGCATGGATGTCAAAGATCGTGACAAACGGTGCTCTGCAGGCTTTGAGGCGGGATAGCAGGCTGCTTCCGTCTTCCGAGCTTCCTGAGTCCTTGCCCGACGAAGATCCGGACATAGATGAAGTGCCTATGGAGGTGCTGCAGGATATGATCCGCAACTTGCCGGACGGCTACAGGACCGTGTTCAACTTGTTTGTTTTCGAGCAGATGAAGCATAAGGAGATTGCGGCTCTGCTCGGTATTAAGGAAAACTCTTCCGCGTCCCAGCTGCTTAGGGCTAAAGCGCTGCTGGCAAAGGAGATAAAAGATTATAAGAAAAATGGCGCGTAATCAGTGGAACGAGAAACTCCGTCAAAAGATGGAGTCATACACCCAGTCGCCCCCGGATGGCTTGTGGGAGGCGGTAGAGGCTGGTCTGCCTCAGCAAAAGGCAGTATTCCCTTCGTGGGTGTGGGCTTTCGCAGGCGTGGCCGCAGCTTTGTTTGCGGTGATGTTGATATGGCCTAAGGGAGGCGGTAAAACCATTTCCGGAGATGATGCTGTTGCAGTCATGAAGGCGGAAGACGATATCTTGCCCGATGCTGCATCGGATTCTTATGAGGAGGCCGGATTGCAGCAGCTCCCGTCCCTGCCGGAAGATTCCGTTGCCCCGGGCGGCGTGCGTCATGGCAGCTCCGCAAATAGTTCCGCAGTATCAGTAACTTCACTGACAGCCGTGGCTTCCGGTGAGCTGAGTACTTCTACCAACGATATTCCGGCGGCAAATAATGAAGAAGAAACCGAGGCGGCAAACAATGCAGAAGAAACTCCGGCTCCCGGCGATAAGGTGCAAGACGGGCAGGTGCCGGAAGGTGTTGACCCGGATCATGCTGAGGATAAGGCAGTCCAATCTGAAAGCACTGCAGATCCGGCGGCCGGCGGTACGGTATTGATTCCGCTGGAAAGGAAGAAAACTGCTTACAGGCCTAATCTGACAGCCTCCCTGCTTGCAGGAGGTATTCCTGGCAAGGCGGGAGACAGCTATACCTCCTATGGAGCGCCTGGCGGCGTAAGGGCAGGAACCATGTCCTTGAAAAAAGCGCCCGTGGCCCTTTTGAGCAGGAACAAGGCCACACATACCGACGTAAACCATTCCGTGGCTTTGCGGGTGGGCGCTTTGATGCAGCTGTCGTTCAGCGAGCATTGGGGCTTGGAAAGCGGCTTGCAGCTGAGCAATCTGGAGACCGTTACCAGGTCCGTGACAAGCAATATGACGGCTTCTGCCGGCAAGACCATGTCCTATCTGGGCGTGCCCCTGCATGTGGTTTACACCCCCTTCCGTTTAGGCCGTTTTGCATTGTACGCTTCGGCCGGCCCTATGCTCGAATATGGTTTCCGTAGTGTGTCGGTGGATGAGAGCTACATAGGCTCCGAACGCGTGTCTTACGACAAGATTACACGCAGGGAGAACGATTTCATCTGGTCATTGGAAGCTAATCTCGGCGCCCAGTGGAACGTTGGCGGTCTGGGAGGCTTGTTCATCCAGCCGGGTATCTCCTGGCACTTCGCCGGCGGGGATAATCAGGAGTCCTTCTATACGGCCCATCCTTTGTCGTTCGCCTTGAGCGCCGGCTTCCGCTTTATGTTCTGAAGCTTATTTCCTCAGCCATTTTTCGGGGTCCTGCGGCTGGCGTCCTTTCCATAACTGGAAATGCACCTGGGTATCTTCCAGGCCAAGAGCTACGTGGCCAAGTACCTGGCCGGTAGTGACTTTGTCTCCGGCTTTCACCGCTACGGAGCCGAGCTTGCAGTAGAACGTGAAGTATTCCCCGTGCTGCACCAGGACGCATTGACTGTAACCGGGTATCACTACAATCTGCTTGACTACGCCGTTGAACACCGCCATCACCGGTGCGTCCTTATCTACTGCTATGCCTACGCCATTGTTGAAAGGCATTTCCAATTTGGTATATACCGGATGGGGGTTCCTTCCGAAATGGCTCACCACACGTCCTTCAGCCGGCCATGGCAGTTTGCCGGCATTGGCTTCGAACTGGCTTGACAGGGCTGTGTCAATCTGGGTTTTGGTCTTCTTGCCGCCTTTCCCTTTGCCTTTTCCTTTGTCCATCTCGGCCTGAATCAGCCTTTCGATTTCACGGTTGAGAGCCTCCACCTGTTTGCGCTTGGAAGCCAGTTGGGCCTGGTACTGCTTGCGGTCTTTTTGCAGTTGGTCCACGAGACGGCGCGACTGGTCTTCTTCCTTCTGCAGCTTGCTGAACTCTGCCGCCCGCTCGTCGCGCAACGCTTTTACCTGGATGCGCAAGCTGTCGAGCCGCAGCTTTTCCTGCTGCAGGCGCTCCCGTTCCTGCCCTATGCGGCGGCCCTGTTCATTCATACGGGAAGAGAGCTGGCGAAGGTAGCCGTAGCGTCTCATGCCCTGCCCGAGGTTCTCGCTGGCCAGAATGTACAGGTACCACATGCGGGAGTCCCTGTTCTTGTATGCGTTGTGCACCAGCCGGCCGTAGTAGTAAGTCATGGTGTCCAGACGGGCTTGCACCCTGTCCACTTCCTTCTGGCACCGCTTCGCACTGTCGCTGATCTGCGCCAGTTCCCGTTCGCTGTCGGTCAGCAGCTCCTTGCGGGCGGCAGTCTGGGCGCTCAGGAGGCTCAACTGCGTAGCGGCGCTGTTGCTTTTGGCAGTAGCGCTCTCCAGTTGCTTCTCGAGTATGCGTATATCACGCTCCAGCCTGGCTTTCTTGTCTTTGCTCGAAGACAGGCTCTGTGCCGGCATCGGGATGCAGCACAGCAGGCTCAGTACTGTAGCTATTATTCTTGCGTGCTTCATTTCTTCTTGCTTTCCGCCAGATTACGGTAGTATGTGGCCAGGTCTTTCTCCCCCAATTTTTCGAGTACGATGGAGTAATGCATCAGCACTACCGGACTGTCTTTGCCACCGTAGAGCATTGCGTGCTTGAAGTATGGCTTCGCCTTTTTCGCTTTGCCCCTCAGGAACAGAATCCAGCCGTAAGTGTCAAGGTAGGTGGGATTGTCAGGCTCCTTGGTAACCGTTATCAAGCTCATTTTCTCGGCCTTGGCAAGCTTGCGCCGTTCCAGGCTGAGGTAATATGCATAGTTGTTGAGCACAGGGCAGTATCCCGGGTCCAGTTTCAGGGCCTTTTCGTATGTTTTATAGGCTTTACGGTTATTTCCCGTCTGGTGTTGGGTATCTCCGATGATAGATAGGCACTGCACCACGTTGTCCACGTCCTCGGGCTGCAATTCCATCATTACGTTGCACTCATCTATCACCCTGTCGTTGTCGCCAAGGCTGGCGGCCATCTGCATACAAAGGCTGTGGGCATGCATGCTCTTGGGTTCCGCCTCCGCGTAAACGCGCATGACCGTGTCTATCTGAGGGAGCAGGGCGTTGAAGGTGCGGGAGTCGAAGCCGCCCATTACGCTCATCAGGGCATCGTATTTCATATCGTCGCCGGCAGTTCCGTCCCTTACAAGCGACTTGAGAGACGCGAAATAGGAGGGGAAGTCACGCTTCATCCTGTATGCTCCGGCCAGCATGGAAGATACATATAGTTCCGGGTACTTCCCGGGGTTCACCACCTGCAGCTCGCGGAACAGTTTCTCGGCGGCTGACACCTCTCCGGTGTTCAGGTAAACATTAGCCAGTGTCTCCTTGTACCAAACGTTGGAGGGGTCCAGTTCCAGGGCGGCGGCAAAATGGCTGACTGCATCGTTGTAGTCCCTTGCGGAATAACTGCAAAGTCCTTTGTAGTAATGAATTGCATCATTTTCCGGGTAGATTGCGGAGAGCGAATCCAAGCTGGCTCCGGCAGTCTCGTAATCTCCGGCTTCAATGCAGAATACTATATCCAGGATAGCGTTTTCCATGCTGATGCTGTCCCTTTTCTCCTCTTGGGCGGAAAGGAGAAAACTCAAAAGCGACAGCGCCATGCACAGCAGGACTTTCTTCATATGATTACAAAAATATTGATTTTTTGTCTATTTTCGCAAAATCATTTGCGGTTTTAAGTTTTTTTCAAACCCGATGCAACTTTTTGAAGACAACTCGCATCTTTATACTTGGATGATTGAGAAGGCCAAGGAAGGTGACAGGAGAGCACAAAAAGCCATCTACGATGCTCTAGCCGATAAAATGTTTGCGCTTTGCCTGCGCTATACAGGAGATCGTCAGACGGCTGAAGACGTCCTTCAAGACGGATTTGTGACCCTGTTTGCCAAACTTGACACCTTCTCAGGTGAAGGTGCCTTTGAAGGTTGGGCCAGAAAGATCTTTGTCAATACTGCACTGATGAGTCTGAGAAAAAACGACGTGCTCAAGGAGAGCGACGATGTGGACAGCGCCAGGTCCCTCTCCAGCGAAGCTCCAAGCGCCGTACAGAACATAGGATACAAGGAACTGTGCCGCATGATCGCCGAACTGCCTCCCGGTTTCAGGACGGTGTTCAACATGTACGTCGTGGAAGGTTATTCTCATCAGGAGATTGCAGAAGCCCTCGGGATTTCCGTTAATACTTCCCGTTCCCAGCTGCTGAGAGCCAGGGCAATGCTGCAGGCAAAGATAAAGGATAGAGACAATAAAAGATAGATACAGATGCAAGACAACTGGCAAGAATTCGACCGACAGATGAAGTCGGTGCTGCACGACGCCCGGGAGAAAGCTCCCAGGCGCGTCTGGCGTGCCGTGTCCGCGCGTCTTGACTCCGCTGCCCCCGCCGTCGCCTGGTGGAGGTGGGCGGTCCCCGCATTTGTCGCCGCAGCCATAGTGGCAGGCCTGTTCCTTGCCGGAACCTTCGAAAAGGCCGTACAGGAGCCTGGCGACATCAGCATATTGGCTGACAATGTCAACCCAGGAGCAACCACCGTTCCGGAGGCAGGTCTCGGGCTTGAAGGAGAGGAACTCTCAACAGCTGACTTCCTTGCTGCGGAAAGCGAGGCGGACTCTTTCATCCGCCCGTCCGCCGGGTATTCATCTGTCCCGTCCATCCCTGCCCATGGCAGCGGAGAAACAAGAGAGATGCCGGCGGAGAGCCTGGCTGAAAGTATCGCAAACGGCTCGGCATCAGTGCTGTTAGCGGATGCGGAAGTCGCCTGGGAAGCAACGGATGAGCGGAATGCGGAAGACGCACTTAATGCGGAAACCTCCGGAAGACCGGAAGACAAGACCTCGGATGCGGAAGATAATTCAGGCATTGCCGCCCAGTGGGCGCGCATAGAACGGGAGGAGCATATGCGCGGGGCCGGAGACATAAGGCTTCGCGGAATGTATGCCCAGGGAAGCGTGGGAGGCAACGACTCCAATATCACCTACGGAGGCAACGGCATCAGCCGCATGGCTCCCGGTTCAGGCTCGGTCAATGCCGGTATCAGCGAATCCGGTCCCTCGACCTATGGCGTGCCTTTCACCGCAGGACTTGGCGTGAGGGTCGGAGTGAGCGACAAGCTGTCGTTCGGCACGGGCCTGGACTATTCCCTGCTTACCCGTACTTTCAACGGCTCTTACAACGGCAACAGCGCCGACAAGTACGAGGGCGCCATCTCCCATAGCCTGCAGTACATAGGAATTCCGTTAAATGCATACTACAATTTGCTCAATACCAGGGACGGCCTGATGCAGGTGTACGCCTGGGGCGGTGCGGAAGCCGAGTATTGCCTGTCCAACCGTTACCGTCTCCTGGGTTTGAACTCCACGTTGATCAAGGATACCGCAGGTGGTTTCCAGTTCTCAGCCGCCCTGGGTATGGGTCTGGAGTTCAAACTTGCAGACAAACTGGGACTCTACCTGGATCCTTCGGTACGTTATTATTTCCACGGAGGCCAGCCCAAATCGGTACGCACGGACAAGCCGTTGATGTTTAATTTCAACGCCGGTTTGAGATTCGATTTCTGATTTTGCTTTTTCGATAATACGCCTTATCTTTGCGCCATATTCCGTTTCGGGGTGTGGCGCAGTTGGCTAGCGCATCTGGTTTGGGACCAGAGGGTCGCAGGTTCGAGTCCTGTTACCCCGACAAGAAAGGGCTGACCAAAAGTCGACAGCGACTTTTGGTCAGCCCTTTCTTGTACTTACTTCTTACTTTTCTTCGAACCAGCAGCGATGCCTTTTCAGCCGGCCCTGATTCTTTTTTTTCATTTACCTATCTACAGATTGGGATTCTCTTTCTTCCAGTCTGCTACCGCCGGAACGATTCCGAGGCTCACGATTTCGTCGCGCATCTTGCAGAGGTGCTCGTAGGAAGCCTGGAGGTCGGCCATTTCGGCTGCAGTGCCCTTGGGGGCGCAGAAGTGTACGCCGTCGGCATCGATTACGGTAGGCATTGCCATCATCACGTTCTTATAGCCGAGGGCCTCGTCGTTAACATAGCAGCCTGCGGGCCAGGTGAACTTGGGACCTCCCATTGCAGCCTCAATCATCTTTACAGCCTGATATGCGGGGCTCTGGAAGGAACTGCGTCCGCGCAGCTTGATGATGTTGGAGCCGCCCTGCACGGTGGCGTGCTTGATTTCCGCCCAGCGCTCGGGGGAAAGCTGCTTCTGAGCCAGAGGGGTGCCGTCAATCAATGCTTCGCTGGCAAATACTGCCATGGCCTCACCGTGTCCGCCATAGGTGTATGCTCCGGTAACTTTGCACTGTTGCACGCCGAATTCGGCAGCGAGGGCCTCCTGCAGGCGGGTGCTGTCCAGGGCTGCCAGGGAAGTGAGCTGGTTGGGCTTGAGTCCGGAATGGATGAGGGCGGTAAGGGCCGTCACGTCGGCAGGATTGAAAATCACGACTACATGCTTGACATCGGGGCAGTACTTCTTGATGAGGTCTCCGAATTCAGCTGCAATCTGGCAGTTGCCTTTCAACAGGTCTTCGCGGGTCATTCCCTCTTTGCGGGGAGCGCCGCCGGAAGATATGATGTACTTTGCATCCTTGAAAGCGACTTCGGGGTCAACAGTCCAGGTAACGTTGGCACCTTCGAAAGCACAATGATAAATTTCTTCCGCTACACCGTGTACACCGGGCTCATAAATATCGTAGAGACAGATGTTGGGGGTGAG
>CAMKQN010000044.1:0-16598 GCA_946414935.1 uncultured Bacteroidales bacterium
CCTGATTCGAGCGGTTGTCGTCGAGCGATGCTTCAAAACCGGCGGCAAAAGGCATATTGCTACCGTCTTTAATTCGTCCGCCCCATACAGAAACGCCTTCCGGAAGCGGGATGGAGACATTGCTGTTGCACGCAACGAGCGAGAGGGCTGTGACGACAAGGAGGATGGCTTTATTTTTCATGACCGCAAGATAAGGATTATTTTAAAAAGGAGGGTAGCTTATCCGGCCCTCGTGCAGCAAAAGGTCAAGGCTGTTGGAATATCCGCGTTCGGCCATATTGGCAACTGTTTCCAACTATGTTGACTGTGCCTACGACCTTGTATTCTTGGGTACTCTATCCGTCCTGTTACAGAATAACTCGCAAGCCGAGAAGGGTCGCAAGTTCGCAGGTAGAATCCCTATTATAATAGACGGTTATTATCTTGAAACGCTGGATTGTAGAGGTGGAATAACCAGTGATGAGTGCCTTACCGATTCCCCAGACTCTCCGGGACCATTATTGCAGTTTTCTGTCCTGCAGGCGGCTTTTTGCTATAATCGGGGACCGTTTTCGCAATTTTCTGTCCCGAAGGGACCACCAAAAGCTGGCGTTTCAGCCAGCGTAAGGGAGAATGCCCCCAGGCCTCATAAGCCACCGGGTGATCCTGTTGGAAGATTGCAAACAATTGTTTAAATTTGATGTTTGAAGTGTGTTGCACTTCTAAGTAGAATTCACTATGCACAATCAGAGAGAAAAAGAAAATCCGCACCGTAAGTATTATGAACCCATAATAATGTTGATTGAGCTTACTACATTCGAACGGATTTTAGCGGGAAGTTCTCTTGAGGACCCTGAACACGAAGACGGCGATTGGTAGAAATCAGAATGAGAACCACTTTATATGAAAAAGGTATTATTACTTTCTCTTGCACTTTTGGCGCTGGCCTCTTGTGCGAAGGATGTGGCTGTCAATGACAACCTGAATAGTGAGGGAATTGCAAAAGTTTTCACCTGCTCTCTTGAGAATGACGTCACGAAAGTTTATGTTGATGACCAGAGCCGCCTTTATTGGGACGAAGGTGACCTTGTGTCTATCTTCACCAGTGGCCTAAACGAGCAATATCGTTTCTTGGGGAAGACCGGTGATATCGGAGGAGATTTCGAGAAGCTCGCCGCATCCTCATTCGGCACTGGCTCCCCAATGCCTACAAACGTTGCCGTTTATCCGTATTATGAGGGCACAAAAGTGGACTATGACGGCAATGTCAGTCTGACTCTGCCGTCAGTCCAGATCTACAGGCGCGGCAGTTTCGGTCCCGGAGCGAACCTCATGGTGGCTGTGACGGAAGATGCCGATGACTATTTCCTTCCCTTTAAAAATGCCTGCGGATACCTTTCCATCAAGCTCTTTGGCCAGAATGTCTGCGTGAAGACTATCACGTTCAGGGGCAACAACGGCGAGCCTCTTACTGGCAAGGCAACCATCAAGGCCAGCCACACCGAACTCCCCGAACTTACTATAGCTGCTGACGGCGGAAAGGAGATCGTTCTTGACTGCGGCAGCGGAGTCACCATCGGAAAGAACAAGAATGAAGCTGTGACATTCTGGATAGTTGTTCCGCCTATGACATTCACGAAGGGTTTCACCTTCACGATAGAGGCTGTCAACGGTGAGGTCTTTGAGAAGAGTTCAGCTAAGGAACAGACAGTAAAGAGGAATATCTGCAAGGACATGAGCCCGGTCCAGATCAACTCTGCTTATGAGGCGACTAAAGTCACAGAAGTATCGCTTGACCAGTCGGAGATTTACTTTACGGAATCCGGCCAGCAGATCCAACTTCATGCGACAGTTTATCCCGATGATGCCACGAACAAGCGAGTCTTTTGGACCTCATTCGACGAGTCAGTCGCCACGGTTGATGAGGATGGCGTCGTGACGGCTGTCGGCAATGGCGAGACCACTATCACCGTGACCACCGAAGACGGAGACAAAACCGCACAAGCAAGAGCCAGAGTTGATTGGGAACCTCCTGTAATTGAATCAATTGTTTTCTCCAGTACAACACTTGATGTTACTGAATCACCAAAGACATTAACAATTGACGTAAGGATTACAGACCTATCAGGTGTTGATGATAATTGGAGTTTTGTGATGTGGAGCTGGAAATATCCGGACATCAATGGGTCCAGAACACTGCTGTCCGGAGATGACAAGGATGGAACATATAGACTGACGTTCGATTTGCCCACAGACACACCTCCTGATGATTGGTTTGTTTCGATAAGAGGCCTGCAGGACATTAATGGATATCGGCATACAGCCAATTCTTCCGGGTCGGGTTTGGGCGTTGTCACAATAATAAACGAGAATGATGTCGATATTGACCCTCCTGTAATTGAATCAATTGTTTTCTCCAGCACAACTCTTGATGTTACTGAATCACCAAAGACATTAACTGTTGACGTAAGGATTACAGACGAGTCGGGTGTTGACGATAATTGGAGTTTTGTGATGTGGAGCTGGAAATATCCGGACATCAATGGATCCAGAACACTGCTGTCCGGAGATGACAAGGACGGAACATATAGACTGACGTTCGATTTGTCCACAGACACACCTCCTGATGATTGGTTTGTTTCGATAAGAGGCCTGAAGGACATTAATGGATATCGGCATACAGCCATTTCTTCCGGGTCGGAATTGGGCGTTGTCACAATAATAAATGAGAATGATGTCGATATTGATCCTCCTGTAATCGAATCAATTGTTTTCTCAAGCACAACTCTTGATGTTACTGAATCACCAAAGACATTAACTGTTGACGTAAGGATTACAGACAAATCGGGTGTTGATGATAATTGGCGTTTTGTGATGTGGAGCTGGACATATCCGGACATCAACGGATCCAGAACACTGCTGTCCGGAGATGACAAGGACGGAACATATAGATTGACGTTCGATTTGCCCACAGACACACCTCCTGATAATTGGTTTGTTTCTATAAGAGGCCTGCAGGACATTAATGGATATCGTCATACATCCAATTCTTCCGGGTCGGAATTGGGTGTTGTCACAGTAGTAAATGACAAGTAGTCGTTTCTGCACCCCTTGGGGGTGCGGGGGGATAGTAGTCCCAACGGGACCACAAAAAGCCGCTGAATTTCAGCGATCGTCAGGGGATAGCTGCGGAGCAGCGTAAGGGGGACCGCCCCCTTGTGCCCTTGGGGGCAGCCGCCTCGCGGCGGGGGATGGTAGTCCCAACGGGACCGCAAAAAGCCGCTGAATATCAGCAATCGTCAGGGGATAGCTGCGGAGCAGCGTAAGGGGGACCGCCCCCTTGTGCCCTTGGGGGCAGCCGCCTCGCGGCGGGGGATGGTAGTCCCAACGGGACCACAAAAAGCCGCTGAATATCAGCGGCTTTTTGTGGTCCCTGCAGGGCATGATCCTGCGACTCCCTGATTATGAGTCAGGTGCTCTAACCAACTGAGCTAAGGGACCTACTCATTCTTTTCCCTTGTTTGGGGCTGCAAATTTAACAAACTTTCCGTAAACTGCAAAATCTAAGCTAATATAGTGTCGGCAAGAGCCTCAAGCGCCGGAATATCCGCCTCCCTCATGCGGCTGCGAATAGTAACCACGGGCTCCGCCAGCTCTATTTCCTTCATGGCTCCGAGCATCTCTTTCATCACGCGTCCGGCAGAAGGCGCCCATGAACCGTTCTCGATAATGGCCACTTTACGCTTGCAGTATCCTTTGATCTGCAGGCGGTGCAGGAAGTCGTACATCGGCGTGAACAAACCGGCATCGTAGGATGAAGCTGCCACTACCATACGGGAATAGCGGAATGCATCCTCAACATTTTCAGCCATATCGCTCCTGCAAAGGTCGCTCAGCACCACTTTGGGGGCTCCTTTGCTCTCCAGAATGCCTGCCAGGCGGCGCGCCGCTGCAAGCGTGCCTCCGTGTATGGAAGCGCAGGCTATGAAGATGCCCTCGGTCTCCGGTGCGTAACGGCTCCAAGTGTCGTACAGCTTGATGTAGTTCTCCAGCTTGTCTTCCAGTATGGGGCCGTGGAGGGGCCGTATGGCCTTTATGTCCAATGCGGAGGCTTTGGCGAGCAACGCCTGCACCTGAGCACCGTATTTACCTACGATATTGAAATAGTAGCGGCGGGCTTCGCAGGCCCAGTCTTCGTCGTCACGTCCGTAGAAACCGCAATTGCAGAGAGCTCCGAATTTACCGAAGCCGTCGGCGCTGTACAGCACGCCGTCGTGCAAGTCGAACGACATCATCACCTCGGGCCAATGGACCATAGGGGCCGCTATGAACTTGAGGGAGTGAGCGCCGAGTTCGAGGGTGTCCCCTTCTTTTACCGTGAGCGTCCGGCCTTCCAGTGCGGCACCCGGGAAGAACTGGGGCAGCATACGGAGGGCTTGCGCGCTGGCTACAAGGGTAATGCCGGGGAAGCGCTCCAGCGCCCATGCGGCCAGGGCGGAGTGATCCGGTTCCATGTGGTGAACCACAAGATAATCCGGCTGCCGTCCTCCCAGGGCCTCTTCCAGCCTGGCTTTCCACTCGTCGCCCTTGCGCCCGTCGCAGGTGTCCAGAACGGCTATTTTTTCGTCCAGGATGAGGTATGAATTGTAGGATACCCCTTCGGGAACGGTGTATTGGCTTTCGAACAAATCGATGTCGGTGTCGTCGCAACCGATGTAAAAGACGTTGTTTCCAAGATTTTTCAACATTTCAAGCTAGATTAGAAAGTAATAGATATACCTACGTGTGCATTCTCCACGAAACTTCCCACGGGCACAGGGACCGTGGCAATCTTGCCGAGTTTCCCTATGAAACTGTCGATACCTGCGAGCAGGTTGAGGAAGCCGAGGTGTATGTCGATACCTGCACCCCAGACGGGGCCGAAGCTGCTGTAGCCGGCATTTCCGCTGAGACTGATTATGCGGGCCGGGGTGAAGGTAATACCGCCCCTTGCATCGTACCAGGAGAAATATTTTGCGCTATGGTAGGTGGCGAGAGCCCCCACTGAAAGACCGTTGTAGAACGGCATGTGATAACGCAGGCCGGCGGCAGCGTTGAACGGCAGTATGCTCATGCTGCGCTCCGCGGGCCCGCTGGTAAAGTGGACGCTGTTCGATATGGCATCCCCGATGTCCTCCAGGTCGGTGGTAATGGTATTGCCTTCAAATCCTATCGTACCCCCGTTGTAAGTATAGTTTCCGGAGGCCGAAGCTGAGTATCCGTTGGACCAGGAAATCGCGCCGAAATCGGTTACGGACAACATGGCTTCCAGGCCGAAGTCTGACTTGTACTCAAAGCCAAGGTCGAGCGCCGCCCCGTATCCTCCGATAGCGGAAACAATACTCAGGTTCCGGATGTCAAACTCGTCCTCCGCCGATATCATACTGCCGATAATCCCGGAGGCGATTCCGGATGCCTTCAGCTCTATGCTTGGAGAAATCCCGATTTCATTTTCGCTGAGTGACAGAGTACTCTTGGCTGTACTGACGTTTGCGTTGACTGCGCCTATGAGAAAATGCACCCTGGCACCTATCGTGAAGTACTTGTTTATATGGGTGGAAAAACCGTAGCTCACGTCGCCGAGAAGGGACGCATCTGCGTACATGTCACCTATGTCGAAGGTGCCTGTGCCGCCCTTTTTTGCCATCGTGAAGAGGGATTTGGGCAGGTTGAAGCCCAGCAAAGCCCTGGCGTTCAGCTCGATGGTGTGCATCGTGTTGCCGTTGGAGATACCTATGGCAAGCAGGTTTACAGTTTCATCGAAAGACATGAAGTTGTTTTTCTTCAGGCCTCCGAGGAACTTTTCGGCGCTTACTGCCTTGTTGAGTCCGGTAACCAGGCCGTTTTCTACCGGAAACAGCAGGGAAGAAATACCGATGTTGCTGTTGTTCTGCAAGTCTATGTTGCCTATGGCAAGTCCGAGGAATCCTCTGTCGTTTACCTGTGCGGGATTGATCCGGTAGCCGTACACGTAATTGTCCAGGAAGTATCCGCTCCTGAAAGACTGGGCGGAGGCATTCAGGCCAAGCAATATAGCTGCAGACAAAAGAAGTATATGTATTCTTTTCATGGCTCAGAAATGTTGTTACTTAAAATTGACCGTAATTCCTTCCGGGGCGACGGCAACAAGGTTGAGGAATTGCAGGCAGTCGCTTTCATTCAGGCTCTTGTTGGGAATTGCAGTGAGTATGATGTTCAGTCTTGCTTTGCTTATTACTCTGCTTCTGTCGGCAGGGCTCAGGTAAAACTCTATGTCGCTTGTACTTGCGCCTTCTATGTTGATTATGCTGGACTTGTTCTGGGGAATCACCGTGCCTGTGCCGTCCAGAAGCTCCATTTCAACCATGAGGTTGAGAGGGGAGTCGTTGAGCACTTTTCCCTTGATGCCGAAGTCTCCGAGGGCGGTAATTTCCCTGGCTCCGCTGAGGTCGAGTTCCAGCTGGGTGCTGAAGCGGAAATCCTTGCCGAACGTTAGGGGCACGTTGATGCCGTAATTTACATCCAGGGTGTATTTTGCGGCCGGCTCGAGCACGGAAGTGGAGTTTCCGTCCACATTCGCGTTGATGTTAATCTTTAATGAATCTGGAATCTGCTTCAGCAAGCCGGTGAGGTCGGCCTCGATAAACTCGGCGCCGGGAGCTGCATAAGCCGCAAGCTTGCACAGGCTGAAAGACTTGGAGGCGGGCTTGCCGGGATCCGGTGCAAATGGCAGCTTCACGTTGTTGAGCTTTATGATGTTGTCGTTGAGCGGCAGGCCTTTTTTGTAAGGTATCAGCTCGATGGAGGCCAGCATCGGGATTCCGATGTTGGTATTGATACCAAGGTCGAGGCGGGGGTTCGCGACATCGATGCTGTTGCTGTCGTCTTTCAGCATGTCGGGGATGTCCTCCAGTTTCATCACAGTGCTCTCGCTGATATCGTATGAGAAGACGCCGGTCACTTTGGAAACGGCGATTTTGCCTTCGCTGTTTTGGAGCGATGCGGTGAAATTGGCGGTGATGTCGGGCTTAAGCTGCATCAAATCCAAGCTGGCGGCTTCTGCTGACAAGGTGCCGGAAATGACTATTTCGCCTTCAATCTTGTCGGTATTCGTGAGATCGATGCTGTGCAGTTTCTCAATTTTGACGGGCGTGGCGCTGAGCCTGCCGTTTTGCACCTGCCCCTTGATGGGGATGCTGTTGGGCACCATGAAATCGGGCATCTTGAGGATCAGGTCCACGCTTATTGGTGCCGTAGGAGAGATGGGGACGCCATCGAAACTCGCATCCATGCTCACGTACACGTCGTCCAGGAGAATCTCGTCTATACTCTTGATCTCTTTCGGGAGATTCTGGATTGTCAGGTTGAATTTCTGGTTGATGTCGTACGAAATCTTGTCGTCGAGCGTGATGGACTGGGCCTGGATTTTAGGGATGTCCACTTTCAGCCCGACGAAAGACCCGAAGCTTTCTTTAAGCTCGCTTTGGTAAATCTCGGTGCCCGGAATGCAGATTCTTCCTTCAGCAGAGTAGCTGGTCTCCACCACCGACTTGCCGCCCTTGGATATAGGCTTGAGGAAGAGTTCCTTGATGGGCAGGGTAATGGTTCCGGGGAACTGGTCTTTGATGGTAATGGTGTTTTCTGCGGCGTTGAATCCGAGGGACGGGTCTATGCCTGCAGCGTCGAATACCATGATATCCGGCAGGTTAAGTTTCACGCCGCCATTGCCGGGCTTGAACTTGAGCCCCTTGATGTCGGGGATGTCAAGATTAATTGTGATTGCGGGATTGCCCACGGGCACTACGTGGAAGCTGCCGAAATCGCCGACGCCGTCCACATCCATCTCAAGCGTGTCACCAATCTTGGCCTCATCTTCGAAATCGTTGAGTACTATTATGTAATCCTTGATAGCGGGGCTGCCTTCTATGTCCACGGTGAAGGAAATGTCTTCGGAGGAGTTCTGGGGCAGGGTCGCGCTGCTGAGTACCAAGTTGTTAATAGTTACCTGGCCGTCAACCGTGACGCCGGAATCGAGGGATATCTTGTGGTTTTTCACGGTTGGGGTGAGGGATTTCACCACAATCTCTTTTTCTATGGGACCGTCGTTTACCTTGCCGGAGAACTCCAGTTTCCCGTTTTCCGCGCCTTCCACTTCAAAGGCCGGGGGGAAATTGATGGCGAAGGCATAATCTATATCCTTTTGCCTGATGCGGTCGAAGTTCTTCGGGGTCACCTTGAATTTAAGGGGGCGGGTTTCGTCCAGGATTACTTTCTTCACGTCGGAAATCTCTTCCGGGAGCGCTATGTCCGAGTAGTTCCCGAAATTTACCTGGTCTTGAAGCTCGAACGAATGCGGCTTGATGTAGATGTCTGCGTCCTGGATGGCAAAATCCCCGAAGCGCAGGGCGATTTCAAGGTAAATGTCACCGTTGGCGGAGTTGATTCTTGTCTTGGTGGACTCCATGTTGTTGGCGTACAGCTTACCGCTGACCGGAATGTGGTCGTCCAGCTCGAATGTGTCACCGAAGTCTTTATTCGATAAGCCTTCCACGGTGAAAACCTTGCTGGCCTTCCAGCCGTTGCCGGCATTGAGTACCATGTCCTTGATGTTGACATTGTCACCGCCCTTGATATGGAGTTTGCCGGTGAAATCCAGGTTCACGTCTGGAATCACTTCTCCCCCTGTGAAGCAGACATTTATCAGGGTGAGGTCCACCCACAATTTGGCATCGGGACTGGTTTTTACGTTCTTGATGGCTATTACATCTTCGTGCAGGGAGATGGGCTCTACCTTGATGGGTACGTTTACATAGGGTATGTCCTTGTCCGGAAGCGTTTCTTTGGTGATGGAAATGTTCTCGGAGGGGAACTTTGCCGCATCGTTCTTGATGTCCTGGATGTCCATAACCTTTTCGTGGTACAGGACATCGCCTATTCTCCTCGCAAGGTTGAGATCTTCGTTTGCTTCCAGCAGGTCCTTGTACTTCTCCAGGCCGGCCTGGAAAGTAAGGCCTCTTGCTATGGCGGAGATATCTTTCAGGCTGATATCCACGATGTCAACGCCTTCAAAAGTAGATTTCAGCTCGTAACTGGTACCGCCGAAGGTGAAGAGATCGGTATTGAAGTCGCCGATATGATAATTGAAGTCTTTGGAAAAACTTACACCGTCGATTTTGGCCATTCCGGCAAGGTTCAGTTCTTCTATCCTGTCATTGAGCGAAACCGTGCCGTCGTAGGTCAGGGACAAGTCTCCGTTCGCACCTGTGCGGATGAATGAGTTGACATCTTCCCCTAAATCGTTGAGAAGCGTGCCCAGATTGATTTTTTTAGTGCTTCCGACAGGAACGGTTACGCCGTCCTCGAACAAAGTTATCGAGGGGTCGATGTCTGAAATATCATCTATGATATAGTTCTCATCTGTGGTACAAGCAGATAGCAGTAAGAAGAGTCCGGCCAATATGGGCAAGGCGGGAACTGCGTGGCTGTTTCTAGCGAAGAACATGGCGTTGTTATTATAAGTTATGGGTGCTTCCCCTTTGTATGTATGATACAAATATATGCAATAAAAGCTTAGTATGCAAGATGCTATGTTTGTATAATAATTTCAAATCAATTATTTGTTCCCTAAAATTATTTTCTTTATTTTTGCCAAATAGAAAACAACTTTTTTAACTCAATATTTTTATGAAAAAATTAATTCTTACAGTCATTGCAGTTCTGGCCGTTGCCATTTCCGCAAGTGCCGCCAACTACAAAGTTGACAACAGCGCTATTGACAATGTAATCGCAAACGCCACTGAGGTATTCGTCCTCGAGACATCAGCTCCCGCTGCGGCAGCTCTTCCTACCTTCGAGCAGAAAGAGGTCAATGTAACCACAGCATTCCTTCTCAGCTGGCTTCTCGGCGGCCTTGGCGTCCATCGTCATTATCTGGGCACCGCTCCCTGGATGTGGGCTGTTTACACATTTACCGGCGGCGGCTTGGGAATTCTCTGGAGTGTTGATACAATCCTCCTCTTCCTGGATCTCATCAAGGTAGGCGAAGGATATATCAATAAGTTCATCGGCAACAGAAAGGTTATCGTTTGGCTTTAATAAAACCAATTATTTGCCTTAGCCTGCTGCTTGCTTGCATTATCCCGGCCGGAGCACAGCGAAAAGTATCCGCCGACGTAGAAGTCAAGTCAGTATCGCAAGGCAAATTAAGCACTGTCACCAAAAGCGTCTATTGCACCAGCAATGGGCGCTTGGTGACATTATTCAGGACCCCTGTAGAGTATTATCACATCACGAATCTCAAGGGAGAGGCCCAGTTTTATACTCCGGCCAATAATGAAGTGATGAATCATTTCGACCCTGCCATGAGTTCCAATTCAGAATTGGTGATGATTTTCCTCAACGGGCATATCGACGACCTCGGCCTTGGCCAGTTCGGCTACAGGGCTTCAGCGCTCACGCGTGAGGACGATTACGTCAAAAGGACATTTACGGCTGCCGACCCTCAACTTCCCGACGTGGAGATAGTGTACGAGAACTACCTGCCCATTTATTGCGCTTATACCGGGAAGGACGGCAAGTTGATTAGCGAAAAGTATCTGTCTGATTACAAGCAGTTTGGCAGATTTGTACTGCCGCTTCGGGTGACAGATATCAGCTATGGCGACAAGCGCGACTCTTCTATTGTCCGCACCTTGTATTCTTCTGTCAAAGTAGATGTGGACGACCCCAACTTCGACTTCCAGATACCTTCCGGCGCCAAGCCGATGAAACTGGATGTGCCGGCCAAATGAAAAGGCTGGCACTCTTTGCTTTTTTGTTGACCGTCTGCGCTTCGCTTCACGCCCAGGCGGACTCTTCCCTTTGCGCTCAGCTCAGGCAGGCTGATTTCAGCAAGCAAATCATCAAGGAAACGCCACCGGCCGGTGCCAATTGGGCCGAGCGGCAGTGCTACTATATCCGCCGCCAGCTTACGGGCCGGGATTTTTATGAGCCGGCGAACTATATGTTTTTCCGCCCGGCGGTGAGGACCATAGGTTTCGTTCCGGCAGTTTTCGCCCTCTCTGACAGGCTCCTGCGGGACTCTAAGATAGGCACCTACGATGTACATATCGATCCGGATATCAACAAGATACAAGAAGGACCGGAAGCTTACGCGCCTTGGAGGAGAGAACGGTGAGAAACTTCTTGCATACAGTCTTCCTGCTCGTGGCGCTTGCTGCGGCTTCCCGGGCATCCGCCCAAAACGTATGGGTGTCGGCGGATTTCGATTTTGCCGGGTACCTGCTGGACAACGGTCTCAAGAAAGACGCCAAGGCCTTGCTTTCCCGCAACGTTTACTTCCCCTCCGATACCCTTACTTACCTGCGTGCGTGGGTGGATTACCAACTGAAAGAACTTGAGCCGGCACTTTCCGGGTTTCGTGCTGTTCCGAGGGACAGCGGTTTCGCCGAGAAGTCATTTTTCTACGCCAATGCCGTCTCCGCTTATCTGGGTGATTTCGAGACGCCTTCGCAGCTGCTGGAAGGCTACGGCGGGGCCTACAAGGAGCTTGGGAATATGCAGCTTGCAGGACTTGCCCTGCTCCGGGGCGACGCCGAGACTTACCGCAAAGCTTCCGCCGGATTCGCTTATTCCGACTTCGCCCTTTCCAAACCTGAGCAGGAGCTGCAGGAGATCTACGAACTCCGTTTTGAAACGAAAGCCAAGAGCCCCCTGCTTGCCGCCGCTGCCTCTGCGGTGGTGCCGGGACTCGGTAAAATCTACGCCGGCCGGGTAGGGGAAGGGGTGGAGGCCTTCCTGCTCACCGGAATCATGGCCGGCATAACGGCGGAGCACTGGGTCAAAGACGGCATCAATGACTGGAAAACCATAGTGCCGGGCATTCTCTGTGCGGCGCTCTACATAGGCAATATTTACGGAAGTTACGTTTCCGTAAGCATATACAACAAGGATCTTAAAAATGCTCAGGACACGGCTATTCTTTACGATATCCATATTCCTCTGCGCTCTGTATTCAAGTAGCGCGCAGGATCTGGAAACCCTCGCCGTCGCTTATGAGCGAATCATATACGACGGCGCCGACCTCGTATCCACCAACGAGGCGCTGCTTGCAAAGGCGGACTGCTACCGCCGTCTCGGGCGCTACGGTGAGGCCTCCGGGGCGCTGGCGCGAGTGCGGCTTTTCGCCCTCACGCCGGAAGAGCGCACGTCGGTGCTGTATCAGCAGGAGCTTTGCTACTTTCTGGACGGAGACTTCATCCAGGCCGCTGCTCTTGTGGACGAAGTGGGCGACGGGAGCGCCGACGCTCTGCTGCTGCACGCACTGGTGCTGGCCTACGGGGGAGAGTACGACAAATCGGAGCTGTTTGCCGCCAGATATATCAGTTACGACGGTCCGAGCCCGCGTCTGCAAGCCCTTCTGGACTTGTATGCTACGCATCCCCGTAAGCGGGATGCGGCTAGTTCGATGGTGCTGTCGTTCTTCCCGCCGCTCGGGCATTTCTACAATGGGGAAGTCTCCGAAGGATTGCTGTCAGGAGGCTTGAACCTGGCAGCGCTGGCTTTTACTGTGGCCAATTGCGTGGGCGGGTATTGGGTTACCGGCCTGCTCGGAGGGGGTATTGCTTTGAATTACACCTTGATGGGCAACCATGAGCGTACTGCTGCCCTTGTGGAGAAGCACAACAACAACGATCCCATTCTTTTCGGAGACCGGGTACGGGCGTTTCTGCTGGGACCGGCGGAGTAGCTGCTTGGGGAGGCCGTTTCTTCAGGCGGGTTCCACCCAGTGAATCTTCACGCCTGAGCGTTCCATGCCGCGGAACCATGTCATCTGCCTTTTTGCGAACTGATGAATTGCTATGGCCAGGTGCTCACGCATCCAGGCATAGTCAACCTGCCCCGTCAGATACAGGGTAACGAATTTATACTCAAGTCCGTAGCTTATGAGTACCGGGGCCGGAACCCCTTCGTCCAGAAGACTCTGGATTTCAGCTGTCATGCCCTCCTCAAGCCTTGCGTCCAGGCGTGCGTCGATGCGGGCGTTGCGTACTTCCCTGGAGACCAGGGTGCCAATGAAAAAGGTCCTTGGGGCTGTCGGCGACGGCTCCTGGGGGACTGCGCTCAGGGGCTTGCTGTCCTGAAAATCGTATGCTCCGGTGACGGCGCTGATATACAGGCCGGTGCCTCCGCAGAGTATGGGGACGCAGCCGCGGCTGCGTATGTCATCGTAGGCCTTGCGGAAGTCTTGCTGGAAGCGGTACACGTTGTACTGGGTTCCAGGTTCCGCTATGTCTATAAGGTGGTACGGCACCTCTCCGTATTCTCCGAGGTCTTTACCGGTGCCGATATCCATGCGGCGGTACACCTGGCGGGAGTCGGCGGAGATGATTTCTGCGTTTCCAAGTTCTCGTGCCAGTTCCACTGCGTAGCGGGTTTTGCCGGATGCGGTAGGCCCAAGTACGCACACCAACTCCACCGAGCCGTCTTTCAGGGCACCCCGTAATGCATTGATATCTATGGACTCGGGCTCGGGAAGGGCCGCCAGCAGGTTCTTAACTTTCGGCATTTTTTGAAAAATATGCGCACCAGCGGGTGAGGCCGCACTTATCGCACTTGGGGGCGCGGGCTGTGCAAGTGTACCGGCCGTGCAGTATAAGCCAGTGATGTGCGGTTGCCCTGTGTTCTACATTTATGTTCTTCTCCAGGTCCTTTTCTACGTCGAAAGGAGTTTTGCCCCTGGACAGGCCCAGCCGGTGCGATACCCGGAAAACGTGGGTGTCAACAGCTATTACCGGTTCGTCGTAAATGATTGATGCCACGACGTTTGCGGTTTTGCGGCCCACTCCCGGGAGGGTCATAAGTTCATCTACCGTAGCGGGTACCTGGCCGTTGAAATCCTCGCATAGCTTACGGCCGAGGGCCTGCAGGTGACGGGCTTTGCTGTTGGGGTAGGACACGCTGTGTATGACTTCCAGGATGTCGTCCACGGTTGCGGAGCCAAGTTTTTCCGGGGTCGGGTAGCGGCGGAAGAGCTCCGGGGTAACCATGTTGACCCGTTTGTCCGTGCACTGGGCGGAGAGCACGACCGAAACTATCAGCTGGAAAGGGTCCGCGAAGACCAGTTCGCTCTGTGCTGCCGGCACATTCTCACGGAACCAGGAGACAATGCCTTCGTATCTTTCTTTTCTTGTCATCGTTGCAAAAATAGATAATATTTGTGTATGTTTGTAAAGCTAATGATTGACTTATGAAAAAAATCGTTTGTATTATCTTCGTTTTGCTGGCCTGTTTTTCTTCCAGGGCGCAAAGTTCTTTTAATTCTGTAAAAGAAATAGGAATAGGTTTTGCGGGCTTCAATCCCGCCATCATCGCTTCTGCTACTTCTGTGCAGGAGCTGATACGTACGCCTGGAGTTTCATTGTACGGCGAGTACCGTATTGGAATTACCAATTGGTTTGCAGTGGGAGCGCAGCTGGACTTGAAGGTCAGCGACGGCAGCTTGATCCAGATGGCCAAAGATATTTATAATCAGATGCGTTATTTCCAGGAGTCGCTGCGATTGCTTGCGGAGATTAAGTTTTTGCCCAGGAAAACTGTAAGGCCTTATGTCGGCTTCGCGGCAGGTATTGGTCTGGGACATTTCAAGGAGTTGATTTCCGATCCGCTTAACACGCTGGTCTATTGTGACTTGGCGCCGC
Organism: uncultured Bacteroidales bacterium; assembly: GCA_946414935.1. Classification (GTDB taxonomy): domain Bacteria; phylum Bacteroidota; class Bacteroidia; order Bacteroidales; family UBA932; genus Cryptobacteroides. Next base: position 14,697 of record CAMKQN010000044.1, read on the forward strand.
GCCTGGGAGTGCAGTTCGGCAATCACGTCCGCGTTTCGGCCCAATTCTCTTTCACCCCCAGCGTTTCCGACGAAGGTGTCTTCAAGATTGTCAACGGCAACTTCACCTCCGTCGGCATGAACATAGGCTGGGCGTTCTGATGGCCCCCGCGTCAGCCTCGCGGGCGGTTTTGCCTCCATTCTGTCTTTCTGTGCGCGCGGCGGACGGAGGCTTCTTTGTTTTTCGCCGGGAATATGAGTAGCTTTGTCAGTCAAACTATATAATCATAAGCAGTGATGCGAAGAATAGCTGTAAGATATGCTGCACCGGAGTGCGGGCTGAGCCAGGCGCTCTGGAGTGATCTGCTGTGTACCAGCCCTGAATTCGGCGGTAACGAAGATGTTGTATATGAAGATTGGGTAACAAACGGATAGAATATGAAAACGCGTTATATATTGTTTGCTGCCGCAGTACTGGCTGTGGCATCCTGTACAAAGACCGTCGAGCAGCCAGAGCCTGAAAGTATGCAGTTGACTTTCAGGGCATACCAAGAGGGCGCTCTTCAGACCAGGACAACTGTCCGGGACGGCGGGACAAAGGTGTATTGGGAGCCGGCGGACGAGATAAAGCTGTTCTTCAAGGAGTCCAGCAGCAGATTTGTGTCGCAGAATACAGAGTTGGTTGACATAGCGGACTTTACGGGCACATTGAATGTAATATCTGGGGCAAACGAGGGCGCTGGCTCCGAGAATCAGACCTGGGGCCTGTATCCTTATAGGGAAGATGCTGTCTCCGACGGGTACAGCGTCACTACAACCCTCCCTGCGGAGCAGACAGGCCGGGCCGGCAGTTTTGCCCGGAATACTCACATCACCCTGGCTCATTCCAGCGATCTCAAGTTGGCTTTCTACAATGTCACTGGCGGCGTACGCTTTTCCCTCTCTCAGGAAGGTATCAAGAGTGTGAGCTTCCAGGGAAACGATCTCGAGGCCCTTGCCGGCAAGATTAAGCTGGCCTTCGAGGACGGTGTTCCTGTAGTACAGGAAGTGTCTGAGGGAGAGACTGTTCTGACACTGAACGCCCCTGATGGCGGCAGCTTTGAGACCGGCAAGTGGTACTACATTGAAGCCATTCCGCGCCTTCTGTGTGCCGGTTTCAAGATGGTATTCTCCAAAGGCGGCGAAGTTGCAACGCTCTCTACCTCCGGTTTAGTTACCATCAGCCGCGGCAAATACGGTTCCATTGCCAACGCCGACAAAGGGTTAATATTCAGGAGTGCTGATACTGCCGAGCCTGAATATGTCGACCTTGGCTTGAGCGTCAAGTGGGCTACCTTCAACGTAGGTGCCACTTCTCCGGAAGGGTACGGCGAATACTTCGCCTGGGGCGAGACGGAGCCGAAGACGGATTATGGCTGGGCAACTTACAAGTGGTGCAAGGGATCTTCAAATACTCTGACCAAATATTGTCAGGCAGACCAGTCAGATTTATGGGCCGGCTCTGGTTCTCCGGACAGCAAGACCGTACTTGAGCTTGAGGATGACGCCGCTCACATGAATTGGGGCGGCAGTTGGAGGATGCCGACGGATGAAGAGTGGACCGAACTTAGGGAGAACTGTAGCTTTACCTGGACAGATAATTACAACGGAACAGGAGTGGCCGGAGATATAGTCACAAGTAATAAGGTTAATTTCACGGACAAGACGATATTCATTCCAGCCGCTGGTTGCCGGACGGGTACAAGATTCAACGGTGTAGGCACTTTTGGAGCCTACTGGTCTTCATCCATTAAAAGCCCTGAATACTCGTACCGGCTTTATTTCAATTCCAGCCGTGTAAGCAGGAGCGATTTCGGCCGCTACTTCGGGTTTTCGGTCCGTCCTGTCACAGAATAACCGCGCAAGCCGAGAGGAGTCGCGAGCC
>CAMKQN010000045.1:0-16270 GCA_946414935.1 uncultured Bacteroidales bacterium
GACAACCTCATCATCGATATGGCCGCAATGACTTCCGGTCAGTTCATGACCAAGAAGGACAACAACGGTAGCTTCGGCTCGCTTACCGTCAGCCAGTGCGACATCAGGAACGTCAAGAGGCCTTTCTTCACGCCCAACAGCAGCGCCCTGGAATACGGTATCACCAGCGTCACGATGAACGGCAACCGTATAGGTACCGGTGCCGGCGTGCAGCTTTTCCCCATCAACTCCGGCGCCACGACGCTCAAAGGCTACAAGGACTTCACCTTCACCAACAACGTCCTTTACAGTTCTACCGGAGAAGCCCTTCAGACCTATGTGTTCGCAACATCGGCAGGCGGCATCGATCCGGCTTCCTGCCAGCAGGTAGTGGTGATGGACAACAACCTGTTCTACAACATTGCGGCCAGCAGCGGCATCTTCAGGACGCACATCCTCAAATCGGTGAGCATCCGGAACAACATCCTATGGGCCAAAGATGGCTCCTACAGCAGCAACATCAAGATGTTCAAGGCCAACATCGGCACTGAAGAAAATCCGGCTCAATTCGATGGCGTATCCTCAGACAACTACTGTTTCGGCAACCTCGGTGAAAAGACCTGGACAATCAGCGATCAAGCCTGCCGCGGACCCCTCACGGACGTTACCATCCTGGATTCGAACCCCATAGCAAGCTTCAACACATCCACCGGTGAATTCGAGCTTGTGAGTGCCTACAAGGCGTTCGGCCCCCAGATCCAACCGCAGTGAAGGACAGACGCCGCGCCGGCAAGCCCGTCAATCGACCCCGCAGCCGAAGGGACCCTCGTCGCCAATGGTGACGACGGGGGGACCTACGGGCTGATTACCTCGAAGGGCTACAATTACGAGACGCCCGACGCGGATCATTCGCCGGCCGTACGGCACATGCGCCAGCAGTACGACGCTACGCTGGGCCGCTGGGTGTTTGCATTCGACATCCATATCGACACCGACACCAACAAAGGAGAAGAGGCGGACCGCCAGCGCAACGAACTCAAGACAGATAACAACTCCCCGGTTTCGATGGTGGGCAAAGAGGGACAGACGCTAGAAAACAGCTGGCTGTTCAGGCTCCCGGAAGGAATGAAGACCACCACGTCTTTCACCCACGTGCACCAGATAAAGGGACTGGACAACAAAGCTGGCACGGCAGACATCAGCCAGCCCGTGATTACCTTTACCTGCCGCAGCACAAGCTCCGGGCAAGAGTTCCAGGTAATACACGTGGCACCATCGTCAAGCGGCAGTACTTTAAGCTACATGGCAAAAGTTCCGCTTTCCAACTTCCTCGGGGAATGGGTGAGCGTGGAGGAACGGATGACCTGCTCCACCACCGGTTCCTACTCGGTGACCATAACCAGGATACGGGACGGAAAGACGCTTGTGGACCTGCAAAAATCGCCGCTCTGCTTGTGGCGCAGCGGCACTCCGGGACTACGGCCGAAATGGGGTATCTACCGTTGGTTCGGCGATAACCGCTCCGCGGCTTCCCAACTTCGCGACGAGACTCTGCTCTTTGCAGATTTCAGCGTCAAGGCATATTGAAAAAAGGTGGCTGGTTTTTGCCCAGCCACCTTTTTTATAAGTTCTCAACTACGAAGTCAACAGTCTTGAAGAAGATTTCTTCCATCTTGTCGGAAGCCTTGGCGTTGAGACTGTGGTCATAATACTTGTAAACCTGCAGGTCCACTTTTGCTTTGTGGTGCTTGAGCTCCTGTGCAAAAGCTTCACTCTGGCTGTATTCCACCGTGATATCGCCGGTTCCGCAGAACAGCTGGGCGGCAATCTTGGTTTTCTTCGGAATCAGGTAAAGCGGAGAAGCTTCCCTCAGGTACTTTTCATCGCGGTTGCCGAAGTACTGGATACGCTCCGCGTCTTTAGTCTTCTGGACTATTGCAGCTGTAGTAAGGTCGTAAATGCCTGAATATCCGACGAAAACCTTAGCCTCTTTGGTAAGCATGGCAGCACAGGCTGAAAGATGAGCTCCGGCCGAACTGCCGGCAAAGCCCATACGTGACGGATCTATATTGAGTTCTTTGGCATGGTCGCGGATATACTGGACTGCATCCAGGACATCGTGGATAGATACCTGTACGTTAGCTCCAGGCTCCGGGGCCAGGGTATATTCTATACGGACACCGGTAATACCGTGATTCTGAGCCAGATACTTGGTGAGCGAACGGGAAGCGTCGAAATTTCCCCGTGCCCATCCGCCGCCATGGCAGAAAAACAGAACCGGGGAAGGCGTCTCAGAAATAGCTTTGTCCACTGCAATTTTCAAGGCTCCTTTATACTCGATGACGACGGTCTCTACCTTATTGTAAAGCTTGCCGCTGAGGCGGTCATTTTCATGGGTATAAGGCGTGTAAAGATCCGGTATTTCGCTCAGGTTCAATATCTTGGCATAGCGGGCCTCTTTCTGGAGGGCATAAGTGCCGTCGGCTTTCTGCTCAAGCTTCATACCGTAGCGGTTAGTGGGAACAGCGTTCTGGGCGAATGCAGCAGACGCAGACAGGATAATACTTGCCGCCAGTCCGGCTAAAAAACGTAGTTTCATAAATTTTAGTGTTTTATTTAATATATTTGTTTGTTATATTTGCAAAGAACGAATTGGTTAACCAATTGACCAGCTTTTGCAAATATAAATAAAGTTACAGATATGAGAAAGAATTTCGCGTTTTTTTTGATAATCACGCTTATAGCTGCATGCAGCTCCGGGTTTCACATCCCGGACCCGGTACCGGGAGGCAACGGCAAAAACAATACCGAACCATCAGGGCAAACCACTCCGGAGGACGACAAAAAACCGGAATCCGGGCTGGTGGCTGACGGAGATGATGCCCATACTTACGAGCTGATTCTCTCAAAAGGCTACAATTACGAGACGCCGGACCACTCCGGAGCCCACGCCAATGAACCATTCCGCCATATACGGCAGAGCTATGACAAATCGCTTGGGAAATACGTTTTCGATTTTTATCTGCACATCGAAAACGATGACGACCGGGGAAAGGCTGAGGTTACCGACCGTCAGCGCAACGAGATAAAGACGGATGCCCATTCTCCGGACTCGCTTGTTGCCCAATACGGCGAAACCCTGAAAATGACATGGAAATTCTGCCTGCCCGCCGGGATGAAAACCACCAACAAGTTCGCCCATATCCACCAGCTGAAAGGGATAGACAACAAAGAGGGTACAGCAGACGTCGCCCTTCCCGGCATCACCTTTACCTGCCGCTCACTAAGCAACGGAAAACAGCAGTTGCAGGTTATCTGCACCGATTCCGCCGTAGAGAGCGACGGGCACCAGACATACCTTGCACGTGCGGACCTCGCCGATTTCCTGGGAGAGTGGGTCTCGGTCACTGAAACGGTACTTTTTGCCGACGACGGCGACTATTCAGTAGTAATCAACCGCATCAGGGATGGCAAACAACTGGTAAAAGTAGAGCATGCCAAGATTGACACCTGGCGTAAAGACTGCAGCGGCATGCGGCCCAAGTGGGGACTGTACCGGAATTTCGGCGAAAAACGCTCCATGGCTTCGCAATTAAGAGATGAAATTCTTAAATTTGCGGACTTTGATATTAGGAAACTGAAGTAGTATGACAGAATACAAGGGGAAAAAGAGTATCGAGAAAGAACTTCAATACGTATTCCAACATATACGGCATCTGATTGAAAACCAAACTGTAAATCCCGGCGAAAGGCTCCCTGCCGAAAGAAAAATAGCACTCGAAACCGGAGTAAGCCGCGCAAAAGTGCGCCTTGCTTTGGAACGTCTTGAATCTTATGGTGTGCTTTCAATTCTCCCCCAGAGCGGCTCTGTTCTATCCAATCACTCCAGATCCATACTAGTAAAGCAGATTTCCAATATTGAAGAAAGCAAGGCCTACGACTTCTCGTCATTGGTACACGTACGTACCCTGCTTGAGGTAGAAGCCGTACGCTTGTGTGCGGTAAACCACACCGCAGAAGAGCTTAACGAAGTCAAACAAGCCCTGGAAGACTTCATAGCAAATGCCTATACCCCTCTGAGAGACGAGAAGGATATGGCTTTCCACACAACCATTGCCCGCTGCTGCCACAATACTGTCATGTATTCCCTGCTGCTCCTGATCGGCCCGGATGTACTCGACTACTATCACCGCCTGAACGCCTGCGCAATGCCGCCGGACGGGGTCATTGAAGACCACAAGCGCATCGTGGAAATGATAGAGCAACGGAACGCTGACGGCGCCGAGGACGAAATAAGGAAGCATTTTACTGCTATTACCGAATTTGCCGCCAACCGCAGCGAAACGATCCGGATGAGGCTGTAGCAGTATCTCAAAGGAACTGATACAGCAGCCCGGCGATGCATTGTTCCATCTGCTCCGGAGCAACCGTGGGCTCGAACCTCGCAACCACATTCCCCTTTCGGTCTATCAGGAACTTGGTGAAATTCCACTTGATGTCGGGATTGGAAGCATATTCCGGGTCGATTGCAGAAAGCATCCGGTCCATATCAATTGAGACTGATCAATACTTGTAAAACCCTTCACCTGAGCTCTTGCCGAGTTTGCCTTCATCTATCATCTTCTGCAAAACGACAAGCATTCCCTTGAAATTGTACGGCATCATCATTTTGCGGAGCAGCGGACTGAACAAGCCGGGGACTTTCTGGTACTGAAGAACAATGTTACGGGCGGTGTTGATTCCCACCACGTCGAAAATTTCAAATGGGCCGCGGGGCGCACCTGTACCTAACTTCCAAGCCTTGTCTATGCTTTCCGGATCGCTGACTCCGTTGACATAGAGGTCAAGGCCGGAAAGCAGGAATGGAACGAGCATAGAATTAAGCAGATAGCCATTCTTTTCCTTGTTTACCGGAAGGGCAACCATACGTATGTCGTTTGCAAAATCCATTACAGCACTGAACGCTTCCTTTGAAGTTTGCGGCTGGGCCATTATTTCCGCTGTGTTGTTCTTCCAAATCGAATTGGCAAAATGCAGGGACAGGTACTTGGCGGGACGGCCTGTGTATTTGGCAAATTGCGACGGGAGAAGCGTGGAGGAGTTGGTGCAGAGCAGGGTTTTCTCCGGCATAAGCGGAGCCAAAGCCTCATAGAAAGCTATCTTGTCTTTCACATTTTCTGCTACAGACTCAATTATGATGTCTGCATCAGCGGCGGCCTTTGCCATATCCAGCTCCAGTTTAAGCCCGGAATAGGCCTTCTCCACTCGCTCAAGGCACTTTCCGGAATCGAAATCGCCGGCATCTGCAATACCCCGGCACCAATTGGATGGGCCCTGAGGGGAATCCATCAACTTGATTGCATCGATATAAGAACTGCGAAGATTGTCAATCTTCGGTTGAGTGCGGCCTATGCTCCCTTGGCTGCGCAGCCATATAGTCACATCAAAACCGCAATATGCCGCCTGGAAGGCAATCTGGCTTCCAAGTACTCCGCCACCGGCGATAACTACCTTTTTCATAAAAGATTACGTTTTATTTATTTGCCCCAAATATAAAAAATATATAGCTTTTGACAAACAGATTCAAGCTGTTTGCAAAAAGTGGTATATTTGCGATAATATTTTGCAGCCATGAAAATACTGAAAGCCATATTGCTTCTTTCCGTCCTGCTTGCTCCCGTTTCCCTCGGCGCACAGACCAGGCCGGAGACCAACCTGTTCAAAAAGACAATGAAAAAACCGTCAGTCAAAGCGGCAGACAAGTTCCTGGGAAAGTATCCTGAATCTGTTTACGCTCCTGCGGTACTGCATATGAAAGACTCACTGTTGCAGCTGGATTTCGTGCTGAACAACATCAGCCGGATTTCCAAGGAAGATGCCCTCGGAATTGCCGGCGAGGCCATGGACGCCACCGGCTGGAAAAAAGACGGCAAGGAGCAGGTGCTGGCCCTTTACAAAGACCTTACGCTCAGGATTTTGTCGCCCGGAGGAGAATGGGAAGACTCACGCAGCATTCCAGTCTATTCCATGGAAGAAGAGCCCAGTTCCCTATCGCTGGTACTGCCGATGGAAGTTATCTCCCCTCTGGGCGGACGCCGCAATTATATCCATTTCGGCTACTGCAACGGTGACGCGGAATACGTGGAGGTATTGTACCTCCCGGAAGAGGATATACTCCAGCAGGTGATATTCTACGGCAATCCAATTCCCGGCGAAGGCCTCTGTATAGAGGGGCAAAGTCCGGAAATGATGGAAGGATTAGTACTGACTCCGGAGCAGGCATGGCTGGTTCAAAGATTACGCGATAATCCTTCCCTGGTCCAGATTTCCAATGCCGACTTCCTAACGGACACCGCCATACGCTGGTGGCTGGACAAGAACCCCAAAGCCTGGACCAGCGCCTCCCGCTTGAGTTTCGGCTTGCTGGATCCCGAATCCTCCATAGCCGCCGCCTGCAACAAGGCACGCAAAGAAAGGGGAAAAGGCAACGGTGCAGCCTTGTTTGACATCAAAGGCTACACCGTCATTTGTTCCGTTTCATACAAGACGGGAGAGTACTCGCTGGTTTGGTGCGAGCCGGTATGCAAAAACAAGCGCAGCGACAAATACCTTAGCACTATCTTCTTCGAAAGCGACGGAACTACTCTGGACCTGATCTACTACCGTGGCAACACCACCTTCAAGAAGAAGATTTCGCTCACGTCGAAGAGCCTGCAGCATTTTAAATAGCCGGCCTTACATCATCGCTATGAGGAAATTCTCATAGCCAAGCTTCTCTATGTAATTGAGATACTGAGCCTCCCAATTCATGTGCTCGGTCTCTCCGTCAATCCATTTCTGAATCAGTTTCTGGGTGGGATAGTCATCGGAGAAGGCCTCGGGCGACACGACAATCTGGGCCGAAAGGCTTCCGCCCAAAGCCAGCATTATCGCCAAAACAGTAATTAAAAGCTTTTTCATATCAATAATACACTATTATTCAATCACCCACTCTCCGGTTTTTGTCTGGCCTGAGAAATGAATCGGCAGATTTATGACTAAGCTACAAACTTTGAGCAACATTTCCAAACTGTGCCTCAAAAGATGAGAAACTAACAATTTTGATATCCATAAACAACGAAAATAATTTTTTTTCTATTTTATTGTTTGTAGGCAATAAAATTTAACTATCTTTGCATTTAACAACTGATCCGTACTATGGAAGTATTGACTAGACAACATTACGCAGATATCCTTGATTCCTGGATTGGGAAAGGCAATATTATCGCTTTGGTAGGCTCTCGCCGAGTTGGAAAGAGTTACATTCTTAAAGACTTCATCCAGCGTCACAAAGATGAACCGGATATCAACATTATCTTCATTGACAAGGAGAAAAAAGATTTCAAGGATATCCAAACCTATGACGATTTGGATGTCTGGATTGAAGCCCATTTCGTTCAGGGAAAGCATAATTGTATTATCATTGACGAGGCCCAGGAGATAGACAAGTTTGAAAAGAGTGTATGCAATTGGTATACGGAGGATAATACCGATGTTATCATTACCGGCAGCAACTCCAAGATGCTCTCAGGCGAACTTGCCACCCTCCTTTCCGGTCGCCATGTAGAAGTAAGGGTTCATCCGCTTTGCTATTCTGAATTCCTGCAGTTCCATAACCTCCCGGACACGGACGAAAGCCTGATGACCTATTTGAACTACGGTGGCCTTCCCGGCCTAAGGAAAGTCGGACTGGGCAGCGATGAGCAAGTTTGCGTATATTTGACCAGCGTCTTCAATACCATCATGCTTAAAGACATCATAGAAAGGCATGAAATCCGTAACATTCCGTTCCTGAATAACCTAATTGCCTTCTATGCCGATACCACCGGCAAGTTGACGTCTGCCAACAGTATTTCCAAATATATGAAATCCCAGGAGGAAAACGTTTCCTCCAATCTGATTCTCCTGTATAGAGGATTCTACGCAGATGCATACTTGATTGATGTAGTGCCCCGCTATGACATCCACGGAAAGAAAATCTTTGAGTCCAACGAAAAAGTCTATTGGGACGATCTTGGGCTCAGAAACCTCAAGGCTGAAGGCGGCATGGATTCCTATATTGAGAAAGTCATCGAAAATGCCGTTTACAAACGACTGTGTTTCCTTGGTTACGATGTTCATGTTGGCGTGCTTAATGCCGGAGAAGTAGATTTCGTTTGCACAAAGCCCGGGAAGACAGTTTATGTACAGGCAAGTTACATCATCTCAGATGAATCAACACGCCATAGAGAATTTGGTCCGCTAGAGAAAATCCGTGACAATCATCCGAAATACGTTATCAGCGCTACTCCGCTCCTGACGGAACGGGACGAGAACGGAATAACCCATCTATCTCTGAGAAAATTCCTGCTGGAGGGTTTCTAACCCGTACAAGTCCACGACGCCGGATACCGAGAGAATCTTTCGAATGTAGTCGTCCTCCTCCAGACTGGGGGAGACACAACCTGCGCTTGCGACGATTAATTGGTCAAGGCTGAGCCACGATGTATCCGCCTTGGGCGAAATGTATGTTCTTTTCATATTGATAATACCTTACCACCATTGTACACATTATTCTCCCTTGTCCCCGAAAAAAAATAACAAATCAGGGGCATTCTCGTAAGAATGTGTATTTTTGTAATATGAAATCTCTGCTACCGCTCACTGTCCTAACCGTTGCATTATTGGCCTGCACCCCTGCTCCTGAAGCAAACATAGCCTTGCACCGGACCGCAACAGCCTCATCCAGCTACGACTTCAACCTTACCGCACAGCTCGTCACCGACGGCATCTTGTTCGATGGAGTCCCGGCATTCCTGGAAGTTATTTCCTCCGACGGGCCGGTAAACCGTGTGGAAAGGGAAAACGCCTTAGACGGTGACCTCAACTCCCGCAACATCGTTACCGGCACGGAAGGCTGGCTGGAATGGCGCTTCCACGGATACAAAGTGGAAGCCGACGTAGCGGAAGTTTTGTATCAGGAAGCGCTGAAAGGAGGCCGCGGAGGCCCTGAGCACAACGCAACCGTGCCTGTGCAGGCAGGCTCGGACGGCGCTATACGGCTCTGCCTCACCTTCCCTCACGAAGGCCGCTGGCGCGTGAAGAATGTAGCCTTTTACCATGATGGCAAGCTACTTGAGGGCATCCTTCCGGCCGAGCACTTCACCAGCGCCTGGATAAGCGAAGAGTCTGAGGATGAATGGCTTATGCTTGATCTAGGCATTGTCCGCAAAGTCAATTCGGTACAGCCTCACTGGATATATAAGCCAGACAGTTTCAGTGTCGAGGTATCTAAAGACGGCGAGTCCTGGAAGGCATTCAGTCCCGGACGCTGGCGCTATGTCAGGCTCAGCATGCACAACGATAAGGCAGCACGCATCTGCATGACAGAACTAGACGTGCTTGGCCCGGACTTACCCCTAAAGGACGATGGCGGCTGGAAGATTCAGCGCGCCTCGGAAATCAGTGCCGGCGGAGCGGATATTTCCTTGCCGGGATTCCTCACCGAAGGATGGCTCCCCGCCTCCGTCCCGGCGACCGTACTGGCCAATTATATAGCCGCAGGAGCGGTGCCCGACCCCGGTTACGGTGACAACTGGAGCCAGATATCCGATTCTTACTTCAACAGCGATTTCTGGTACCGCAAGGAATTCGAGTGGCATCGTGGCTCCGGACGCCCCGTACTCGAATTCGACGGCATCAACTGGAAGGCCGACGTCTGGCTCAACGGCAGGCAGGCGGGCAGAATCGAGGGGGCATTCACACGCGGACGTTTCGATGTGGACTCATTGCTGCACGACGGCCTTAACGTACTGGCAGTCAAGACCGAACGCAACGCACATCCCGGCGCTGTCAAGGAAAAGACCGCAAAGTGGACAGGATACAACGGCGGGGTGCTCGGGGCCGACAACCCCACCTTCCACGCCAGCATAGGCTGGGACTGGATGACCACGGTTCGCGGCCGCAACTGCGGTATTTGGAATGACGTACGCCTAATCGAAAAAGGCCAGGTGACTGTGTCGGACCCGCTGGTCGTCTCGAAGGTCAATCCCGACGGCAGCTCCAGCATTACCCCGTCTGTCATCGTGAAAGGCATAGGCGCCACTGCCGGCAAAGTGACGCTCGAAGGATGGATAGGCGAGCTGCGCTTCAGCAAGGAGCTCACCACCGACGGCGAAATATCGTTCGCGCCCGCGGATTTCCCGCAATTGAAAGACTGCCGGCTGGACCTCTGGTGGCCGGTGGGATACGGGGCGCCGGCCCTGCATGATGCCGGATTCGCCGTCAGCATAGACGGCGTACCTTCCGACTCCCTGCACTTCAAGGCAGGCATACGGGAGATGGGCTGGGACAGCGCCGGCGGCTCCCTGAAGCTGTTCATCAACGGCCGCAGGTTCGTCCCTCAGGGTGGAAACTGGGGCTTCTCCGAACACAACCTGGTGTTTCCTGCTGAAAAGTACGACATAGCCCTGGACTACCATAGGCAGATGAATATCAACATGATACGCAACTGGGTGGGACAGATAGGCGACGAGGAGTTCTACGACGCCTGCGACCGCTACGGGGTTACCGTCTGGCAGGATTTCTGGCTGGCCAACCCCAGCGACGGCCCCGACCCGGACGACGAGAGTATGTTCCTTGCCAACGCCGACGATTGGGTACGGAGGATACGCCGTCACCCCTGCCTGGCGCTCTACTGCGGCCGCAACGAAGGCGATCCACCGGCAACGCTGGACAGGGCGCTTAGGGACGATATCGTTGCCCGCCTGCATCCCGGAATGCTCTACATCTCCAATTCTGCCGACGGCATCGTGAGCGGCCACGGCCCTTACAATGCCATCCCGTTTGCGGATTACTGGTCGAAGCAGAGCGGGAAGCTCCACTCGGAAAGGGGGCTGCCCAACGCTCCGACCTGGGAGAGCCTGCAGAGGATGCTCCCGCCGCAGGACCGCTGGCCCATAGGCGAATTGTGGGGCAAGCACGATTTCACCACGGACGGCGCCCAGAGCGTAAAGACGTACGAGCGCCTGCTGGACGTTGCCTGGGGCAGGCCGGCATCAGCACAGGAGCACTGTTTCCTGTCGCAATGGCTCAATTACGAAGGATGCCGCGCTATCTACGAGTCCTCCAATTCCTCCGGCCGCAACGGAATGATATTGTGGATGACTCACCCCAGCTGGCCGTCGATGGTATTCTGCACCTACGACTATTATTTTGAACCGACAGGCGCGTTCTTCGGATGCAAGAAGGCCTGCGAGCCGTTGCACATACAGTACAATCTGAGCACGAAGGAGGTGGAAGTAGTCAATATCTGCGGCGGAGACCTCGAAGGCTTGACCGCCAGGCTCGACATTTACGATGCCTCCGGCGAAGCGCTCGCACAGCGGTCAGCCACCGTGAGCTCTCCGGACGATTCAACCATCTCCTGTTTTGCCGCAGACCTACCCGTCGGAGAGCCGGCCCTGCTGCTTAAACTGCGGTTGCAGTCTGCGGAAGGTGAACTGCTGTCGGAAAACTTTTATATGATTCCGGAGGAACGCTCCGGCAGCCTGAAGGCGCTCCGTACGCTCAGGGCTGCGAAATTGAGTCAAAAGCAAAGTGCCGGCGGCAAAGAAGTGTCGGTAAAACTTCGCAACGACGACACGGTGCCTGCACTCCTGGTACGGCTTGTGCTCAAAGACCGGAACGGGAACGAAATCCTGCCGGCGAGCTACTCCGACAATTATTTTGCCTTGCTCGCGGGGGAAGAGAAGAATGTTTGCATCTCGAGCCGGACGACACTGGACCGACCTGTTATAGAAATTCAGCAGCTCGGGGACTTCGCTCCCCGTCCGGAGGATTATGCAGCTGCTCTCAGTGCGGACCAGTGCCTCATCCTCGGCGGGTCCGTAGCTCCCGGCTCAATGCCGCAGACCTTCGAAAACGGGCAACTGGTATGCTCCGACCTCAAGCGCTGGACCAGCGGTTTCTTCCCCGGAACTTGCTGGTATTCGTACCTGCTCAGCGGACGGGATGACGTACGGGCTATGGCGGAATCGTTTACCGAGCCCATGCTGGACGTAGATTCCTATTACCGGGACCACGACATAGGCTTCCAGATCATGTGCTCCGCAGGTCTGGCTTACAAGATTACAAAAGATGAAAAATACCTGCCCGCCATTCACAGGGCTGCAGAGCTTCTGGCCTCACGTTTCTCTCCCGTCACCGGGACTATAAAAAGCTGGAACAGCAGCAGGCCGGTAAGCAAGGTCATCATAGACAATATGATGAACCTGGAACTCCTCACATTTGCTTCCAGGCAGTTCGGCGTGCCCGAATGGATGGAAATTGCCAAGTCCCATGCCGACAAGACAATATCAAACCACTTCCGGGAAGATGGTTCTACTTTCCATCTCCTGGAGTACGACCTCGGGAGCGGTAATGTACTGGTCAAGAAAACGGTACAGGGCTACAGCGACGATTCCGCCTGGTCCCGCGGCCAGTCCTGGGCGCTCTACGGCTTCACTATGATGTACAGGGAGACCGGAGAAGAACGGTATCTGGCACAGGCCGGGAAGGTAGCACGCTTCCTCCTTCCGCTTCTGGAGGGGAAGCCGGTGCCTGCGTGGGACTTCAATGCCCCTGAGCCCCTGTCTGCACAGGACGACGCCTCCGCCGCGGCCGTGATGGCATGTGGATTTACAGAACTTGGCAGCTTGGAACCGGACAAAGCACTGGCGGAAAAATGCTCAAGTATGGCCGGAGCAATTGTCACTGAATTATCCTCTCCCCGCTACCTCGCCTTGCCGGGAGAGCTTAGCGGCTTCCTGCTCAAGCACAGCACTGGGCACTATATGAAAGGGCAAGAGGTGGATGTGCCGCTCACGTATGCCGACTACTACTTCCTGGAAGCCTTATACCGTATGCGCATGAAGGACTAGGCCTACCGCTTCTGCCGCAGCGCCGCTTCGGCTATGGCGTCTTCGGTCTTTATCTGTTTCCGGGCGCCTTCCACATTGAAAGTCAGGCGTGCCCCGGCTTCAGTGACATCCAGAGTGACCGGCGCTCCCATGATCAGGGGAAGGTTTACCGCATCGTGTCCGGCCGGAAAGCCGCATAGCACCGGTATGCCGTAATCCTTCAGGTAGGAACAAATCATCTCTTCCACGCTGCCGTAGTCCAGGTTGGCTTCGCAGTCCGTGAATTCCCCCAGCACGACCCCTTTGCAGCGATCGAAAACCCCGTTAAGGGCCAAAGAATTGATGAGCCTGTCTATATGGCTCATATTTTCTTCCACTTCTTCTATGAAAAGGATGATGTCTTCCTCCATGGTAGCATCCGCAACGGTGCCGAGTATCGGGGAGAAGGTGCACAAGTTGCCCCCCACCAGAATACCGCTGGCGTGGCCCTGGATATTGAGGGGGTGTGCGGGAAGTTTATACTCGGGAACAGATCCTGTGAGCAAATCGCGGAGCAGCGTACTGGTCATGTCCTGCCCTTTCGACTTAGCCAGCAGGGAGCACATTGTGCCGTGGATACTCATCACGCCGGCACGGGTTGCAATACCGTGCAAAGTACCGATGTCGCTGAATCCAATCAGCCACTTGGGATGCTGCTTCAGCAGGTCCCCGGACAGCATGTTCACCAGTCGTATCGTTCCGTAACCTCCCCTGTTGCAGAGAATTGCCTTGACGGAAGGGTCTTCCAGGGCCCACTGCAGGTCGGCAAGACGCTCAGTTGGCGTACCGGCATAATGGCCAAGATACACCTTCCCCACATTTGCGCCCACTACAGGCACGAATCCCCATTCCCGGAGAATCATAGCGGCCGTATCTACATTTTCCATAGGGGTATGGTAAGACGGTGATATCAACGCTATTGTATCACCAGGCTGCAAGAAAGCGGGCTGCTCGCAAACCATTCCGGCCTTGGTTTTCCCGCCAGGGACGCCGGTGCATGACAATGTCAGCGCCAACGTCAGAACTGAGGTAATTCTTAATGCCCGAAGATATGGATGTTTCATCATACTGCAAATGTAGCGCTTTTTGCTTATATGCAAAAGGGCTGGCCATTCTTGTCCGGCCAGCCCTTTAAAAGCGATAATAAGTTACTACTACTCAACGGGGACGGGTGAGTTGATGGAAAGCGGTTTTACGCGGCTCACGGCGCTGTAGTCCTGCAGATATGAGCAGGTGAAATCACCGCCACCGGTAATATGGATGCTTTCCGGGCTGTTGGGTCTCCCCTCAAGTGAAGCCGCCGTAGCCTTGCATACAAGATCCACCGCAATAGTTCCTTTACTGAGGATAACAGTGCCGGACACAGGGTAATAAGTAGTGTTGGTGTATGTGTTCGTGACATAGCATCTCGATGCAGTATTATTCCTCAAAGGTATCAACGCACCAATCTTCGCTTCCGTTCCGAAGGTATAGGTACCGTCGGGAACAGGATTGTTCGTGAAACGGGGATTGTTCTCAGGGTAGTTCTTTACATAATTCCAACCACCGTCGGAAATAACTGCAATCATCATGGACCAGGCACCGTTGAACTGAGAATTGGAGCCAAAGGAGAATACGTTGCAAGGAGTATCGGGAATTGCAGGCTTCATAGTAGTGCCGTCCTCCATTACACCTATGTTCCCGCCGTACCAGTATCCCACATAGACTGAACCTGCCGGACCCTGCAGGCCTGCAAACACATCGTCACCGTCGTCATAAGGATGAGTTTGGGTATCAGTAGCCTTGCCGAGAGGAGTATCGATGTCGATGCTTACCTGGACAGGGTCGCCGTTTACAACATTGTAGCTCTCATCATAATGATAAGGAGTAACGGTCGCGGAGTACTTGAAATTGTAGGTGCCGTCTGCATTCTTGGAGACAGTCAGTTTGGAACCTTCCGCAGCGATATTGGTATAAGTAATACCACCGGCTTCATTGTACAGGGAAACACTCGCGCTGGCAAGGAGGCCGGGATCAGCCTTCAGGATACCGTTCTTGTATTTGAGGCCGGGGTCATTTTCTGCGGCTCCGAAAGTATAAGTTCCCACAGGGAATTCTTCGAGGTTCACATCTCCTGCGGCAGAGTAGAACTCGAATGACGAATAGGCCACTTCATTCTTGTCGGCAGGGTTCTTACGGGGATGGTAGAAGCTCACATACCAGCCGTTGGCCTTAGTGGTGAAGTGAGTGTTAAAGGTATTCTTCCAGTTGACTTCGGACTGGCCGCCGAAGAAATCGGTGGAAATGGCGACAGGACCCACATAGGAATAGTTGTGCTGAGCTCCGGTAGCATCCACGAGTATAGCGGTAATGGTGTAGTTGCCGTCTGCTTCTTCCACGACTATTTCACCATCATACACGATAATCTCCCTGCCCTCAGCGATGATTCCGGTGTAGTACTTTTCACTGCCGTCAGAAGACATGATAGAGAATGTGTTGTCATCCTTCTTGCCGGAAGCGTCGATTTCGAACTTGCCCTGAGGGACTTTGTCCACCGGGAAGAACTGGAATACGCCGTTCTGGTCCTGACCCTTCTTGTTAAGGACAAGGGTGACCTGGTCTCCAGCCTCGGTTGCCAGCTTCACCACATACTGTTGATGAAGGTTGATAGCCCATGTCTCGCTGTCGTAGATAGACTGGCTGTTTGCAATGTAGATAGCCGATGCACTCTCAGCGGGAGTCCAGGAGGCATCCTGCACCACTGTATAAGTCTGGGAATAACCGGGAGCTGCAATCACGAAGCTGCCGGTACGAGGAGCAAGCTCAGTATTGGCTGCAACGTGAATCTTTATGGTTCCTTCCTGGGGCGCAGCCTTGGTAGAGACGACGGTAATCCAGGGCGAGTCGGCAGCCGGAGTCACAGTGTACGTCAGATTGGTCTTCACAGGAACCAGAATGTCCTGAGCGTCGGGAGAAATGCTGAAAGAAAGGGCGGACTCCATAATCGATTCTGTCCCCTGAACGATGGTAAATACGGTTTTCAGCTCGCCCACGGCAACGGTTACCTTGCCGCTTCTCTCGGCCCAAGTGTCATTTTCGGCAACTGCAATCTTGAGGTTGACGGTTCCGGCCTCGCCTGAAGTCTGGTCGGGAACAATCCACTGGGAATCGCTTTGGGCTGTCCAGGCTTTGTTAGCGGTAAAAGTGACAGCCGGAGTTGCGGCTTCCTTTCCTACCGTGATAGTAGTCCCGGCAATGCTCAGGGCATCTTCGGGTTCAATCTCCTTTTGCTTGCAGGAGAAGACAGTCAGCCCTACCAGGGCTGTAACTGCCAGTAAAACAAACTTTTTCATAAA
>CAMKQN010000046.1:0-16209 GCA_946414935.1 uncultured Bacteroidales bacterium
TCGCCCCTGGGGGCAGCGCGTCAGCGCGGGGGAAGTAGGTCGTTCACGACCCGGTGCCAGTCAGGGCACCGGGTCGTACCCTGCCCCCCCCCACGGATGACAGCGCAAAATACGCTTCAGCGACAGCCAGAACCCCTTTATGGGCCCGTACTTACGGAACGCCTCAAGAGCATACTGCGAACAAGTCGGGGTATAGCGGCAACTGGACGGCAGGAAGGGAGATATACAGTGCCTGTAGAACTGTATCAACAAGATAAAAGGCGCATTGAACACCTTTTTCACCACTTCACCGGCACTCATTTCCCATTCTTACGGAGCAGACCCGCCAGTTCCTCCCGGATTACGGAGAAATCGACGATGTCGGCGGAGTTATAAACGAAAAGAAGGTCGTGTCCGGGGCTCTGCAGCAAGTCCTTCTGCAAACGGTAGGCCTCCCGCATCCTGCGCTTGAGCAAGTTACGCTTCACCGCCCGCTTGAACAAACGCTTGGGCACGGACACCATAATGCGGTTGAGCCCGGTGCCGGTCCCGCTCAGGCAGCAACAACGAAGATGGGGCGTATGGTCCCATCTTCCCTTGCCGGTGAGAGCGGCGATCGCCGTCTTTCCGGACAACCTCTCCTCTTTTGGCAGTGTTGCCTGCAATTTATCTTGAGCTCAAAAAAACGTCAATTGCCTTTGCTGCTGACTGGATTTCGGGCGTAGGACCCTCGACGGCTATTTTCAGGCCTTCGCTCTTCAGCGCGCCCGCAATGCCACGGCCGTAGGAAATGAGTGCCGTGCCGCTCAGGTCGCAGTCCGGGAACGAAGCGTGCAACGACTTGAGGTCGTACGCGTTATAGAGCACCAGGGCTCCATAGTCTTCCAGCTTTATTTCAGAAAGATCCTGCAGCACGGACTTCACCATCACGGACACAGTGAAATCCAGGCCGGCCTTCTCGAACAAGGAACTGAGAGGGACGGTGTTGGATCCGTCCGAAGTAGTGATTAGGAACTTCTCCCCTTTATGCTTGGGGCCTATAAGCGCCACCACGCTCTGGGGGGTACCGTCTCCGAAGAAAATTTTCCGTTTACGGTAAACCACATGCTTCTGCAGATACAACGCTACGAGCTCGGTGGTGCAAAAATACTTCATGGTCTCCGGCACCTTGAACCGCATTTCTTCGCAGAGTTTGAAGTAAGCGTCTATAGCATGGCGCGAAGAGAAAACTATTGCTGTGTAGTCCGGAAGATTTATCCTTTGAGCCCTGAATTCCTTGGCCGAAAGCGGCTCTATGAGGAAGAACGGGTGAAACTCGAGCGTGGCTCCGTATTTCTCCTCCAACGCCTTGTAAATGTTTAGGTTGGATGGAGCTTTTTGCGATATCAGTATCTTCATAACGTGCAAACGAAAATCAAAATGCCAAGCGGCAGAATTTCGAGGGCGCAAAGATACAAAATAGTTGTAAAAATATTGCAACGGGAAGCGAAAATTTGACCGGTGCGAAGTAAGTAAAGCACCGCAAAAACAATGCATTCCACATACAAAACACTCCGCAGGACATTCTCCGGCAGACGGAAACCGGCAAGCAGCAATGCCGACAACACCATCATCGAAGTGAGCAAAATCTGGT
This sequence comes from uncultured Bacteroidales bacterium, assembly GCA_946414935.1. Lineage (GTDB taxonomy): Bacteria > Bacteroidota > Bacteroidia > Bacteroidales > UBA932 > Cryptobacteroides. The sequence goes on from CAMKQN010000046.1 coordinate 1,613, forward strand.
AATTGAATAATACGTGCCGCAGAGTAGATGCGAATTCACTGGTGCTACTCCTGTATTTCGTAAGCTGGTAAGCCAGACGGCGCAGCAGCACATATCCGGCTATCAGTCCGGCGCTTACCGCAAGCTGCCACTCAAGAGCCAGGGCTTGCTTGAACGAAGGATTTACCAGCTTCCAGCGGTCTGCAACCAGCACCAGCATCAGAGCGGTCACCAGAGCCACGGTATTGCGCGTCCTTGCCATGCTCACACTATGCTCCAGCTCAATATTGCCCTTCCAGCGGCTCAGACAGCGGAACAGCATGGGATATATTCTCAGCAGGTTTGAAAGTTCAATCAGGAAAAGCACTATTGTAACTATCACCACAACCTGGTTTACGATGCAGTCGCTCCATGCAGGATCCGCCGCACGTGCAGCCAAGGGCTCGGCGGACATCTCCAGGCTTCCTCCTTTGAACAAATCGGGCATCAGTTTCCTCGTTTGGCGTTGTAGCCCATAGACTGCAGCAGGGCGGTGACTTTATCCCGTAAATCCCCCTGGATGGTAATCTCTCCTTCTTTGGCCGTGCCGCCTACTCCGCACTTGGTCTTGAGAATCTTGGCAAGAGCGGCCAGGTCCTCCGTCGTGCCCACGAAGCCTTCTACCAGCGTCACCTGCTTGCCGGCCCTCTGGCGGCGGTCTATACGCACAATCAGCCGCTGTTTCTCTGGAGGCAAAGTCTCCTCCTGCACAGAATCGCTTTCCTGCGCATACTGAAAGTCCGGATTGGTGGAATACACTACTCCGAGCCTGGATTTCCAGTCGTTGTCTGCCATACTCTTTTTCTGCAAAGATAAGTGATTTATTGTTATATTTGCGCAAACACTTCTGATATGAGGCAAGTATTATTCGCCGCCATCACGGCAATCTCTATCCTCTCTTTTTCCTGCGCCGTACAGGCTCAGGTGACCGCCGGCCGCCAGCGTACCTGTCGTCTCGTCGCCCACCGCGGAGGCCGCTTCGAAGCAGACGAGAATACCATTCCCGCTTTCAAGAGCGCCCTGGAAGAGGGCATCACCGGATACGAACTGGACATCCACCGTACCGCCGACGGCAAATACGTCATCATGCACGACTTCAGCATATCCCGCACCGTTAATGCCGAGGGAACGCTGGAGCTGATGAATTACAGCAACATACGTCCGCTGCGCACCAAGCAGGGCAACCGCATTCCCACCCTGGACGAGGTGCTTGACCTGTTCGGAAAGTACAAGGGACTGTACGTCGAGTTCGAAATGAAGACCAGCCGGGAAGACCTGTACCCGGAGGATATTCTTGCCGTATATGCCGAAGACGTATATGAAGCCGTGACCAAGGCCTGCCCGGAAGGCTCCACGTACATCTTCTCATCTTTCGATACAAGAGTGCTGAAGTACATCAAAGAGCATCATCCGGATGCGGAAACCATGCTGATTACCTCCCTGGGCAACACCGAAGAGACCAGGGCCATGGCCGCCGGCGTGGGAACCAAGAGGCTGGCATGTCACAGGGCACGCACCACGCTGGAAGAGATGGAGAAGGCCCACGCGGAAGGTATGCTCATAAATCTGTGGCCGAACGCCGACGCCACAGACGTGGCTCTGTCGTACGCGCTCGGGGCCGACTACATCTGCACCGACCTCCCCAGGGACATCTGCCGGTTTATCGACGAGGGGTACTTCTTGATAAAGAAATAGCTCCGCCGGCCAGGACTGCATACGCTATCGCACTGAGCACCAGCAGTATGAGCAGGATGGAGCAGGCGCGGGAAACGGCTTCTCCCCTGGCATAGGAGCGGGGCTCGAAACTCATGGTAAGGCTGTGCCCGCCGGCAGGCAGCACGACGCAACGCAGCAGGCCGGCAGCAGTGGTGCCGAGCTCGTCTGATCCGCCGTCATACAGTTCAATGGGCAACTCCCGTCCGTCTTCCAGCCTGGCCACCCATCCGGCAGGATAATACACCTCGCTGAAAACCGCCTTGCCGCCGCCGTCGCTTGAGTAGCGGTACTCCAGCTTGTCCGGCGAATATGAAACCAGCTCGATATCGCCGGCGGCATCTTCGAACCAGGCGTTGCCCCTGGCATAGGGATAACGGAGCGGCGGATTGTCGGCACCCAGGATGATATAACGGCAGTTAAGGGACGCGAGGCTCTCCAGATAAGGCAGTGCCGCCTCTGCTTCGGCCACGGTAGCCGCCCCGGAAAGAGCTTTTGAAAGACGGGAAATATCCGGTGCGATACGGGCGTCGATATACTCCTGGTAGCGTTGCAGCTTAGCGGGCGAATAACCGCCGATGTTCTTGTGCCAGTACGAAGGATGAGAGTCGTTGAACACGTTTACGCTCAGGTCCAGCACCCTGTAGGACGGGTCTTTGTCGGCCAGGATGTATTCATCCACAGGACGTTTGCTGAACTGGCCCTGGAACGATTTGGGGCTCACGAAGTCGTCGGCGCCAAGGTAGCGCTTGTCCAGGATGAACAAGTCCGCAAGCACCAGCAGGCACACCCCGGCGGCGGCAGCCATACGCTTGTTCCAGAGCAAAAGGAGCACGGCGGCAGCTACGAAGCCCAGTGAACGCAGGGTGTCCGCCCACAGCAGATTGTAGCGGTCGGACTTGAGAGCATCCACCAGAATGTCCGGCTGGCCGTTATCTACGGCCCCGGTGAAGCTTCCGGAGACGCTCTGTATCAGCGCCAGCACCAGCAGCAGGCCGAGCGATATTCCGCCGGCAATGAGCACCTTGCGCCGCAGCTCGCGGGGACTCTCCGCACTCTTCACAATGGCGTCGAGCTGCAGGAATCCGAGCACAGGCAGGGTAAACTGCAGCACCACCAGGGCCATGGATACGGTACGGAACTTATTGTAGAGCGGCACAAAATCGTAGAACAACTTGGTGAACCACAAGAAGTTGCTGCCGAGGGCAAGGAGCACGGCAAGAAGTGATGCCGCCACCGCCCACCATTTTTCCTTTCCCTTCCACCAGCAGAGGCCGAGGATGAACAGGAAAATGGTCACGGCACCCATATACATGGGACCTGCGGTAAACGGCTGAGGTCCCCAATATGTAGGCAGGTTACGGCTGACTTGCTTGAGATTTCCCTGGCCGGCGCGCTTCAGCAGCTGCACGGTCTCCGATTTCATGCTCAAGGGACCGGCCGAAGCACCGCCGTTGTAATTGGGAATGGCCATGTTGGGCAACTCCTCCCAGCCATACGACCACGCAGTGGCATAGCCCAGGTCCAGCCCTTTGCGGGACTCTCCGTCGGAAGCGGAAGCGCTGGTGCCACCACGCATCGAATACGGGGTGTACTCCCAGGTCGGCAGCAGCTTGATAGCATTGGTGCCCACTCCGGCCAGGCCAAGCACCAGCAGAAGGGCGGAAGCGATCCAGAAGCCCTTGAGAGGCGTGATACCTTCGGTGCGGGGCTCCTTCCTGCGCTGCACCAGCAGAGAAATAAAGAGCACTACTACATAGATCAGAATCATAAGCGCCAGGTAGTAGGAAATCTGCGGATGATTGGCTTTTATCTGCATGGACAAAGCCAGCCCGAACAAAGCCGCGCCAAGTACTACTTTGGCAAGACCCTTCCCCGACTTGAGGTTTGTGGCTGATTTATAGCAATATACAATAGCAGCCATCACCCACGGGAGAAAGGCCAGCGCCTGCATCTTGGTATTGTGCCCTACCTGGATAATCTGTATGTTGTACGAACAGAAAGTCACGGCCACGGCCCCTCCGGCGGCAATCAGGGGGTGCACTCCGAAAGCCAGCATGAGCAGGAAGGCGCCAAGCAGGGAAATGAACAGATAGGTAGCCGGACGCTTTCCCGTAAGCAACAGGTCGTAGATTTTCTGGGTCCAGTCGCCCTTGGTAGAGCTCTGAATGGAGGTAGTGGGCATGCCGCTGAACATAGAACCGGTCCAGGCGGCAGGGCTGTCGGGATGAGCCTTGTCCCAAGTACGTTTTTCCTGGGACATCCCGGTCCATCCGGAAATGTCTCCCTGGTTCACAATTTTACCTTCAAGCAATTGAGGTACAAAGGCATACGACAGCACCAGGAATCCCAGCACTATGCCCAGACATATCAGAAGATTCTTTTTCATCAGCGTAAAAATTGTTCTACCCACTGCCGGTCCACACGCACAAGGCCGTGGACTCCTTCAAGCAAGGCAGGATTGCGGTTAACGATTGCACGGCAGTCTTCATACACGTTGAAGCCTATAGCCAGCATCTGCATCTGCCCGCCTTCCGGGTAAGCAAGTATAATGTCATTATCTGCTCCGTCAAGGCGCAAAAACTTGAAATCCACATCTTTACCGAGTTCCTGACGGGTTACGAACTTGCACAGTTCCAGCGGCACGTCATCCAAGCCGGCATCGAAAATCTTCACTTTTTCGATGAGAGAGCCTACGTTGGAAACCAGCCTGCCGTGCAAATCCTCCAGCCCCTCTACAGAAAGACTACGGTCTGAAAGGCATACCAGCAAATGCTCATCCCTGTATATCACCGGGGAATCCGCCAGACTCTTGAACCCGCAGTGCGGGCAAGTAAACAGAAACAGCTCGCCGCTCAGCACCCGGGCCTTGAGCTCGGGCTCGGCAACGGCGTCTATATGCCTGTAAACCAGCTGTTCGGAGTTCTCTCCGCAGTTCCTGCACCGGAACTCCACCCTTGAATACACCGAACTCATAATATCTTGGTCAGCTGTTCAGTAAGTGCAATACGGGAATACTTCCTGATATCTCCTTCCGGAGCTTTGTCGGTGCCGAGCAAGTGGCGTTCCCAGGCGCTCTCTATGTAGTTGCGCACCGGCTCTACCCGCTCCCAATCGTACATTACCCCGGCTCCGGAATCTTTGAGCACCCCGGCCGCCGCCCCGTTCTCCTGGCCAATGCCCAAGACCGGACGCCTGGCAGCCAGATACTCGAAAATCTTTCCGGGGAGGGCCTTCTTGTACTCCGGTTCCTGGCGCAGCGGCAATATGAGAACATTGGCGGAACGCTGAAGCCGCACCGATTGCCAATGGGGCAGGTAGCCCAGGTTCTCCAGATTCTCCGACAAGCCCCGCAAGTCAATGGCTTCCAGCACTTCCGGATCGGTCTTCCCGGCCAGACAGATGCGCAGCTGCGCCTTGAAATTGCTGTCCGATGCACATTTGCGCGCGAGCACATCCCAAAGTACCAGAGGATTGCCGTCGGAGGCGAAGAGGCCGGTATGCACTATGGTAAACCGGTCTGCGGGCAGTTCTGCAGGCCCCGAAGCAAAATCATCTTCGTCGTACCCGTTGGTGATAAGCACCACGGGCGTCTTGGTCCTGGCCTGGAAATCCTCCCTTACCGGGGCGGATACGGCTATGACTACATCTGCTTCGTCCAGCACTTCCTGCTCCACGCGGCGGTGTCTTGCGGCGACCCAGGGCAGCAGCCCCATGTGCTTGAAATAGTGCATCTCCGTCCAGGGATCGCGGAAATCCGCAATCCAGCGGACTCCGGTTTTCCGGTGCAGTTCCAATCCTATAAGGTGCATGGAATGCGGCGGTCCGGTGGTTACAATTGCATCTACATGGTTGTCATTCAAATACTTGGACAGGAAGCTCACGGATGGCTTTACCCAGCCGGCACGCGGGTCGGGGAAGAATAGATTACCCCTCAGGAACACCGCCAGCTGCTGTTTGAAATTCTTTTTCTGCTGGTTCAAGGGATTGACCCCGGCCCCCTTCTTTGCCGAGGAGCCGCCGAAAAACTTGCGATACAGGGCATAAGGTTCGCTGATATGACTCTTCAGTACGGTGGTGCCGGAAGGTATATCGGTAAGGAGACTTTCGTCCATTGCCAGCTGCTCGGGGTTTTCGGGGGTGTAGATGACAGGTTCCCAGCCGAAGCGCCTCAGGTACTTGGTGAATTTCACCCAGCGCTGCACCCCGCTGCCTCCTGTGGGAGGCCAGTAGTATGTGATTATCAGTACTTTTTTCATCTTCTGAAACCTTGGATGTTGGCGCGGACGGTCTCCCAGTCGTAGTAGGGGCCGCTGACGCTTTCAAGCCCTCGGAGCATGCGCTCCTGCTCCTGGTACAGGAACTTCACCAGCACGTGACCGGCTTTGTTGCGATAGAGAACCATCTGCAGGTTGGAGGCCATGCAAAGCTCCCTCCATTCCCACCAATACTTGTCCAGCTCGTTGTAATACAGTTTGGACCCCGGTCCCTCCACGCCTATGTAAGCCGTCAGCAGGCTGATCGGCCAGTCGTGGCCGAAACGAAGGTCTGCGGCATATCCGCTTCCTGCAATGGCTTCATCGGCTTTGGAGACCAAATCGGCCCACAGTTTATTCAGAGAGGCAAAACGCTCACGGCTTATTTCCGCGCTGTTGCCGTACTTGGCAAAGTCGTAGTGGGCGGCATCCGAATACTTGATATACAGGTATTCAAACGGCAATTCCGCCATGATATGGTCCTCTATGTCCCAGCACTTGGATATGGAGCCGATCCTGAACAAGGCCCTGTTGAAATTCCTCACGTCCGGTACCAGCCTGGAAGCCGCAAGGGAATCGGTGAACAAGCGCCCGAGCACGTATCCGTAGTTTTTGCTGATATTCCATTTGCGCTCCTTGATGGTGCCGCGGAGCTCATCCACGTCAGGAGTTGCCTTTCCGGTGTCGCCGATTATCTTCATTATCTTCTCTCCCGTATCGAAACTCCACTCAGCCTTGGGCCTGTCAGAGGCCATGGCAGAAGTAAAAGCGGCCATGCTGACCAGGCAGCGTTGTACGGTACTGCTTCGCGCACGGATCTTCGGTTTGCCCTTGAACACCTCCGGGAAGCGTTTTACCATCCTGTGGGCAATCCCTTTGTGTTCCTCCACGCCACGGGGAGACAAGCGGCCGTCCATGCCGTCCCAGGCATTCTCCACCGCCTCCGTCTCCGCAAGCACTTCCCGCCCTTTTTCGCTGAGGATGCCCAGGCTGTCGGCCTTATACAACACCTGTTTCACCAGATTGTAGTTGTCGGCACCCGCGACATGACGGCTGCCGTGACGTCCGTAGTGGCTGATATAGAATGGTTTGTAGCCTCTGGGCGCCGGCGTGTCGTGAAGGTCTCCGTGGTGGTACGGATACAAGTTGCCTCCGGCCCTGACAGGATCTTCCCTCAGGGCGGCTTCCAGTTCGGGGACAATGTAATCCTGTCCCATCAGGAGCTGGCAGCAGAACGCTGCCGCCAAAATGCATATACAGAATCGTCTCATAATCTTATCCGTTGTCGGCTCCCACTTCTTCTTTCAGCTTGCGTAGCAGGTCGAAGGCCTGGAGCGGAGTCATACTGTTCAGGTCGGCGCCTACAAGCTGCTCCCGCACGGAACTCAGCACCGGGTCGTCCAGCTGGAAGAAGGAAAGCTGCACGCTGCCGTCTTCCGCGCTGTCTTTGGAGAGGGCGTCGGCATGCTTTTCCCGCATCTCCAGCTCCCTCAGGGTACGTTCGGCACAGCTGATCACCTCCTGCGGCATACCTGCCATCCTGGCCACGTGGATGCCGAAGCTGTGAGCCACGCCGCCTCGTTCCAGTTTGCGGAGGAAGATGACGTCGTGCCCCTCTTCCTTTACGGCGATATGCCAGTTGTGCACCCTCGGGAAGCGGTTCTCAAGGTCGTTCAGCTCGTGGTAATGGGTGGCGAAGAGGGTCTTGGCGCCGTGTCCGTGCTCATGGGTGTACTCCACCAGGGCACGGGCTATGGACATGCCGTCGTAGGTGGAAGTGCCGCGGCCGATTTCGTCCATCAGCACCAGGGAACGCTCGGACAAGTTGTGCATAATCATCGAAGTCTCAAGCATTTCCACCATAAAGGTCGATTCCCCTCGGGAAATGTTGTCCGTGGCTCCCACCCGGGTGAATATTTTGTCGAACAGGCCTATTCTGGCCTCTTTTGCCGGCACGAAGGAACCGCACTGGGCCATAAGCACTATGAGCGCGGTCTGGCGCAGGAGGGCCGATTTGCCCGCCATATTGGGGCCGGTGAGTACCATAATCTGCTCTTTGCGGCTGTCCATGCTGATATCGTTGGGCACATATTGCCCGCCGGGGCCCATCATGGTCTCTATCACGGGGTGACGGCCGGCCTTGATGTCGAAAGACAGCGACTTGTCCACCACGGGACGGCAGTAGCCGCGGTCCAGGGCCTGGCGCGCGAAACTGCCCAGCACGTCCAGCCTTGCAAGCGCAAGACAGTTAGACTGAATGTCCTTGATGCGTTTCTGCACATCGGCCACCAGGGCTCCGTACAGTCCCGCCTCCAGCTCGTAGATGGATCCTTCGGCATCCAATATCTTGCTTTCGTACTCCTTCAGCTCTTCGGTCACATAGCGCTCGCCGGACACCAGCGTCTGCTTGCGTATCCAGTCCGGCGGCACCTGGTCCCGGTAGGTGTTGCGCACTTCGATATAATAGCCGAAAACGTTGTTGTAGCCTATTTTGAGCGAACTTATGCCGGTGCGTTCGGCTTCCCGGTTCTGCATCTGCAGCAGATAATCCTTGCCGCCCCTGGAGATGCTGCGGAGCTCGTCCAGCTGCGCCGACACGCCGGCTGCAATCACATCGCCCTTTCCCAGCTGGGCCGCGGGGTTCTCTGCCATTGTTGCGCGGATGCGCGCCAGCAGGGGGTCGGTATCTTTGATACCCTTGGCAAGCTTGTCGATGGCGGCGATGCCGGTGCCGCTGCACAGCTCCCGGAGCGGAGTCATCTGGGCAAGCGAACGGGCCAGCTGCATCATCTCCCTGGGATTGATTTTTCCGGTAGCGGCGCGGGCGGTGATGCGGTCCAGGTCTCCGATTTCGGAAATACGGCTCCTGACATCTTCCATGGCCTCTTCGTTGTCGCAGAAGAACTGCACCACATCGTAGCGGCCGTTAAGCTCGGGGATGTCCAGCACCGGCATCGACAGCCACTCCCTCAACAGACGGGAGCCCATAGGCGAGCTGCAGCGGTCCAGCACATCGACCAGCGACACGCCCTCGCGCCCTGCGTTGCTCTGGAATATCTCCAGGTTGCGAATGGTGAAACGGTCCATCCATACGAAGCTGCCCTCGTCTATGCGGCCTACGCTGCAGATGTTGCGGAGGCCTTCGTGATGGGTCTGCTCAAGGTAGAACACCAGGGCGCCCGCGCTGCATACCGCCAGCGGATAGCGGTCTATCGCAAAGCCCTTCAGCGAGCTCACGTTTAGCTGGCGGCAGAGTTTCTCGGTGGCCGCCTCCTGCACGAAAGCCCACTCATCTATAGCGGAAACAAAGAAATCGGGATACTTCTCGCGCACGCTGCGGAACACGTCGCGCTGCACCACCAGCTCCTTGGGACGGAAACTGTAGAGCAGCGTGGAAATGTATTCCGTGCTGCCCTGGGCAACCTTGAAAGTGCCGGTCGAGACATCCAGGAAGGCGGCTCCGCACTCGGGACCGTCGAAGAGCAGACCGGCGAGCCAGTTGTGCTCCTTGCCCTCCAGCATTGTCTCCCCGAAGGCCACCCCGGGGGTGAGAATTTCCGTCACGCCCCGTTTGACCAGCTTGGTTTTCACCAGCTTGGGATCCTCCAGCTGGTCGCAGATGGCCACTTTATAACCCGCCCGCACAAGCTTGGGAAGGTAGGTATCTATAGCATGATGAGGGAAACCCGCCATCTCCGTATCGCCCTTGTCGCCGTTGGAACGGCGCGTAAGCACCATCCCGAGCACCTTGCTGAGAGTCACTGCATCGTCGGAATAACACTCATAGAAATCGCCTACCCGGTAAAGCAAAAGCGCCTCGGGGTTCTGTGCTTTTATGGAGAAATACTGCTTCAGCAGCGGGGTATCTTCCGAACTTTTCGCCATTTTGTTAATGTAAGATTTCAAAGTTACGGTTTTTTAGCGAAACGGCAAAAACCAGACTCGCGGAGTCTTTGTGAATCGGTAAATAATTCATATCTTTACCTCATATGAAAAAACTGCTTACATTGGCCTGTATCCTGCTTGCCGTACCGGCATTTGCAGGCAGCCGCAACATCGACATAACCAAGGCGGGAGCGAGGCCCGGAAAGGACAACGCTCCAGTGATACAAAAAGTTATAGACAAGCTGAACCGAGCAGGCGGAGGGACGGTAAGCGTGCCGGCCGGCGTGTTTCTGACGGGCCCCATAGAGCTCAAGTCCGGAGTGGAGCTCCATCTGGAAATGGGGGCGAAGCTGCTTGGTATTGCAGATACCACTGCCTACGAATCCTCCCATCTGGTCACCGACGGAAAGAGGTCTCGCTTTTCCGCCCTGATTTATGCCAACTCCCAGAGCGACATAGCCATAAGCGGCCCTGGCACCATAGACGGCCAGGGCGGGGACCCGGCGTTCAACACCGGCAAGGCGGATCCCGCCGGCCGCCCCATGATAATCCTGTTCCGCGATTGTAAAAACGTGGTTGTCAAAGATATACGCCTTGAGAATGCGGCCCATTGGGTTCAGTACTATACGGATTGCGAAGGAGTAAGGGTGAGCGGGGTAAAGGTACGTTCCCACTGCAATTACAACAATGACGGCATAGACATAGAGTCCAGGGATGTGGTAGTAACCAACTGCATCTTCGACTGCGAGGACGACGCCATCTGCCTGAAGGGGGCAGGAAAGAATTTGTGCGAGAATGTAGCCGTCAGCAATTGCGTGGCTGCTTCCAACTGCAACGCCGTCAAGCTCGGCACCGGCTCCTGCACCGGCTACAGAAATATTACAATCAGCAATATCACCATACGCGCCGCCAGCGAAAGCAATTTCAGGAACTGGTCGGCAAAGATTGAAGGCGTGACCGCACCAATTACCGTCATCTCAGGTATAGCCGTAGAAGTGGTTGACGGCGGAATATGCGAGAACGTGAATATCAGCAACATCTCAATGAGGGACGTGCAGACGCCCATTTTCATACGCATGGGCCGCCGCGGAAGCTCATGCGAAAACAGCCGGCTGCGTGGCGTCACTATAAACGGGGTCACGGCCGTATGCGAGAGCATGATGAGCAGTTCCATCACCGGAGTGCCCGGACTGTATGCGGAAGACATTTACCTGTCTGATATAGACATCACTTCGCCTGGCGGCGGCACCGCAGAAATGGCGGCGGCTGAGGTTCCTGAGGCGGAGGACACTTATCCCGAGAACCGCAAGCTCGGCCACAGCCTTCCTGCTTCCGGCCTCTACATCAGGCACGCCAACAACGTATTTCTGTCCAACGTCCGCTTCCACTTCCGCCAGCCGGACGCACGTCCTCTGATAGTTACCGACGATTGCCGGGACGTCTATAATAAATGATTATAAAACAATATATTATGAAAAAGTTATCTACTGCGGCAGCCGCTGCTCTCATTGCTTTGGCAGGATGCGCTCCCACGCCCCAAAACGAGCTTGTAAATCCTGATGGCTTCGTAATCGAGCACTTTGCACTGGATGTTGCCGATCCTGATGCCACCGCCGCCTGGTGGTGCGAAAACCTCGGCTTTACTGTGACCAAGAAGAAAGACGACGCAGCCCATACCATCTTCATAGTGGACGCCAGCGGACGCATGGCCCTGGAGGTCTATCGTGCCCAGACCCAGCCCGTTGCTCCCGATTATGCTGCAATGGACCCGCTCACCCTGCACTTCGGCTTCACTTCCAAGGATGTAGATGCCGATATAGAACGTCTCACCAAGGCGGGCGCCACCCTGGTAGTGCATGAAAAGGCTCCCGGCTTCGACGGGGCTATGATGAAGGATCCCTTCGGCATAGCCATCCAGTTCGTAAAACGGGAACAGAGCGTACTCCTTAAGTAACAATCGATTACCTGGCTGTCACCACGGTGTAGCCGGAAAACAGGTCCGGGTTGGTGCTCAGGCCTGTTTTTTTGCCGCTGCTAGTGCGGACGTCATCCATGAGAATGGTCCCTTCCGCAGGATAAGGCTGCAGGCCTTTGGCATGTGCATCCCTGGAGAAACTGCCGAATATGTAAACCGGGTCAACCGCTTCGCAGCAGATGTCGTCTATCAGCAGATTGTGGAATTCCAGCGAGCGGGGCAGGCAGCAGAGGTATCCGAAGTCGTGGTCTCCGTTGTTGGCTCCGTCAATCAGGACTATGGGATTGCCGGAGTAAGGCTTGTGGACACAGTCCTTCAGTATAACGTCTCCGTCCCAGGAAGAACCGTAATCGTCCCTCAGGAGGATGAAATTCCGGTAGTGGACCTCACAGTTTTCCATATAAAGCCGCCCGAAGCCCACGCAGCGCATCCCCATGTGTCCGAACTTGCAATCCTTGAGGGTGACGTTTTCCACTCCCATGTGGGCGTCGAAACGGGAGATGCTGCAGCGCTCCATAGTAAGGTTCTTGCAGTGGTTGGAGGTGAAGAGGCCCCAGTACGACGGGTCGTCGATGTCGATTGTCTGGGTGCAGTTCTCCCAGCGCACGTTGACGCTGGAATTGGCACCCAGGTCGTATGAGCCCATACGCGCAGGGATGCCCGCCGAGCCTATGGTCCAATAGATCCGGTGGGGTGTGAGGAGGCAGTCCTTAATGGTTACATCGGCAGCCTGCCTCACCCACAGGAAGGCGTAATACGGAGCCCCGTGCTCCTCAAGTTCGCCCGTCACATAATGGGTCAGGCCCTCAACGAGCACATTGGAACGGCGCACGTCAATGCCGCGGACGAAATAGTTGTATTCCGCTGGAGCCTGGTTGGCGATGGTGGTGAACACTCCCCCGCGGATGGTCAAGCGTACAGTGTCTATCGGCCAGGCCGTTGCCCTGGTTATGCAGTCGTAATCCCAAATGATGGCGGAGGCATCCTCAATGCTGCCGTCGGCACCCGCCACGAGCATTTCCTGCTGGGGAACGCCGTTGTTCTGGTTTTCGCCCTTGCGGATGTACACGCGATGATTTTCGTTCTCCAGCTTTACGAGGCTGCGGCAGGGAAGATCAACGCCGAGGGACGGCTGCCCTTTGCGGAGTCCGGCGCCGAGGCCTTCTATTTCATAAGGCTCCAGGCAGGACTCCACCTTGAATACCGGGCAATCGACGTTGTCGAGGGTGACGGGGTCCGTCTGTATCGCCGAGTCGTCGATGATGAAGCGGGCCGTGCCCCAGTCGGTATCGGTGCGGATATGGGCCGTCAGCAGGCCGCTGCCGATATAATACGTGGCACCGTCCCTGGCCTTAACGGGGAGGCCTTTTTCGTTTGCCGCATCGTGGGCGGCAACGATGGCCGGCATATCGTCGTGACGGCCGTCACCAAGGGCGCCGAATTGCTCATAAGTAATATAGTCCCCGCTGCAGGACACTGCAGCAAGCACGATACCGAAGAAAGCAGGAAATCTATTCATATCGCTTATTCCTTGTCAATCCAGGAGCCCACTTTCGAGTAAATGTAATCCGCCATATTTGCCATTCCGGCGGCATTGGGATGGGGGTTGCTGTATTTGGGAATGGAAACGCCGTCTCCCAGTAGGTCGGCGACGCGCACCTTGTCGTCTCCGAAGTGAGCGGCTATGAGCTTGATGGCATCGCCCTGTCCGCCCCTAAGGTAATCGCCTATGACGCAGACTATCTTGGCTGAAGGATGCCTTGTCTGGATCATCCTGATCAGGCGGGTATATGCAGAGCAGAAATTAGTTCCGTCGAGTGCGTCCGCATCCGAGACCGTCGTGGCGTCGTCGGCTGCGTCGAAGATGGCGTCAAGGGCTCCCCTGGAGCTTGACGGGAATGATGATACAGACATGGCAACCCCATCTATCAATTCCTCCGATGTGGCATACCAGCTGGTGTGGCCGTAGTCGTTGGTTCCTCCGTGGATCAGGACCACATCGGGATTGCCTATGCCGAGCTGCTGGAGCCGTGTGCCGAAATCCCAGCCGTACCAGTATGCGCTTGAATCGCCGGTAGTGTTCTGCACGACGGTGGTGTTGCCGGCGGAGATGTTCTTCTCGAATATGCCGGTGCTCATCTTGTTGTAGATGAGCCGGTACCACCAGGTGTCGGAAACGGAGGAAACGTCGCCGTCGCTCTTGGGATAGTAGGCTCCGCCCTTGGTGGTGTCGCACCAGCCCTTGAAAGTGGAGATGGAGTCTCCTATGATGCTCACCTTGGTGGTGCGGTTGGAATCGTTCAATTCAACTATCTTGACGACAATGTCCGAGAAGTTGTGGCGGTTCTTGCTCTTGCTGCTGACGTTAATGTTCTCCAGCGAGCCGATGAGGAGCTGGTCCTGATTGGTTACGCCGGTTATGGTAACGGTCCTTGTCTGCCAGCTTCCGGTGCCGATACCAAGCGCATAGCCGCTGTCCAGCGCTCCGCTTCCGGTGTATTTGCCGAAACTTGGGCTGGTCTTGTCGGTGGTGGAATTCATCGTAAGGTTGGAACAGACGAATACGCCGACGTCACCGTTGCTTTCATACATGCGGTCTGTAACCGTCACCTCGATGGTTGCGGTGTATCCGTCCGGGATGCCGGCAAGTTTAGGCGTAACGATGTGAGTACGGGCATTATTGGAAGTTGTTGCGCAGCGGAAATAACCAACTCTTGAGTACACGGCGCTGTTTCCATAGAAGCCCCAGC
>CAMKQN010000047.1:0-15986 GCA_946414935.1 uncultured Bacteroidales bacterium
TTGATATGGATTGATATAAACAACTGCCCATTGGCCTTGTTGGCAATCGCGGCACGGTCATTGAGAGCAACAGTCTTGTCTTTGTCATGGGTGAGTACGACTTTTACTCCGGGGCACTCCGACTTAATCTTTTCCGAAAGCCGGGTGGCTATATCCATAGTAAACGTTTTCTCGTAACTCTTCCCGTCACGGCTGACGGCACCGGGGTCGGTTCCGCCATGTCCGGGATCGATAACCACGGTGTGCAGCCCAAGGTTCTGGGCCTTCGCCGGGAAGACCGCGATAAAGACGGCCAGGAACAAGTAAATTGTGTGTTTCAAAAAAATTGTGTTACTTTTGTGATTCGCAAATTTAATAAAAATATTATTAATTGAGAATAACGGCGCGAATACTTTGTTTTTTGGTGATGCTGACGGCAATATCCGTACAGCTCCTTGACGCCCAGAACGTAGGGCGAAGGGGGGCTAGAAGGGTATTCAACAACGCCGTACCCAAAACTGTCCGAGAAGTCGTGCTAGACTCGGCGGAAATAGCACGCCGTGATTCAATTCGCATTGCCGATTCTCTGCACCGTGCCGATTCTGCGGCGCTGATGGCCAAGAGTTCTCTGGAGATGCCTGCTTTTTCGCAAGCGAAAGACTCTATCGTAGAGGTGTTTACGAACGGACAGCGCATGATATATTATTATGGTGACGTATCCGTGGAGTATCAGGACCTGAAGCTGACTTCAGCATTCATGCAATACAACATGAAAACCGGCACCGTCTATGCCAAAGGCATCTACGATTCCCTGAAGGGAGAATGGATAGGAAGGCCGGTGATGACGCAGGGAGGCAAGACCTACAATATGGACGAAGTCCATTACAACTTTGACACCCGAAAAGCCTCCATCAAGAATATTATCACCAACGAAGACAACGCCATAATGCATGGAGGCAGGGTGAAGATGATGCCGGACCACAGCATCAACATGACCGACGGAAAGTACACGGTCTGCGAGCTGGACCATCCACACTATTACCTGGCTCTAACCTCTGCCAAGGTGATTACTGAACCATCCAAGAAAACCGTTTTCGGCCCGGCATATCTGGTCGTCGAAGATGTAAAACTGCCTTTCGTAGGACTCCCATTCGGTTTCATCCCGAAGCGTCCCGAGCGCGCTACCGGGTTCCTTATGCCGAATTTCGGAGAAGAGCAAGCCCGCGGTTTCTACCTGAGGGACGCCGGTATGTATTTCGTTTTCGGCGACTATCTGGACCTTTCCGTTACTGGTGACTACTACACCATGGGTTCCTGGGCTGTGAACTTGAACTCCCGCTACATGGTAAAATACAAGTTCAACGGCAGTTTCGGTTTTACTTATTCACATGACCAGACAGGCGAACGGGACACGCCCGAGTTCAACGAGTACAACAACTTCGCAATCAAGTGGTCACATACTCAGGATTCAAAGGCTCACCCCGGCACCAACTTCAGCGCATCGGTGAATTTTTCATCCCCGTCCAACAGCAAATACAATTCCCGCTCGGTCAACGAAGCCTTGCAGAACCAGATTTCATCATCAATCTCCTTCTCCAGGAACTGGAACGGCAAATTCAACCTGAGTATCAACGCATTGCATTCCCAGAGTTCACGAGACTCATCCTATTCGTTCACGCTTCCGAACATCACTTTCGGTGTAAGCACCTTCTATCCTTTCAAAAAGAAAGTGCGCGTGGGCAAGGAAAAATTCTACGAAAAGATTTCGTTCGGCTACAATACGACCCTGCAAAACAAGATTAATTTCAAGGCCTCTGAATTCGGCCAGGACGGTTTTCTTGACCGCTTCCAGAACGGTATGACGCACAATTTCCAGATCGGCCTTCCAAACTTCCAGCTGCTGAAATACATCAACGTCAATCCGTCGGTCTCGTACGGAATGAACTGGCAATTCAGGAAGAAGGACTATGAATATGACCCGGAAAGCAACAAGGTCGTGGAGGTTCCCGGCACACAATTCAACACATTCGGCATAACCCAGAATTACTCCGGTTCGGTTGCCATGAGCACCCGTATCTACGGTATGTATCAATTCGGCAGCCATAATACCGTGCAGGCTATCAGGCACGTAGTATCCCCTTCCGTATCCATGTCATTTACTCCGGAGCTGGGCACTTATGCAAACGGATATCGCACGCTCAATTATCAGGACATCAATACCGGCGAACAAAAGACATACGAATATAACATCTATCAGGGCAATATATATGGTCCTCCCGGAAAGGGACGGTCGGCATCGGCGAACATCTCCATAGGCAACAACCTCGAGGCAAAGGTCAGGGACAGCGCGGACACCACCGGAAAAGGCACAAAGAAAGTCAAGCTGATTGACCAGCTGAACCTCAGCACCAGTTACAACTTCCTGGCAGACAGCTTAAAGATGAGCAACATAAACCTTTCGATGAGCACCTCTTTGTTCAATCAAGTGTCACTCAGCGGAAGCGCCAGTTTCAGCCCCTACGCGATAGGCCCTGACGCCAGGCCAATAAACAAGTTCGCCATCACCCAGGGGCAAGGCCTGGCAAGGCTCAACAACATCAGCGCATCGGCTTCCTGGTCCATTTCCGGCAAAGGAGAGATAAACGGAAATGACGGTTCCAAGGGAGAAAGCAGCATAGGCGGCTCGGTCATAAACGGTGCTGCAAGCTATTACCAGCGCTATTTCTATCACCCCGTGACTGGTGAGTTCATCCCAGGCGGCTGGCTCTACTACACCAACCCCAATGCACCCTGGTCCCTCAGCTTGAGCTACTCGTTCAGCTACAATGTGAGATACAGCAAAGAAAATGACGTAGTCAAGCCTGCCAGTTCCATTACTCAGACAGTTCAAGCCAACGGAAACATAAAGCTGACTCCGCGCCTGAGCATAACTGCCAGCTCCGGTTTCGACCTGCAGGCGATGAAGATAACTACCACTCAATTCAGCTTCACCTACGACCTGCACTGCTTCAATATTTCCGTATCCTGGGTACCTACAGGTTCTTGGGCGTCATACCAGTTCCGCATTGCCGCTAACGCCTCGGCCCTTGCCGACATTCTCCAGCTCAGAAAGAGCAGCAGCTACTGGGACAACAGATAATTCAACGGGCTTTCCAGACGCCTCTCAACCCCTTTACCAGCAGCAAAAGCAGCAGGAGCAGGGCAAGGTTGAACACAATGGTCAGGAATACGTTCACACTGTGGCCGGCCACTTTGTACGGACTCTCCTCCTCGCTCTTATCATATCTTGCAAATGCGTTGCTGTATATTACCACGCCGCTGTCGAAGAAAGCGCTCAGGCGCATATACGGCTCATCTGCTGCAAGCGGTCGTTCGAAACTGCATCCATCCGCACTTGCAAGCAGTTTATGACCCTGTCCCCTTGCCTCTATATGAGCCGGAGCGGAAAGTTTAAGGAAAACTGTATCCCCTTTTACGCCTATTGACAGCACTTCCGGCAGATGTGAATTGGCATCCAGCTTTACCGCACGGTCACCGTCCCCGAAATCCGGGACCCGCATCGAGTAGAAAGCGCCGCTCAGCAAAGTCGCTTTCAAATCTTCATACCTTTCGGAAGGAGTGCTCAGCCAAGAGCAGCGCCTCGCTATCTTGCGATGGTTTCCGGAGTCATGGCAGTCGTCATTGATCAAGCAATGTGAATAATGTCCGGCGCTAAGAGCTTCGTCCCATCGGCACAGCTCGCTGGAGACTCCGCAATCGGCTTCCATCAGCCGGTATCCGGTAAGCAGCTGCATAGAGCGGGTTCCCATGCCCCAAGTGCGGTCCGGGTGATTCATCACGATGAAATCGGCATTCCTTGACAGATAATCGTACTGCCATTGTTTCTGCGATACGAACAGCGGCAGCAGGTGGTCGAACAGAATCATTCCGGATGGATTGAACACCAGTTTATGAAGCTTGAACAAACCATATCCATGTTCGTACACGTTAATCTGCAGAGTGCTGTCAAACGGGTGACGGGTAAGCTGGTTATGGTTTGAAAACGCCAACACATCATAGCCCAGCTTCTTATAGTCAGAATACACTTCGGCAGGGTATCCAGGGCATTCGTTCAAAACATTGTCCACCCTCGTATGTGTGTGGAAATTAGCCCTTTTCCACTCCGGGTCCGAAGGCAGTCCGGCGTAAGGATTATATATATCCGGTCCCGAAAAGGGCTCCGGAGCGCGGAAATCATAAATAGGAGATACGGAGAAAATGCATACCAGCACACCAAGCAGAAGCAGAAAAGTCAGAGAGCTCCTCCAGAAGATTATCAAGCATTTTTTCATGCCGCAAATATAGGAAATTAGCTTTTATTTGCTATATTTGCAGAGTCAAAACAATTCCGCACACGCATTCTCGCGACAGCGGACCATTCATACCTTATTTTATATGACACACAGCTTTTCCGAGCTCCAGGGAATGAACAGAGAGCAGCTCGAAGCCCTGTCCAAAGAGTTGGGCATCAAATTCAGCAAAAGAACAGATGACGAGAATCTGCGCTATGAGATTTTGGACGCAGAAGCCAAGATAGAGTCGCTTAAGCCGGAAACAGACAAGCCCAGGCGCGGGCGTCCCCGCAAATCCAAGGCCGACGAGGCGAAACCGGCGGACAAGCCGGCAAAAGCTTCCGGAAAACCGGCGGACAAGCCGGCCGTGAATCCTGCCAAGGATGAGTCAAAACCGGCTGAAGCAGCGACAAAGCCTTCGAAGCCGGTAACAAAGCAGGCAAAAGCAGAGTCCAAGCCTGTCGATGCCGAAAGCCTGCCCGCCGAGGCGACTGCAGCTTCTACCCGCAAGCGTGGCCGTCCTGCCAAAGAGAAGGCTCTTGAAACCGAGCCATCCGTCCAGGTCGCAAAGCCGGAGCCTGTACAGGACGGGAAAACAGCCGAAGATCAGTCCGGGCAGCAAGCTTCCGGCAAGCGCCCGCGCAAAAAGAAATCCAGCCAGCAAGCTGCAGAAATCGTCCTTCCTGCTAAAGAGCAGGCTGCCCAGGTTCAGCCGGAGCAAAGCCAGAAAGACAGGCATCACTCCATGCGTCCCCAGCAAGGAGAGCAGTCACAACAGCCTCGTCCGCAGCAGCAGAACGGCCAGCAACAGCAGAACGGCCAGCAGCAGAACGGCCAGCAACAGCAGAACGGCCAGCAGCAGAATGGCCAGCAACAGCAGAACGGCCAGCAGCAGAACGGCTGGAAGGCGCAGCAAGTACCGCAGCCCCAGCAGCAGCCACGTCCACAGAAGCCCAAGATGCCCGAATTCGAGGGCACCGTGGAGGCTACAGGAGTTCTTGAAATCATGCCCGACGGCTATGGTTTCCTCCGTTCCTCCGATTACAATTACCTTAACTCCCCGGACGATATCTACGTCTCCCAGCAGCAGATAAAGTTCAACGCCCTCAAGCCCGGCGATACCGTAACCGGAGAAATCCGTCCGCCACGTGAAGGCGACAAGTACTTCCCCTTGGTGAAGATTAAATACGTCAACGGACGTACGCCGGAATTCATCCGAGACCGCGTCCCCTTCGACTTCCTTACCCCCCTTTTCCCGGACGAGAAATTCAACTTGCTCGGCAAAGGTCACGCTACCGACCCCAGCTGCCGTGTAGTGGACATGTTCTCCCCCATCGGCAAAGGTCAGCGAGGCCTTATCGTAGCCCAGCCAAAGACAGGTAAGACAATGCTGCTCAAGAGTATAGCCAATGCTATAGCAGACAATCATCCCGAGGTTTATGAGATAGTGCTGCTCATTGACGAACGTCCTGAGGAGGTTACCGACATGCAGCGCAGCGTAAAGGCCGAAGTCGTGGCATCCACCTTCGACGAACCCGCCGAACACCACGTTAAGGTAGCCAATATGGTACTGGAAAAAGCCCGCAGGCTAGTAGAATGCGGTCACGACGTAGTGATTCTGCTGGATTCCATTACCCGTCTTGCACGCGCCTACAACACGGTCCAGCCGGCTTCCGGGAAGGTGCTCACAGGAGGTGTCGACGCCAACGCCCTCCAGAAGCCCAAGCGTTTCTTCGGCGCCGCCCGCAACATCGAAGGCGGCGGTTCGCTCACCATTCTGGCTACTGCCCTGACTGAGACCGGATCAAAGATGGACGACGTCATTTTCGAGGAGTTCAAGGGCACAGGCAACATGGAACTGCAACTTGACCGCAGCCTGTCCAACCGCAGAATATTCCCTTCAGTCAACATAGTGCTTTCCGGCACAAGACGCGATGACTTGCTGCTGGACCGCGCCACCGCCAACCGCATCTGGATACTGCGCAAGCTGCTTGCCGACATGAATTCGCTTGAGGCCATGAACTTCATGCTGCAGCTGATGGATGAATACAAAACCAACGGAGACCTGCTGGACAATATGAGCAAAGTCTCCGCGAGAGATATACGATAGCAAAAAGGGCTGGCTAAATACTTATTAGTCAGCCCTTTTTCCAATATCTCCTTATTAGTTCCGAAGGCAGAGCAATATTGTCTCCGCCTCTTTTAATACTAATCCGGATTAAACGAGCAATAAATCCTGCAGGTATCGTAGTAATAATACCCGCCGTCATCAAGGGTTACCTTGTCCACTTCTATAGCCTTGCCGGACTTGAAGTACACATAACAAGGGCCTGATTCATTGGTCGAGGAATAGATATCGTGCTCCTTGAAAGTCTCTACAAAAGTGCTGCCTTCCAAAGTTGCATCCGTTGATTCTCTGTACCACAGATCCACTAAAAGCTGATCTGAAGTATACTTTTTCACATCATATTCATCCGGGAAGAGCGTAGTTTTGATTCCCAAATCGAAGCTGTCGATGCGGAAGCCCAACACTCCATCCACATAATTGGCATCGAGCAATCCTGTAATACTCCCTTCCGCCATAACCTTCCCGTCCAGATAATCCTCATAGCGGTCTATGGACCAGGAGGTGCCGTTTATAGAACGGTCCTTAGTGCAGGAAAAGACAAAAACCGCTAGAGCAATAACTGAGAATACGGCTAACGCTGTCTTTTTCATAACTTATATCTATTTCGTGCCAAAAATACGGTCACCTGCATCTCCCAGGCCAGGGACTATATATGCGTTCTCATTCAAGCGCTCATCAATTGCGGCTACGAAAATATCCACATCCGGATGCAACTCCTGAACTTTTGCAATGCCTTCAGGAGCAGCTACAAGGCACATAAGCTTAATATTGCTGCATCCCCTTTCCTTAAGCATATCCAAGGCATCGCACGAACTTCCTCCGGTAGCGAGCATAGGATCCGTCACTATAACCAGACGATCCTGGATATCTTCAGGCAACTTGCAATAATATACGACGGGCTTGTGCGTACTTTCATCCCTGTACAAGCCTATGTGGCCCACTTTAGCTACGGGTACAAGATCCAGAAGGCCGTCCACCATTCCAAGTCCGGCACGGAGTATGGGAACGATCGCAAGTTTGCGACCCAACACCCGGCATGCCTTCATATGGCTTATTGGAGTTTCTATTTCGATTTCCGCAAGCGGGAGGTCGCGGGTGATTTCATATCCCATCAACAACGATATTTCTTTCAAGAGCTGGCGGAAATCCTTTGAACCGGTTTCCTTTTGACGCATAATACTGAGCTTATGCTGAACCATGGGATGGTTAATAAGATGTACTTCGCTCATAACGCTTTCGCTTTGATGCAAAATTAATCATTTTTTGCTATTTTTGTCAAATATGCTGAAGATTTATTGCCAGAATACTGGAACCACTAAAGAGTTTCCGGAAGGAGTCACCCTTGCAGAGGTGCTTCCGCAATTTGAGTTCGAACGCCCGTACGACATTCTGTGCGCAAAGGTCAACTACGTTGCCCAGGGCCTGAAATACAGGGCCTTCAACAGCCGCAATGTGGAATTCCTGGATTACCGTTCTTATACCGGACGCAGCGCATATTGCCGTTCCCTTTGTTTCCTGCTGAGCAAAGCGGCCCGCGACCTTTACCCGGATTCCAAGATAAAGATGCGCCGTCCCATATCCAAGGGATACTTTTGCGATTTGCAGAAAGGCTCTCCCGTTACTTCCGAGGACGTGGAGCGTATCCGCCACAGGATGAGGGAAATAGTGGAAGCAGATTCACCTTTCAAGCGGGTTGAAGTACGAACCGAAGAGGCAATAGATATTTTTCGCGGGATGGGCTACGCAGACAAGGTAAAGCTGCTTGAGACCAGCGGCCAGACTTACATACGCTACCATACCCTCGAGGGCACTCCGGATTACTATTACGACGCCCTTGTCCCTTCTGCCGGTTATCTGAAAGTATGGGACCTTGCCCCTTACCAGGACGGAATGCTGCTTCGCGTGCCCGACCGGCATGCTCCTGAGAAGCTGACCATACTTGAGCCCCAGCCCAAGACTTTCGAAGTTTTCAGGGAGAGCCTGCGCTGGAACTCAATAATGAACCTGGACAACGTGGGTGACGTGAACCATGCCTGCGAGAACGGACATGCAGGAGAACTAATTCAGGTAGCGGAAGCCCTTCAACAGAAGAAGGTAGTCCAGATAGCCGAAGAGATTCACAACAGGTACCGCTGCGGGGCGTTGCGTTTAGTGCTCATTACCGGTCCCAGCAGCAGCGGCAAGACTACTATCACAAAACAGCTCAGCATCCAACTGATGGCCTGCGGGCTACGGCCGGTCTCGGTTTCCACCGATGACTATTTCGTCAACCGAGTGGATACTCCCCTGCTGCCCGACGGTTCCTATGACTTCGACAATTTCGATACGGTTGATCATGACGCCATGCAGGCAGACCTCATAAGGCTGCTCCGTGGCGAAGAGGTGCAAGTACCTGAATATAATTTCGTTACGGGAATAAGGGAATATAACGGCAAAACTATCAGGCTAACACCCGGCACAGTGCTTCTGGTAGAAGGCATCCACGCCCTCAATCCAGCCCTCACCGAACACATTCCGGAGAGTGCGAAATTCAAGATGTTCATCAATACCATCGTGAGCATCTCCCTGGATGACCACAATTGCATACCCACCAGTGACAACCGCCTGCTCCGACGCATAGTTCGTGACTATAACGTGGGAGCTTTCTCCGCCCGTGAAACCATACGTAACTGGCCCAATGTCAGGCGCGCAGAGGTTAAGTGGATATACCCCTTCCAGGAGACTGCCGACGTGCTCTTTAATTCAGCATATCTCGTGGAATTCGCAGTTTTCCGCCTTCACGCCGAAAGGATTCTGGCTATGGTCCCGCGCAACTGTCCCGAGTACAGCGAGGCAAACCGTCTGCTGAAATTCCTCAGCTACTTCACACCGGTCAGCGACCGTCAGATACCGCCTACTTCACTGCTACGGGAATTCGTGGGAGGAAGCAGTTTCAAGTACTGATGAATATGAGGCTCCGCGTTCCGGTCGTTCTTTCGATCATGCTGCTTTGGGCATGCTACAAGGAGCCGAAGTATGTGACTCCCGTGCTGCCGCCGGCGGACGTCGGGCAACCCCCGGCGGACTCAGGCAACTACGACTTCAGCGTGGTTCAGGCGCCTCTGGACGCATCCATGGTGCTTACCTCCGGCTTCACGCTTCGCTACAATTCCGTGATGCAGAGCTTTTCCCTTTGCGGGGACGGCTACCTGTATGGGATTCAGGTCGGCAACGGTTCCAACAAATACCTTCTCAACGTCACGCGCAGGCCGGTCGGGTCCGATAGCGGGAAGCAGTATCTGCAGCTGCCTTTTGCGGGACACGGCGGAAGCATGGAGCACGAAAGGGTCGCAGGCAGGGACTACATCTGGGTGGGCAGCTACGGCACCTGGAACGGCAGTAAATACACCAACTCGCAGACCATAGCCCGCATCCCCTTCGAGTCCGGAGCGAAACTCTCTCCGGAACAATGCGGCGAGCACTACTGGGTACCGGGCCTCCGGAACGTCTGCCCCGCTCTCGACCTCGACTCCGACAGACTCCTTGTCTGGGGACTTGCCAACGGAGAGTCTTCTACCGGCTACTTCAAGGTGTATTCGCTCAGCGATGCCAAAGCCCTGCCGCTCACCAGCATAACCCTTGAGCGTGAGATAGTCTATGGCGGAGATGAAGGAAGCGGCATTCCGGAGACGAGGAAGAAACCTTCCGTTGCCGTACGCAATCTTGGCAGCCTGACGCCTGTGGCAAGCATACGCCTCAACGGTGGCGTTACCGGCACCGGCGCCAACCAGGGCGTCGAGTTATGCGGCGACCGCATATTGTTTCTCTCCGGGAGCGGCAACGACGAAAACCCTGCGCTGCCGTCCTCGTCAAACCTCACCGTACTTGATTTCAAGGGCAATGTCGTGGGGCGCTACAACGTAGGTGCGGTTTCCGACAAAGCGGCGCTAGCGTCGGCCGGCATCACCGACACCGGCTTCATGGAGGCCGAAGGCGTGAAGGTATATGACGGGGTGCTCTACCTCGGCTATGCCACGAAACACAGCGCGGACGCAAAGCGCATGGTTACCATTTTCCAGTATAATTTAGAGCAATAATATGATACTAAGCATTTTAGACACAGATCTCTACAAGTTCTCGACTTCCAACGCCTATTTCCAGCTCTACCCGCTGGCCGAAGGCACGTTCACATTCAACGACCGGTCTAAGGAAGTCTATGATGAATCGTTCATCGCCGACCTGAAGGGCGCTTTCGCCGACCTGTCGGAACTTGCCCTGAACGACGAGGAATTCAAATACGTTACTTCCCGCATCAAATACATTGCGGGCAATTACTGGGAGTGGCTTCGCGGCTTCCGTTTCGAAGCCGACAAAATCGAGTGTTCGCTCGACCAGGAAGGCCACCTGCATATCGAGGTGACCGACCTTCTCTACAAGGTAACGCTCTACGAAGTGCCTGTCCTCGCCATAGTTGCGGAGCTTCGCAACCGTCGTTTCGCTTGCATGGTCGACAATGGCAAGATGCTGGATTTGCTTGACGCAAAGATAGACATTGCCAACGCTGACGGACTGGTATTCTCGGAATTCGGCACCCGCCGCCGCTTCTCTTCCGAACTCCACGAGAAAGTGGTCGTACGGCTAAAGTCACGCTGCCCCAAATACTGCGCCGGCACCTCAAACGTGTATTACGCCATGAAGTACGACCTCATCCCCGTGGGCACTTTCCCGCACGAGTGGATGATGTTCCACAGTGGCGTATTCGGCTATAAGAGAGCCAATTACCTGGGACTCGAAGACTGGATCAAGGTTTATGACGGCGCGCTCGGAACCGCCCTTATCGACACCTTTACCACAGCCTCTTTCCTCCGCACGCTCACGCTCAAACAAGCCAAGCTGCTCGACGGCTTCCGCCAGGATTCCGGGGACGAGAGGCAGATAGGCGATATGATTATCGCCCGTCTGGAGGAGTTCGGCATAGACCCCCGCACCAAACTGCTGGTCTTTAGCAACGCCCTGACTTTCCCCAAGTACAGGGAAGTCGCAGCCTATTTCAAGGGACGCATCAAGATAAGCGCCGGCATCGGCACCAACCTTACATGTGACCCCGGAATCCCCGGCTATAAGGCGGCCAACATCGTGATGAAACTAAGCCGCTGCCGCATGAGCGCGAAGGATCCTTGGGAGAAAGTGATTAAGATTTCCGACGATTACGGTAAGCATATGGGGGACGACCTGGAATTCAGCATTGCAACCCACGAACTGCATCTCGACTGATGATTCTGCTGCTCGGAGCCACCGGTCTGCTTGGCCACAACGTTCTTAAGCTGCTGTTGCAGAAAGGGTACCGCGTACGGGTCATCGTGCGCGAGGGATCCGTCATAGACCAGGAAGTCCTGGCCTGCGCCGCTCCCGGGCAAATCTCTGTCGTCAGAGGTTCGGTGGAAGACAGGAAGCTACTGATGAGCAATCTCTGGGGTTGCGGCGTGGCTGTCAACTGCAGCGGCACCACGGACATGTCCCTCACCCATTTGGACGATTACATCCCGATAAACGCGGAACTGCCGGCCACATTGGCACGGCTGATGCTGGAAACCGGAGGACGGACTCTGATCCACGTCAGTTCGGCTAATACCGTGGACCCGGGAACCGTGGACAAGGCATCCGATGAAAATACTGCCTTCGGAGGTCCCTTTGCCGGATCTTTGTATGCCCGAAGCAAGCGGGAAGGAGAGATGCGGCTTCTGGAGTTCGCAGAGAATCACCCGGACCTCCGGACCGTAATACTTCTGCCCGGTTTCATGATAGGCCCGTACGACATGAAGCCTTCTTCCGGAAAACTCTTGTTGTCCGCATATCGCAAGCCGCTTATGGCCGCGCCAAAGGGCGGAAAAAGTTTCATAGACGTACGTGACGTGGCCTCGGCCGTGCTCGGAGCCATAGTCAATCCAGCCGCCAGAGGCCGCTATCTCACCACCGGCACCTCCCTCTCGCTCCAGGCATTTTTTGCCCTTCAGGCCAATGTATGCGGCTACAAGCAGGCATTCATCCAGCTTCCCCGCAAGCTCTGCCTGACAGTAGGAGCGCTTGGAGACAGGATTGAAAGTCACGGGCACAAGAACATGGCTACGAGCCGCAACGTCCGCCAGCTGCTCATAGAAGAGTATTACGACAACACACGCGCCCGTACGGAGCTCGGAATGGATTTGTCCCCTCTTGACGGCGCCATTAGAGATTTTTTTGCCGATTATGAACGCCGCAGGAATTCTTGACGACATCATCTGCGCGCCGGCAAGCGGTTCCGGCGGTGCTATCGGAATAGTGCGGGTTAGCGGAAACGGTTGCCTGCAACTTATCGATACAGTGATACAGTTTCGCAACGGGAACGCCGCCGGAAGCCCCGGGTTCAGAGTGAAATTCGGGCTTATACCGGAGCTTGACGAAGTGCTGGTGAGCATTTTCCGGGCTCCCCACTCTTATACCGGAGAGGATATGGCAGAAATAAACTGCCACGCATCTCCCTATATCATCGAAGAGGTGATTGGGCGGTTATGCTTGGCCGGCTGCCGTATCGCCGGTCCCGGGGAATTTACGCGCCGTGCCTTTACAGCAGGCAAAATGGACCTTTCCCAAGCAGAAGCGGTTGCCGACCTTATAGCCGCCGACTCCATGGCCTCCCACAAGCTGGCTTTTTCCCAGCTCAGAGGAGCATACTCCCGGAAACTCAGGGATTTACGCGAGCAGATGCTGGAAATCGCCGCACTTCTGGAACTGGAGCTCGATTTCTCGGAAGAAGACGTGGAATTTGCCGACCGCCGGAAACTGGAAACACTTGCCCGTGAAGCACTTGCCGAATGTGAGCGCCTGGCCGATTCGTTCCGGCTGGGAAATGCTTTCAAAAAGGGCATTCCAGTTGCTATAGTAGGACCTGCAAACAGCGGTAAAAGCAGCTTGCTCAATGCCCTTCTTGGGGAAAGCAGGGCACTTGTCTCCGATATCCCGGGAACTACCAGGGATACCGTAGAAGAAGTTTTGTGCCTGAACGGCGTGAACTACCGCTTCATAGATACCGCCGGACTGCGGGAGACAGGCGAAACTGTAGAGCGCATGGGTATAGAAAGAGCGCTGGAGCAATTGGAGAAAGCTTCGGTGGTGATTGTGCTCCTGGACTGCTGCGCAACGCTTTCCGAACTGGAGCCGGTGGCAGCGGCGGTCCGCGCCCGCGTAAAGGAAGACACCCGGGTCATATGGGTCCGGAGCAAAGCCGATTTGGACGGCGGCGCAGCAGATTTGGCTGACTGCGGGAAAGAATCGGCCGACGGGACAGAATCGGCCGACGGGATGGAATCGGCCGACGGGACAGAAATGGCAGACGGGACGGAATCGGCCGACGGGACGGAATCGGCCGACGGGACAGAAATGGCTGGCAGACGGGATTGCTCAGCCGGTGGCGTCCACTGTACCCCGAGCGAAATAAAAGAGCGCCTTAAAATACAGGAACTTATTGAAATTTCAACAATTACGGGCAAAGGGCTCGACACTCTCAAAGCCGCTATCTCCGAAGGAGACGCTCAACGCCTCTCCACCTCCGGCGGCATCCTCGTCACCAACCGTCGCCACCAAGCAGCCCTGCTCGCAGCTGCCGAATCCCTCCGAACCTTCCTGAAAGGCCTCTCTTCCAGCCTCCCCTCAGAGCTCCTCTCAGAAGACCTCCGCGCCGCCACCACCTCCCTCGGCGCCATATTCGGCACCATTACTCACGAAGACATCTCAAACCTGATATTCAGCAGGTTTTGCATCGGAAAGTAAGAAACGAAAACACGGGAAAACGAAAGAGAACAAATAAGAAGATAACTATTTGTTAGTCAATACAATATAAGCCGTTCGGCGAGAGGGCCAAATCTATCCAATTATCATTAGTGCTCAATTATGGGGACAAAAATTCTTGATTTTGTCCCCCGTATTTTGTAACTTTGAGGTGTTAACAAAATATGGAATTATGGCATCAATAACACTCACCCTCTCTACCATCAAGAACAAGGACACCGGCAAGTCCGAGATCCTCCTCCGGTACCGCAACACCAGGAAGGTTGCCCAACGCGCACGCACGCACACATACATCCTCCCTAAATACTTCGTCGAGGGGAAGATCGTGATCAATGTCCGAAAGGAAACGCCGGAGGTCACTGAGGCTCGCGCTGCGAAGACTCAGATTGACCGCATCATTGCAAGAATCGGCGAGAAAGCCGCCAAGACAGACATCGATGACTTCGGCCCTACCTGGGCGCAAGACGTTATCGACCGGCTTCTCTTCCCCGAGAATTACAAGAAATCAGACATCGACCACGTCTGCTTCAACGACAAGACTGCTGACTACCTCAAGTACAAGAAACTCTCCGCCGAGCGTGTCCATACATACAACGCGGTCTTCCGCATCATAGAAAGGTACCAGCTCTACACGGGGAAGGTCATCGTCCTGGACAAGGCAAACTCCGACACCCTCGTCGCTCTCGACAACTTCTTCCGCACTGAGCACACGCTATTTGAGCCCGTCAAATTAAAGTATCGTATGGGGCTCAAACCGGTGAAGAAATACAAGTACGCCTGGGACCACACCAAGCACGAACGTGCTCCCCGCGAACGCAGCGACAACGCCATTGTCAGCTATATGAGCGCAGTCCGCGCATACTGGCGCTGGTGCATCGATATGGGCTACACCAAGAATGATCCCTTCCGCAAGTACTCCGTCGGCTCCCAGAAGTATGGTACCCCCTACTACCTCACCACAGAAGAGCGCGACCTCCTGTACAAGACGGACATGGGCGATGACAAAGATCTCCGTGCCGCCCGTGACATCTTCGTCTTCCAGTGCTACATCGGCTGCCGTATCAGCGACCTTCTCTCTTTCACAGAGAGTAACATCGTCACCTCCGACAACGGCATTTCCGTTCAGTACGTGCCCTCCAAGACAAAAGAGGAACGCCCGCGTGTAGTCAAGGTATACCTCGCGCCTACGGCCATTGAGATCCTGGAGCGCTACAAAGGCTCGAACAGAAGCACCATCTTCCCCTATTATAGCACCGGCAAGCTCAACGACCTCATCCGCGCCTCCCTCAAGAAGGCCGGTATCACGCGTGTCGTCACCATAGTCAACCCCCGGACCAAGCAGTCTGAGCAGCATCCCATCTGCGACATCGCCAGTTCGCATATGGCCCGCCGTACCTTCATCGGCAACCTGTATAAGAAGGTCAAAGACCCGAACCTCGTCGGCAAGCTCTCCGGCCACTGCGAAGGCTCCAAGGCATTCGCCCGCTACCGTGACATCGACGATGACATGATCCGTGAGATGACCAACCTGCTGGATTAAATGTGTAAATTTGCACAGCTATGACGAAGATCGACGCAGAAAACATAATTGACGCCATCACCCAGCTCTCGTCCACAGCAGAGTGGATTCTTGACTCTGACGACATCCAGCCGGAGAAAGCATTCTCGTGCATCAAACACTACTTGGGTCACTACTACGGCGCTCCGGAAAACCGCACCGTAGTCCTTGACCGCACGACTATCGA
>CAMKQN010000048.1:0-15781 GCA_946414935.1 uncultured Bacteroidales bacterium
ACCACTGTGACAGGTTTTGCAGACCTGCGCCTAGCCACTCGGCCAACGCACCGGATTGGATTGCAAAGTTACAATTATTATTTGAATTTGCAAATAAACTTACAATTCTAAATTCAGAAGGCTCTGAAACAGCCGTTTCGGAGCCAAAGTGACAGAGTTACTGAAAATTTTGTTTAATCGTAAGATGCTGAAAATCAGGGTGGATAAATAAATATTAAAAAAATTTCAAAAAAAATTTTGGAAATTAAAATAAAAGCCTTACCTTTGTATCGGGTTGAATGATGAGGGTTCTCCTCACAGCCTATTGGTTATTAGTTTTAGTGTTATTAATTATGTGGTTAGTATGAGTTGTTGTCGTGAGACACCAACTCATTTTCTTTTACAGGTTTCCGAATCTTATAGCTTCGCCGCTCCTGGGGTGCTTGAATTCAAGCCCGCAGGCGCGAAGCCATAGGTGCTTGTCGGCTGAATCACTGCCGTAGAGGCGGTCGCCGCGTACAGGGTGGCCGAGGCCGAGAGAGTGTGCCGCATGCACCCGTATTTGATGGGACCTGCCGGTTAACGGACGGAAAAGGATGTCTATGCTGCCGTCCGGCAGGATCTCCAGTACTTCATATTCCGTAACGGCTTTCTTTCCTAACCGGCAGTCAACCATTTGCCGTGGGCGGTCATAATAGTCGAGCATAATCGGCAGGGCTATGGTGCCTTTACGGCCGTGATTCCAGGGACCTCCGTCTAGCCGGGCGCGGTATGTCTTGCGTACCTCGCGAGAGGCGAACTGTCTTTCCAGTTCGGACTTGCAGGGGAGAGAACGGGCGTAAACCATAAGTCCGGAAGTGTCCATATCAAGCCTGTGGCAGCTTTCTACCGACTCTCCATAACGCTGCCTGAGCCAGTCCAGCAGGGAGGGCGAATCTATTCTTCCGGGCACGGAAAGCATGGCGGCAGGCTTGTCAACCACTATTATATCGTCGTCCACATAGAGAACTTGAGGTTCTTCAGGCGAAGCTACGGCGGCATCCAACGGATTTGGTTCGAGCTCGAGCCCTTTCATCATCCAGCTTAGCAGGGGACCGCACTTGCCGGTGCAAGAAGGGTAGAAGCGGCCTTGCTCCCGCACTTCCCGGGCGGAACTGCGGCCATACCAGAATTCCCCCATGGCAAGCGGCTTGAGGCCGTTCCTGTATGCAAAATTCAGTAATTTGGGCGCAGCGCAGTCACCGGTTCCACCAGGGGGTACAAGCCCGCGCAAGCCAAAAATCTCTTTTATAGAAGCTTCTTCGCCCAATGCGTTCATCACTTTGTACTGCCCGAACAGCCATTCCTGAAGGGCGGCGGAAGCTGCTGCCTTTTCCGACCCGTCTGGCATTGCGGAAATTTCCTTCTCGCGTTGCTTGAAGTAACCGGACGTAAGGTCATAGACAGGAGGCACAAAGCCCGGCAGTATCGAACATCCTCCGGCGAGCCCGCTGAACGCAAATATAGGGCCGGCATCTGTGATCAGCACTCCAAGCATCTTGCCTTCCCTGAGGGAAAGCAGGGCGGACTCCGGAATCTGCCCGACGCTAATTGGATACTCCCCGTCTGTACCGTCGGCAGGCTGGCCGTCAAGCCGTCGTATCAACGATTGCGCCGCTTCCACTACAAGCGGATGCGGCACATAACGGAAGGGGTAGGTAAAACGGGACGGAAGCTCCATCAAGCGAAATCCTGCAGCAGTTCCCAAACCTTGTGGACCGGGAAGCCCATTACGTTGTAGAACGAACCTTCGATGTGTCCCATGGAGGCGTATCCCAGCCACTCCTGGATACCATAGCCGCCAGCCTTGTCGAATGGCTTGTAAGTATCTATGTAGTAGGATATTTCCTCATCGTCCAAAGGGCTTACGTATACGGTGGTCACGTCAGTTGTGCTACATTCGCGCTCAGCCGTGCGGAAAGTTACGGCAGATACCACCTGATGAGGCCTTCCGGAGAGCTCGCGGAGCATGTTCACTGCTTCTTCCCGGTTGTGGGGCTTACCGAGTACACGGCCATCTACCACCACTACAGTATCGGCTGTGATAAGCAGTTCATCTGCTTCCAGCGGCCTGTGGAAGCCGTGCGATTTACCTTTGGCCATCAGTAGCGGCACTTCTTCCGGGGAGCAGCCTTCAGGGACGGATTCCTCGAAGTTGTTGCCGGTATCCACGGTGAATTCAACATCCAGGCCGCTAAGCAGCTCGAGCCTTCTGGGAGAGCCGCTGCCCAGGATTATACGTTTAGAACATTTTTTCATATTTCTCTACATCGAATTCCCATCTTCCCTGAGTCTTCATCACTAGTTCAAGTATCCAGCGCACGAAGCCTCGTCCGCCGCCTATGGGGGAGACTATATCTGCTGCCTGGCGGGCCTCTTCGACAGCGTCACAAGGTACGGCGCCTATGCCTGCGTAATTCAGCGGAGCTATGTCAGGAATGTCATCACCCATATAAAGTACTTCTTCAGGTTGTAGCTCGTAACGTTCGCAGAATTCCTTCAATAACTTCAGCTTGTTCCTGGCTTTCAGATATACGTTTCCATAGGGTACGCCATACGCTGTCATACGTTTGCGCACCGCCTCGGTATGGCCTCCGGTGATAACACCGAGGATGTAGCCGTTGAGGGCGGCCATACGTAGTCCGTGTCCGTCTTTCTCATTGAAAATGCGGAGCGGTTCGGCATTACTGTCGCACAGCACGCTGCCGTCCGTCATCACGCCGTCGATATCGAAGACAAAGGCCTTTACAGCCTTAAGATTTGGCTCCATTCGGATTGAAGTCGGCAAGGTTGAAAGTAGCCTTGGGAGATCCCGGGAGTTGTATCTGGCCGAACTGGGATTCGTACTTGGAGATGTTGTCCATCAATGCATTGAGCAGCCTCTTTGCATGCTCCGGGGTCATAACTATGCGGTTGTTGATGTCCGGCTTGGGGAGACCGGGAAGCATGGTTGCGAAATCGATAACGAACTCGCTGTGGGAATGGCTTATGATTGCGAGGTTTGAATAGCTGCCCTTGGCAATTTCGGGCTTCAGTTCCAACTGGATTTGTTTATTCTCTTCCATATTAAAAATTACTTGTGTCAGACCCACAAAATTAGTGTAAAAATGTTATCTTTGCAAACTATGGAACTGAATACAAAATACAATCCCGCAGAGGTAGAAGACAAGTGGTACGCCTATTGGCTGAAGAACAGATGTTTCCATTCGGAACCCGATTCCAGGGAGCCGTACACGATTGTTATCCCGCCGCCTAATGTTACAGGCATCCTGCATATGGGCCACGTGCTCAACAACACGCTCAATGATGTGCTTATCCGCAAGGCCCGCATGGACGGCAAGAACGCTTGCTGGGTTCCGGGTACAGATCATGCCAGCATTGCAACCGAGAGCAAAGTGGTTGCCAGGCTGAAGGAAAAAGGCATCAGCAAAGACGACCTTACCCGCGAAGAGTTCCTTAAATATGCCTGGGAATGGAAAGAAGAGCACGGAGGAATAATACTCCAGCAGCTCCGCAAACTCGGCGCTTCCTGTGA
The DNA here is from genome assembly GCA_946414935.1 of uncultured Bacteroidales bacterium. GTDB lineage: Bacteria > Bacteroidota > Bacteroidia > Bacteroidales > UBA932 > Cryptobacteroides. The sequence goes on from CAMKQN010000048.1 coordinate 3,554, forward strand.
TTGGGACCGTACCAAGTTTACCATGGAACCGGCGCTCAGCGACGCCGTAACCGCCACATTCGTATATTTTTACAAGAAGGGGCTCATCTATCATGGCTACAGGATGGTCAACTGGGACCCTGTTGCCCATACCGCCATTTCCGACGATGAAGTGATTCATAAGGATACCAAGAGCCACTTCTATCATCTCCGCTATTTCATTTCCGACGGCAAGGGCAATCCTACGGACGAGTTCCTCACCATTGCGACCACCCGTCCGGAGACCATTATGGCGGATGCGGCCATATGCGTGAATCCGGCTGATGAACGTTATCATTGGCTGCGCGGCAAGAAGGTACTCATCCCTCTTATTAACAAGGAGATACCTGTGATAGAAGACAGCTACGTGGAGATGGATTTCGGTACTGGATGCCTGAAGGTGACTCCTGCCCACGACGCTAATGACTATGCTATAGGCCAGCGTCATAATCTCCCTATACTCGAGATTCTGGACGATGATGGAAAACTGAACGGAAACGCACAGATTCTCGTGGGTGAGGACCGTTTCGTAGCCCGCAAGAAGATATGCAAGATGCTTGAAGAGGCTGGCAACCTGGTAAAGGTGGAGGAGTATATTTCCCCCGTCGGCTACAGCGAGCGTACCGACGCCGTCATTGAGCCAAAGCTCAGCAAGCAATGGTTCCTCAAGCTTGAAGACCTTGCGAAGGCTGCCCTCGAGTCCGTGGAATCCGGAAAGATAAAGCTCATACCGGACAAGTACCGCAATGTGTACCGGCATTGGATGGAGAATGCTCATGACTGGTGCATTTCCCGTCAGCTTTGGTGGGGCCAGCGTATTCCCGCTTGGTATCTGCCGGACGGCAGCGTGGTTGTGGAGGAAGATGAAAAGAAGGCCCTGGAGGCTGCCCGTGCCATTAATCCTGCCATAGGTCCCGATGATCTGCGACAGGATGAAGATGTGCTGGATACCTGGTTCAGCAGCTGGCTCTGGCCGATCAGCGTATTCGACCCGGAGCGCCCCGGTCATCCCGGGCACAAGCCCAACAGGGACCTCAGCTACTATTATCCCACCTCCGATCTGGTGACAGGCCCGGATATTATCTTCTTCTGGGTGGCCAGGATGGTAATGGCTGGTAACGAGTTTATGGATGACATACCCTTCCGGAACGTGTACTTCACCGGCATAGTCCGTGACAAGCTGGGCCGCAAAATGAGCAAGACCCTGGGTAACAGCCCCGATCCTCTTGTGCTTATAGAGAAGTACGGTGCCGATTCAGTACGTCTGGGCATGCTGCTTTGCTCGTCGGCAGGCAACGACATCCTTTACGATGAATCCCAGGTGGAACAGGGCCGCAATTTCTGCGGCAAGATATGGAACTCCTGGCGTCTGGTCAACGGATGGCGGGTAGATGTCAACGGCCGCCAGCCCGAGCACGCCCGCGTGGCCGTCAAGTGGTTCGACAACCTTCTCTCCAAGACCATCGGGACGGTCGAGGACCACTACCGCAAGTTCCGCATCAACGATGCCCTGATGGCCATTTACAAACTCTTCTGGGACGACTACTGCAGCACTTACCTGGAGCTGGTGAAGCCTGCATATGGCGACAGCATAGACGGTTACACCTTTGATGCGACTGTCGGTTTCTTTGACAAGCTGCTCAAACTCATACATCCGGTTATGCCGTTCATTACCGAGGAACTCTGGCACTCTATGGCCAACCGCCGTCCCGGCGAGACCATAATGTACGAACGTACTCCTGTGGCAGGCCCTTGCGATGAGGCTTTCCTTGCCGCATTCGACGAGGCCCGCCAGATTGTTGCAGGCGTGCGGGCAGTCCGTGCACAGAAGCAGATCGCCCCCAAGGAGCCCCTGAAACTGCAGCTGGAAGGGAAGGTGAGCAGGGAACTGCTTCCCGTTATCGCCAAGTCGGCCAACGTCTCAGAGTTTGTCTCCGAAACGGCAGGTGCGGCAGTGAGTTTCATAGTAGGAACCGTCAAGTGCAGCGTCCCTCTGGAAGGGCTTGTAGATGCCGGTCAGGAGAGGGCTAAAGTGGAAGCTGAACTGGAGCACCAGCGCAAGTTCCTTGCCGGTGTAAGGGCGAAACTCGGCAATGCCAACTTCGTGGCCCATGCCCCTCAGGCAGTGATTGACAACGAAAAGAAGAAGGAGTCCGATGCGCTTTCCAGAATAGAAGCCCTGGAAGCCAGCCTGAAATCGTTATAGAATCCATAAACACTTGATAATATGATAGTTTATCCACTCGGCGTAGTAGGACCATGGCAGATTGTCATCATAGCCTTGGTAATCCTCCTCCTCTTCGGAGGCAAAAAGATTCCTGAGCTCATGAAAGGACTCGGTAAAGGAGTGAAGAGCTTCAAGGAAGGAATAAACGAGATTGACGAGCAAGTCAATAAGGAAATTGAAGATTCCAAGAAGCCGGAGGCCTGAAAGTGTCTGACGGAAGCCGGGATCAGGAGATGTCCTTCTGGGATCATCTGGAGGAGTTGAGGGGGACTTTGTTCCGCTCAATTCTTGCCTTGTGTCTTTTTGCAGTCCTGGGTTTCATCTTCAAGAAGCAGCTTTTCTGGCTTATTTTCCTTCCAGCTTCCCCCGACTTCTTCATTTACCGGCTGCTGGGCTGGACGTTTTCCCTGGAAATGATTAATGTGGAAATGTCCGCTCAGTTCTTCGTACACCTTCAAGCCGCGTTCGGTGCCGCCCTGATCCTTACTTTCCCTTATTTGATTTGGGAAATCTGGCGTTTCGTGGCACCGGCCCTGTATGAAAAAGAAAAAAAGGCAGTAGGGGGAGCGTTCCTGATGGCTACCGGCTTTTTCTATCTGGGTGTGGCAGTCGGTTATGTGCTGGTACTCCCTGCCTGCGTTCAGTTCTTTATGAACTACAGTGTCAGCTCGATGGTCACAAACTCCATTACCATAGGCTCTTATATGTCGATGTTCACTTCCACGGTATTGCTTGTGGGACTGGCATTCGAGTTTCCTACTGTGATTTGGGCGCTATCCCGGCTGGGCCTGCTGACGCGCAAGCAGTTGAGGGCCGGCAGGCGTTATGCTTTCGTAGCCGTGCTGGTGCTGGCCGCCCTTGTTACCCCGGCCGATCCGCTCTCAATGCTGATAGTGGCCGCCCCGTTGTACCTGATGTTCGAAGTTTCCATTTTAATGTGTCCCAAGGCCGATGATATCTCTTGATGACGTTACCGTGGCCTACGGAGGCTTTACGCTTCTTGATAAGATAGGTTTTCACATCAGCGATTCGGACAAAATCGGTCTGGTGGGACGGAACGGCGCCGGCAAGTCCACTATTATGAAACTCATCATGGGCCTCCAGAGTCCAAGCTCCGGCCATATTGACAAGCCGCCGGGAATCAGCATTGGTTATCTGCCTCAGTTGATGGAGCATAACAGGGGGCGCAGCGTGCTGGAAGAGACCATGACGGTGTTTAGCGAAACCAGCAGCATCGAGGATGAGATCGCCCTGATTACCAAGGAACTGGGGGTGCGCAGCGACTATGAGTCCCCTGAGTATGCCGAGCTTATAGAGCGTTTAAGCGAACTGAACGACCGTCTTGCCTTGTCCCACAGTGAACCGCCGGAAATCCGGGCCCGCAAGACACTCGCCGGCCTCGGTTTCAAGGATGATGAGCTGGGACGTATGACGGATACCTTCAGCCAGGGGTGGAATATGCGTATCGAGCTGGCGAAGATATTGCTGCGCCAACCGGACCTGCTGATGCTGGACGAACCCACCAACCATCTTGACATTGAGTCTATCGAGTGGCTGGAGGATTATTTGAAGGCGCGGCGCGGCAGCTTGCTGCTGGTGTCGCACGACAGGAAGTTCCTGGACAATGTGACAAACCGCACCGTGGAAATTATGCTGGGGCATATTCACGATTACAAGGTGCCCTATACCAAGTATCTGGAACTCAGGACTGAACGTATTGCCCAGCAGACTGCTGCCTATGAGAATCAGCAGCGTATGATACAGAAAACCGAAGAGTTCATACAGGCTTTCCGCTACAAACCCACCAAGAGCAACCAGGTGCAGAGCCGCATCAAGGCGCTGGAAAAACTGGACCGGGTAGAGATAGACCAGACAGATAAAGTCCAGCTTACTGTGAAATTCCCTCCGGCTCCCCGTTCCGGAGATCTGGTTTACAAGGCGGCCGGTCTGTCTGCCGGCTATCCGCAGAAGGTGGTTTTCAGAAATGCCGACATTGAAATCAAAAGGGGGGAGAAGGTTGCTTTCGTTGGACGGAACGGAGAAGGGAAGACTACGCTCATGAGAATCATAGCCGGAGAGTTGCAGCCGCTGGCGGGTGAGAGCCGTATCGGATATAATGTGGATTTGGGCTATTTTGCCCAGAATCAGGAAGATATACTTGATACATCGGAAACTGTATTCGGTACTTTGGACCGTATTGCAGTAGGCGATATCCGCAGCAAGCTGCGTGACCTGCTCGCACAGTTCCTTTTCCGCGGAGAAGATATCGACAAGCGGGTGAGTCTGTTGTCCGGTGGTGAGCGGGCGCGTCTGGGGATGGCCAAGCTGATGCTCCAGAACCATAACCTCCTGGCCCTGGACGAACCTACCAACCACATGGATATCAAGTCGAAGGACATTTTGAAGCAGGCTCTTAAATCATTCGATGGCACGCTCATTGTTGTTAGTCACGACAGAGATTTCCTGGATGGTCTCGTGGATAAACTGTATGAGTTCCGTGACGGGAAAGTGCGCGAACACCTTGGAGGCGTAAACGAATTTTTGGCAAAGCGGAAGCTGGAAACCTTGCAGGAACTGGAAAGAAATACTGTTGCACCTCAGAATCAGGTGGTTAAAGATGACAGCGCTTACCGTGAACTGAAGGAAAAGAGCAAGCTGGACCGAAAGAAAAAGAACAGGATTTCTTACCTGGAATGCGAAATTGAAAAACTGGAATCCAGGATGGCGGAAATTGAAAAAGTACTCGCCGCGCCCGGACCGGAAGATGATATAATGGAGCTTACCCGTTCTTACCTGGAGTGCAAGAGGGATTTGGATGCAAAGACAGATGAATGGGGCTCCCTAATTGATTAGAAATATGAAAAAGAGTGTTCTCTCCGTTATTTGCGTTCTCCTGCTGCTCGGCGCATCGGCAGGGGCTGCAACTAAACAGAAAAGCATTAACCTTGCCCCGTTCTCGAGCATCAGCGTTTCAGGACCTTTTACGGTAAGCCTGGTGCGCGGGAACGACTACAGGGCCTTGGTGAGCATCGAAGAGGCTTACGAAGATTTCCTGGTTTGCAATACTGCATCCGGCGGTTTGCAGATCTCGGTAGATGAGAAGCGCGTGCCTTCTGAAGTAAAGCGTCAGTTTCGTGGAAAAGGTACGCCTTCGCCGGTCTTCTCTGCTGTAGTCTATGTGCCGGAGCTGGTAAAGTCCGTTACTGTTTCCGACAAAGCAGTACTGGAGAACTGCGAAGATGTGTTCGACAAGGCAAGGGCGGTCTTTACCTTAAGCGGCAATGCAAACGTAAAGCAGCTGACTGTGAGTTCTCAAGTGTTCGAACTGAACATGCAGAACAAGAGCGAAGCTGTATTCACGGTAATATGTAAAAACTGCATTGTGGGTACTTCCAACAGTGCCAGCCTCAAGATTGACGAAACGTCTGAGCAGAGTGAGTATGCGCTTCAGGGCTCATCCAAAGTGAACGCGAAGAGCCGTACAACCTCGGTCAGGATACGAACCAAAGCCAACAGTTCTATGAAACTAAGCGGCTCCGGAGAAAATGCCGCCTACGAGCTCAGCGGTACTTCCGAAGTTGATGCCGCAGAGTTCGAGGTACCCGATGCCACCGTGTCTATGTCCAGCGTGTGCCTGCTTTCCCAAGCTGCGTACAAAAGCTTGACTGTCAACCTGAATGGTGGTTCGACCCTGTATTTTGCTAACGATCCGCAGTTCTACATAGAGAACATCAAGTCTTCTACGGTGTCACGCAGTTCCACATCAAAGAGCAAAACCAGACTATGAGATTATTCAGTGAAGCCCAGATGGCTAAAGCCTGCGAGGATCTCAACATAGCAAATCTTTCTACAGCATCAATAGGGGAGGTATTGCTGGTCGCACAGTACCTTGAGCGCATGACCGGCATACCTTTCGTTCGTATGGACCAGGGCTCTCCGGGGCTCCCGCCCAACCGTTTCGGGATCGAAGCCGAAAAACGGGCACTGGATGCCGGCGTGGGGGCAAAATATCCTCCTGCCGACGGTGTCCCTGAACTGAAAGAGGTGGCTTCACGCTTCGTGAAGGCATTTATAGATGTGAATGTGAGTCCTCGCTCCTGTATCCCTACTACAGGCTCCGTGGCGGCTTCGTTCGGTGCGTTTGCAGCCTGCTGCCACAGGTTGCCTGGTAAGGACAAGGTGCTTTTTATCGACCCCGGTTTCCCTATCCAGAAAGCGCAACTGCGCGTTCTTGGCCTTGGCTGGAAAGCCTTTGACATTTATGCCTTCAGGGGCGCCCGTAAGCTGCGCTCCAAGCTGGAAGAAGAATTGTCGTCCAGCGATGTGGCTGCGATTATCTACTCCAATCCCAATAATCCGGCGTGGATATGCCTGGAGGAGGAAGAACTGCAGGTGATAGGAGAACTTGCTACCCGCTATGATGTGGTGGTGCTTGAGGACCTGGCATATTTCTGCATGGATTATCGGAAAGACCTGGGGCATCCCTTCGTGCCTCCTTTCCTTCCCACCGTGGCTCGTTATACGTACAATTACATATTGATGCTGACTTCCTCCAAAATATACAGCTATGCCGGTCAGAGAATGGCCCTGGCTTGTATAAGCGACGTGCTTTTCGAGAGGCAGTATCCTGCTCTGGCCGCCCGCTACCATGACTCCGGAGTATTCGGCCAGACTTTGGTGGCAAGTATCCTGTATATGATGACAAGCGGCTGTACCACCTCTACCCAATACGGATATGCGGAGATGATGCGTCTTTCCTGCGAGGGCAAGATAGATTTCATTGCCGATACCAGAGAGTATGAGCGCCGGGCCGCCCGTGTGAAGGACATCTTCTGCCGCCACGGTTTCCACATCGTTTACGACAGGGACGTTACTCAGGCCGTGGGAGACGGCTTCTTTTTCTCCCTCGGCTACGGAAATTTCACTTCCGCGCAGCTGGTCCCTGAACTGATGGCATACGGGGTAAGCTGCATAAGCCTGGCTACTACCGGAAGTAAACAGGAAGGCGTCCGCGCCTGCGTGAGCCTACTTGATGAAAAGGTCTATCCGCTGCTTGAGGAACGGATGGCTATGTTTGAAAAAGATAACCCAAGATAATTTATCAAATCCTATGGATAAAGCTGTATTTGAACTGATCGACGGCATTGACGTGACAATGAATGCCGGGGGTATGAACACTATCAATATAGTGCTTGCATTCGTAATGTTCGGAGTGGCGCTTGGAATTAAACCCAAGATGTTCGTGGAAGTGTTCCGCAAGCCGACGTCGGTGATTTTGGGAATGTGTTCCCAACTCATTCTGCTTCCGCTTCTGACATTCATCCTGGCTTTGCTGCTCGGAAAGAGTATCAACTGGTCTATGGCCTTGGGAATGATTCTGGTGGCTTCCTGCCCGGGAGGAAATATCTCCAACTTCATGTCTTCGTTGTCCAAAGCCAATATAGAGCTTTCCGTGAGCCTTACTGCAATCAGCACTGCGCTATGCGTGCTTATGACACCGTTCAATTTCTGGCTCTACGGTAACCTGTATCTCCATTTCGCAAGCGTGCAGGCCGACGTACCCCAGTTGGTGATTCCCCTGTGGGATGTTTTCAAGACTATAGTTATACTGCTCGGAATTCCCCTTGTGCTCGGTATACTCACGTCAACTTACCTGCCGAAGGTGGCGGAGAAACTCAAGAAGCCTCTCCAGTGGCTGAGTATCTTGTTCTTCATAGCCATGGTGGTGCTTTCCTTCTGGAGCAACCGGCTCGCTTTCCTGCAGTGCATCAAGTATATTTTCCTTATCGTATTCATCCACAATCTGCTTGCTCTGCTTACTGGCTTCAGCGTGGGGTCCCTTTTCAAAGTGCCCAAGGCCGACCGCCGGACTCTTACTATTGAAACCGGAATCCAGAACAGCGGCCTCGGTCTGGCACTGCTGCTGGGAACCAGTATTTTCGCCGGTCTTCCGCCTCATGGCGGGATGCTGGTCATTACCGCCTGGTGGGGCGTCTGGCATATCGTGAGCGGTTTGACCGTGAGCGCTATCTTCCTGCTGTCGGACAAAAAACGGAAATAAGCTATGAACATCAGGCATCTCTTGCTGATGCTGCTTTCCCTTTTCGTTCTGACCTGCGAACCTAAACCGCTGGACGACGGTAATGATAAAGGGAAGGAAGGAGAGGAACAGGTGGATCCCAGGCCGGAGCCTGAACCTGAGCCGGAGCCCGAAGTGAAGCATGTTGATCCGGTGCCTTTGTCTTTCGTGGAGAAGGGCAAGAATATGATTGACTTAAGCTATGACGATACGGCGGGGGAGTGGACTCTTGTGACGACAGGAACCGACCCGTACATTTATCTGGCGGCACTGGATGCCGATTTGCAGGACGAGCATCGCGTACTCAGCTTCGACTATCTGTGCTCTGCCGGGGTAGATGATATCCAGATATTCTACGGCAAGGCTATAGCGGAATCCCGTTCAAGGCATTTCGGCAGAATTGCTGCAGCCGGGGGCGAGAATTGGAAGGCCTGCGCTTTCAGCATAGCTGCAGACCGCATCAGTTTTGACTGGGGCAAGGCGGGAGACAACCTCCGTATGGATTTCGGAACAAAGAGCAACGTGAGAATCCGCATAAAGAATTTGCAGATGAGGGAGATGAATGATGCGGAACTGGAGACCTACCACTCGGAACTGGCGAAAGCCCAGGGCAAAGACGCGGAGGCCGCCCGGATAGGGGATTACCTGTCCAAGCATTTCCCGTGCTCCGTTAGCAAAGTCTCGGTAGGGGCCTCAGAAATAACAGTCAGCGGCCGTACCGATGGAGGGGAGAGGTATTATCTGGCAGATATCGCTCCCTGGGAGAATTTGACTGAGATGAAGATCTTCTCCCATAAGACAGTTTTGAGCGGCTCTTCTTTCAGCGTTACTCTGAAAAGGATAGTTTCCCGGGATGGCCTTAATGCATACGACCGTCTGCTTTCACGCTTTGCAGTTGTGAAGGAAGACGGAACCCTTTGTTCTCACGCGCGCTATGCTGATGAGATTCAGGCCCAAAGTTCACCTGAAGCGGTGAAGCCTGCTACGAAAAAGGGCTTGGGAGGCTTTGTTTATAACCAGAATCTTTCCGACCTTGACGAGCTGGGCATCAAGAGCGTGACCGTCAACATTGTGCTGAATTCTGTTGTGAATACTGTCAAGAAGGGCAATTATACGATAGAGTATCCTTTCTGCGGCACTACCTACTATATGGATAAGGGCTATGCTGCACAACTGGACAAAGTGATGCTGGAGTGCAGCAAGAGGGGAATCGTGGTCTCTGCTATCCTGCTTAACCGCCAGAGCGATACCAATTCTTCAGCTACGCCGGTAATGAAGCATCCGGAAAACGACGGTGGCAATTACAGTATGCCGAATCTCACTACAGCTCAGTCCGTAAACGTGTATGCCGCCGCATTGGATTTCCTGGCAAAGCGTTATTCCTCATCTACTTACGGGCGTATCCATCATTGGATTATGCATAATGAAGTAGATTTTCAGAAAGAATGGACGAATATGGGCGACCAGCCGGAGTGGCGCTTTATGGATGCCTATGTCAAGTCTATGCGCATTTGCCATAATATTGCCCATAAGTACGATCCCAACGCTTCCGTTCTCATCTCCTTGACCCACAGCTGGGCCAAAAAAGAGGGGCAGTATGCCTCCAAGAGTTTGCTGGAAGATCTTTGCAAGTACAGTTCGGCTGAAGGGGATTTTCTTTGGGGCGTTGCGTATCATCCTTACCCGCAGTCGCTTGCTAGGCCTGAATTCTGGAAGGATGACACTGCCGCAACTTATTCTGTGAATTCTGCATATTGTACTTTCAAGAATCTGGAGGTAATCAGTGCCTGGATGATGGATAAGGCTCATTTTTACATGGGCTCAGTTAAGCGTATCTTGTTCCTGTCTGAGAATGGGACAAATTCTCCGTCATATAGCTCTGACGACCTTGCAAGGCAGGCTGCCGGTGCTGCATGGGCTTGGAAGAAGGTGGACGCGCTTGAGGGTATAGACGGCATTCAGTGGCACAATTGGCAGGATAACAGGGCCGAAGGAGGCCTCCGAATAGGACTGCGGCGCTTCAAAGACGACAGCGAAGACCCCAACGGCCGGAAACCTGCCTGGTTCGTATGGCAGGCTGCCGGGACCTCTAAAGAAAGCGGTGTCTTCGACCAGTACTTAAGCGTCATAGGAATATCATCATGGGATGAAATTTTCCAATCCGTGCAGTAAGCAAGAATTCGTTCGGCGTTAAGTTTCGCTTAGTTCCAGCCAGCGTGTTTCCTTGGCGTCTATCAGCGCTTTCACTTCTTCGTAGCGGGTGGATGCTTCGGTAATGCGCTTGTAGTCGTCCGTGCCGCCTGCGAGCAAGGCTTCAAGTGCCTTCTGCTCGGTGCCGAGGGCTTCCAGTTCCGATTCCAGGGCCTCCAGTTCCTTTTTTTCCTTCCAGCTCAGCTTGCGTGGCCCGGCTGGATTTGAAGATACGGGGACGTTCTTGCGTCCGCTATCCAGCTGTTGTGATGCGGCTTTTTCTTCCCTCCTGAGGTCTTCGATGAAACTACGGTATTCGCTGTATCCACCGATGAAGTCTTTTATTATGCCGTTTCCGCAGAACACAAACAGGTGGTCCACTATGCGGTCCAGAAAATGGCGGTCGTGAGTAACGATTATCAGCGTACCTTTGAATTCCAGCAGGTATTCTTCGAGTATGTTCAGGGTAACTATATCAAGGTCGTTGGTGGGTTCGTCCAGCACTAGCACGTTGGGCTCCTGCATCAATACGGTAAGCAGATACAGACGCCGCTTTTCTCCTCCGGAAAGCCGGTCGATGCGGTTGTTCCACATTTCGTGCGGGAAGAGAAAACGCTCCAGGAGACGCGTGTCCCGTACGGTCTCCATCACGGTGTCGTCGGGACGGAACTCAATTCCGCTCTGGCGGTAGTATCCGATACGCACGGAATCGCCCCGTTTCACGGCAGGGTTGCTGCTGTCGCAGAGCAGGTTCAGGAAGGTGCTTTTGCCGATTCCGTTGCCGCCGACGATGCCGACCCGCTCGCCACGCTGGAAATTGTACGTGAAATGAGATATCATGGTACGGCCGTCCCAGTTGAAGCAGAGGTCTTTGCAGTCAATGACCTGCTTGCCCAGATAACGGGCTCCTTGCAGTCCGTCCAATGATACCTGGCGCACAGTGTAGCTGTCTTCGGCCCGTGCTTTAATCTCTTTAAACGCTTCCTTGCGATATTTGGCCTTGCCGGTGCGAGCACAAGGGGTAGCGTGGATCCACTCCAGTTCGCGCCTAAGGACGTTACGAACCCGCTCGGTTTCTGCGTTGTAGTTGCTTATTCGTTCGTCGCGCTTACGGAGGAAGTTCTCGTAATCACCGCGGTAGATATAGATTTCTCCCCGGTCCATCTCCATAATGGTGTTGCAGACCCGGTCCAGGAAATACCTGTCGTGGGAAACCATAAACAGAGTACAACGGGAGCGCTTGAGTGCGTTTTCCAGGTATTCTATTGCATCCAAGTCCAGGTGGTTGGTGGGCTCATCCATTATCAGGAAGTCGGCGTCGGAAGCGAGCAGCTGAGTAATCGCCACACGTTTCACTTCGCCGCCGGAAAGTGATCCCATCCTCTGCCCGGGACTAAGCCCAAGCTCGTCCAGGATGCGGCGGATGCGGATCTCTTCCTCGAAATCACGGGGAGACAACTGCTGCTCGATAGTGGCGGCAGGGTCGAAGTCGTATTCCTGCTCCAAAAAGGCAATACGGACGTTCCGCAGAAACTTTATGCTGCCACCGGAATCGGAACGGTCTTTTCCGGCAAGGATTCGCAGCAGGGAAGTCTTTCCTGTCCCGTTCGGGGCTACTAGAGCGATTTTGTCGCCTTCGTTGATATTGAATCCTATATGGTCGAAAAGAATTTTTGTTCCATAGGATTTGGAAATGTTCTCAATCTGCAGGTAA
>CAMKQN010000049.1:0-15462 GCA_946414935.1 uncultured Bacteroidales bacterium
TCGCCAAACGTCATTTCGACCTTTCCATCCAATGTAAAGGCCAGCCAAGGGGGGTGTATGAGATGCGTCGCCATCTGAGCTGTTATTTCAAGGGCCTCCCGGACTTCAAATCCACCCGCATGAAGCTGGTCACGTCCTGCGACCCCGTTGAAATTCACGAAATACTTGACTATATTGCAGAAAATTGGGCTGAGGCCCCCCTTGAGTCCTCTAACGTATATGATATATAAGCTCGTATTAGCCTTACGTAACGCCCGTTACCGCGGAGGCCGCCACAGCGGCAAGGCGGAAGTTCCCGCCATTTGCGTAGGTAATATTACGGCGGGCGGCACCGGCAAGACTCCCCACACGGAATTGATTGTCCGTACCCTGCTGGACAGCGAGCGTTGGGGCAACTCCAACATCGCAGTGCTGTCCAGGGGCTACAAGCGCCGCAGCCGGGGATTCCAGAACCTGCCCTTCGACGCCGGAGCCGGAATGTTCGGAGACGAAGCCGTGCAGGTAAAGCAGAAATTCCCGCAAGTAACAGTGGCCGTGGATAAAGACCGCGTGGAGGGTTGCGACATCCTGGTGCACCCGGAGAAGGCGCAGCAGCTGAAGAAATGCGTGGCTCCGGACTTTCCCGCTGCCGACATTATAATCCTGGACGATGCTTACCAGTACCGTAAGCTGACTCCTTCCCTGAGTATCGTACTCAGCGACTACAGCCGCCCTGTGACTACCGACTCCCTGCTACCGTCCGGCCGCCTGCGTGACCTTAAGTCCAGGCTGTACGACTGCGACGTGGTCATAGTGACAAAGTGCCCTTACGAATTGGATGACAGCGAGAAAGCAGAGGCCGCACGCATCCTTGGCTACGACTCCTATGACCCGCAAAGCTGCTCCGCCGTCCGCAAGGGACGCAGCCAGACATTGCTGTTCAGCCGCATAGCCTACGGCCGCATGACGCCCGTCTATCCCGAGGCCGACAGCCGCTACACCTATTCCAAGAAAATTGTGCTTTTCAGTGGGATAGCCAACGATCTGCCTTTGCGTAAGTATTTGAGTGACAGCTATAAGATAGTGGATCACCTGCATTTCCCGGATCACCACAGCTACACCAGGGCGGATGCGGGCAGATTCCGGGCGGCAATCAAGCGCAACCCCACTGCGGCATTTGCAACCACGGAAAAGGATGCGGTGCGCCTTAAAGACCAGCCGAAAATACCGGCAGAGATGAAGGAGAGGCTCTTCTGCCTGCCCATAAGCGTAGAGTTCCTCTCCGAGCGCGAACGAGAATTATTCACCAAAACTATAACCGGATTATGAAACTTAAACACACTTTCTTCTGTGTGCTGACCACTTTTGCAGCCCTGACTGCCGCAAACGCACAAGACCTCGGAATGGCCGACTGGCAGTCGCCTCAGGTTTTAGAGGAAAACCGCCTTCCCATGACCGCCTATGTGCATTCAGATGCCCCTTCGATGAGTTTGGACGGCATCTGGAAATTCCATTGGGAGGATTCTTTCAAAGCTGTGGCCGTGAACGGCTTCGAGGCCTCAGGTTTCGATGATTCCGCCTGGGACGAAATCCCCGTTCCTGGCATCTGGGAACTGTACGGCTACGGTGACCCCATATATGTGAACCACTCTTACCCCTGGGTAGGCCATTACGAGAACAACCCTCCTTACGTGCCCACGGAGCATAACCACGTGGGGCAGTACCGCCGTCACTTCAGCCTGAGCAAGAAGCAGCTCAAGAGCCAGGTGGTGCTGCGAATCGGCAGCGCTACGTCCAACGTGCGTGTTTGGGTGAACGGCAAGGCCGTGGGCTACAGCGAAGACAGCAAGCTGGAGGCGGCATTCGACATCACCCCCTACGTCAAGAAAGGCGACAACCTGATCGCATTGGAGATAATGCGCTGGTGCGACGGCACTTACCTGGAGTGCCAGGATTTCTGGCGCCTCTGCGGCATCGCCCGGGGCGTCCAGCTGGATTTCAAGCCCCGCAAGGGCATCCGGGACGTGCGTGTGTATGCCGATATGAACGGGCAGTTCGACTTCGATGTCGCAGTGAAGCCCGGTGTGAAAACCGTACTTTATGAACTCACGGCGCCCGACGGCAGCGTGCTCGGCAGCAGTGAAAAGGTGCTTGACGGAGCTGCCTGCTGGAGCGGACGTATCGAAAAACCCGCCCTGTGGAGTGCGGAGACCCCTAATCTCTACGCCCTTCGCGTCACCGCCAGGTCGGCCTGCAAGGCGGAGGAGACCGTCACTCTCAACGTGGGATTCCGCTCGGTGGAGATAAAGAACGCACAGCTGCTGGTTAACGGCCAGCCCGTACTCATCAAGGGCGTTAACCGCCACGAGATGAGCCCTGACGGCGCATACAACGTGACTCGGGACGAGATGCTGCGCGACATAAAGGTGATGAAGGAACTGAATATCAACACCGTACGCACATGCCACTATCCCAACGACCCCTATTGGTATGAGCTCTGCGACCGCTATGGCCTGTATGTGATTGACGAAGCCAACATAGAGTCTCACGGTATGGGTTACGGCGACAAGACGCTTGCCAAGAACCCTATCTTCGACAAGGCCCACCTCGTACGCTTCCAGCGTATGGTGTACAGGGACATAAACCACCCCAGCGTAATCATCTGGAGCCTGGGCAACGAGGCGGGCGACGGCCCCAACTTCGGCAACTGCTATGCCTGGTCCAAGCAGTACGATTCCACCCGTCCGGTGCATTATGAACGCGCGGAGCTCGGTCCCAACACCGACATATTCTGCCCTATGTATGCCGGTTATGATGAGTGCGAATCCTATTGCAAGAGCAATCCCGACCGTCCCCTCATACAGTGCGAATACGCCCACTCCATGGGAAATTCCATGGGAGGATTTGCGGAATACTGGGACCTGGTGCGCAAATACCCCGTGTACCAGGGCGGCAGCATCTGGGATTTCGAAGACCAGGCCCTCCGCTGGCCGTACGACCCTGCACAGGGCAAAGTGTGCAGCACCAATGGCGCAGGCCCCCGTACAGACAAGGACAAACCCTCCTGGATCTACGTCTTCGGCGGTGACTTCAATACCTACGACGGCACAGATAACTCCTTCAATTGCAATGGTATAGTATCTCCCGACAGGGTGCCGCATCCCGGCGCCGAAGAGGTGCGTTACCAGTATCGCAGCATTCTTTGCAGCGCCAGCGCCGTTGACGTGCGTGCCGGCAAAGTGAACATCTACAACGAAAACTTCTTCATCAGCCTGGACCGCTACCGCTGCGACTGGCAGCTGGTGCAGGACGGCAAGTGCGTGCGTAACGGATCCTTCGATGTGCCCGCGATAGCGCCCCAGCAGACGCAGGCGGTGTCCGTAGCAGGCCTCGGTCTGCCTGAAACGGACGGTCACGACCTGTCGCTGTGGCTGGACTTCCGCCTCAAAGCCGACGACGGAATCCTGCCCGCCGGTACCTGTGTGGCCGCCGACCAGATAGCCCTTTCCCGTGAACTGGTGTGCAAACCTTCGCTGCTTGCGGAAACTGCAGCACCCGCCTTGGAAGAGACTCCGGAAGCTTACATCGTGCGCGGAGAGCAATGGGAAGCCGCCTGGGACAAGGCCAGCGGAGCATTGTGCTCATATAAGGTGAAAGGACGCGAGATGATCAGCATCCCTCTCATGCCGTGCTTCGGCCGTGCCGTTACGGAGAACGACCTCGGTGCCAGGCTGGACAAGAAGATGGCCTGCTGGCTGTATCCCAAATTCGACCCCATCGGCCCCATACCTGACGATGGAGACGGAGAGGTCACCATGAGCGTCATTTATCCGCTGAAGCATGCCTACGTGCAGATGAGATGGACGGCCAGCCCCGGTGGACTGCTGACAATGGAGATGTTCTTCAAGCTGAATAAAGGCGCGAAAGACGTTCCCGACTTGTTCCGCGTGGGCGTGGAGTTCGCAATGCCCGGCGAGTATTCCACCCTGGACTTCTACGGAGAAGGTCCCTTCGATACCTATTGCGACCGCCGCACCGCTGCCCGTCTGGGCCATTGGGTGCAGGATGTTGCGGAGCGCTACGATTTCGAAGCTGCCCGTCCCCAGGAACACGGCACCAACGTGGGAATACGCAGCTACAAGCTGCTGGCCGCCGACGGCACCGGCTTGGAGATTACTTCTCCGGAGCTCTTCTCGGCATCGGCCCTGCCGTTTACCCGCGCCACCCTGGACCTCAGCGTGGGAGAATGGAGGCACAGCCGTGAACTCCTGCCTCTGGTGCATAAAGAAAACAGGTCGCTGGGATTGACGGCTGTCAATTGCGACCTGTGTCAGATGGGTCTCGGGTGCGAGGATTCCTGGGGAGCTATCCCTATGGACAAATATATGATACACCCTAAGGAGTACAGCTTTACACTGTCAATATCTCCTTCTCTTTAGCGGCTACGATTTCGTCCACGGACTTGACCTTCTTGTCGGTCAGCTTCTGGACTTCGTCTTCTGCTTCTTTTTCCACATCCTCTGAAAGGCCCTCGTTCTTCTGGGCCTTTTTGAGGAGTTCAAAAGCGTCCCTGCGGGCGTTGCGCACAGTCACCTTTGTCTGCTCTCCGGTAGCCTTGGCCTTCTTGATGAGGTCCCGGCGGCGCTCCTCGGTGAGTGCGGGTACGGTGCAGCGTATGATTTCGCCGTTGTTCTGGGGGGTGAAGCCCAGGTTGGCGTCCATGATGGCCTTCTCTATTTTGGCAATCATGTTCTTCTCCCAGGGCTGGAGGGTAAGTGTCTTGGCATCCGGAGCGGCTATGGAAGCTACCTGGTGGACAGGGGTGGGAGTTCCGTAGTACTCAACCATCAAACCGTTGAAAATGGAAGGGTTGGCCTTGCCTACCCTGTAGGTCTTGAGGTCTTCCTCAAGGAAATTGAGAGCGTCCTGCATTTTCTTCTCGGCTCCGCTCACGATTTCTTTTGCTCTGTCTGTTAACATATTATGCAGTTGTTGTTATTGTTCAAATCTTTAGTCCGCCTATCCGCGGGCCTTAGTTACCGTTGATTGTAAACGAACAAAAATATCGGAAAAAACTCAAAAATCCAATAATTATTATGATATTTGCCGCATGCGCCGGTTAGTTGTTGTTTTATTGGTTCTGCTTAGCACATTCTGTGCCGCCCAGTCGCCTGTATTCAGGGGGCGTGTGATGACCGACTACAATTTCCCTTACAACGGTACATATCTCTGGTTCAATACAGGCTTCAACCCAGGCACGGTATGCTATGACGGGAGAATCTATCAAGACGTCCCCATGAACATAAATGCCCACAAGCAGGAAGTCCTGGTAAAAAAGACTGCCGTGGAGCCACCGGTGGTGCTGGAGCGCAGCCTGCTGCCATGGGCTATGCTGGACGGCTACTATTATGTGAATCTGCGCCTGGCAGGGGTGTACGGCGCCCCGGAAGGCTATTTCCAGATATTAACCGACGGCCGTCAGACGTATTACCTCCAGAGGATTAAGCTCTTTGCCCAGGATGCCGCCGATCATAACGGAGTGGACGGCATAGGCTACGACGACCGTTCCTACCGGGAGGATGTAATCAGTTATTTCCACCAGAAGAATTTATATTATACATACCGCAACGGGAAGTTCAAGCGGGTGCATCCCGGCCGCCATAAACGTAAGACCCTGGAGCCGGGCCCTCTCCCAGCGCAAGCGGAGGTAAGCACCAACGAACCCCGGGTCTTCATTTCTCCCGCGCCGTCTGCGGGAATCCAGTCTGTGTCCGGATTGCCTGCAGGCTGGTTCGCCGCCAGGAGTTCAGCCTCCGACAGGGCCGCCCTGCTCGCAGTGATAGAACAGGAAAAACTGATTGCGACCTATCGCAACAAGACATACGAGATCGGCGCCGTGCCCGCCCAGTCGGGGCCTGTAAATGTGTATGGAATAGTACGGGATGTTGCCAGCGGCGAGGCTCTGGCAGGGGTGCTGGTCTCCGATTCCACGGAGCGCATTTTCTGTTACACAGGCGACGACGGCCGTTACGAGCTGAAGCTCCCGCTGGGCGAAAACATATTGAAACTCAGGGATTACACCAAGGAGGACATGGATATACACATCCTCGTGAAGGGCTCCGGCAGCCTGGATGTAGTGATGAGGGAAAAAGTGACCACTCTTAAGAGTGCCTATGTCAGCGCAAACAGCATGGCAGAGCATCGCAGGACAGGAATGGGGCTCGAGTCTATTAACTCTTCCACCGTCTCTCACATCCCTTCCGCTTTCGGCGAGGGGGACGTCTTGAAGGCGGTGCTCACCCTCCCCGGCGTTAAGAGCGTGGGAGAGGCCTCCAGCGGATTCAATGTCCGCGGCGGTTCAGCAGACCAGAATCTCATCCTCTTCAACGGCGGCACGATCTACAACCCAAGCCACCTTTTCGGGGTGTTTTCCGCTTTCAATACGGATGTCGTGGAAGATATAGAGCTGTACAAAAGTTCTATACCGGTGGAATACGGCGGCCGTATTTCTTCCGTGCTGGACATCAATTCCCGCGACGGAGACCCCGAACGCATAAGAGGCTCGCTGGGCTTGGGCATACTTACCAGCCACCTTATGCTGGAAGGTCCTATAGTGAAGAACAAGACCACCTTCGTGCTGGGAGGCCGCACCACTTATTCGGACTGGCTACTCAAGCGTCTGCCAGCCGACAGCGGATATTCCGGGGGAGACGCTTCGTTCAGCGACGTCAACCTTGGTGTCACACATCGTTTCGATGAACGCAACAGTTTGAAACTCAGCGGTTACTGGTCTCGCGACAACTTCTCCTTCAGGGGCGACACCACCTTCCGCTACTCCAACCTGGACGTGGCGCTCAAGTGGAACCACAAAACGAGGTCCGGCGGCTCCCTCGATGTGGGCGCCGGGTATGACCGTTATTTCAACAACCTCACCGACGGCGCCGGCGGCAATGTACTCGGCGCTTACAACCTCTCTACTCAAATCCAGCAAGGCTTTGTCCGTACAACGGCAAAGTTGAAAGCAGGCAGCCATACCCTTACCTTCGGCGGCGATGCCGTGCTGTACGCCCTCGACCCGGGTGTGCTTTCCCCGCTGGAAGGGTCGTTAGTCATTCCCCGTCAGCTTCCCAGAGAGATGGCAGTAGAACCTTCGCTCTACGCAGGCGACAGCTGGGAGCCTTCCGGAGTTCCTTTCGCGCTGGATTACGGACTTCGTTACTCTTCTTTCTTCGCCCTCTCTCCGTTCAAGTTTTACGGCGCCCCGGAATTCAGGACAAGCCTTAAATATTCCCCTCTGGCAAACCTTTCGTTCAAAGCCGGCTTCAATACTATGAACCAGTATATCCACCTGGTTACCAACTCTTCCTCCATCTCACCGATGGACACGTGGAAGCTGAGTGACGTGGATATCAAGCCGCAAAGCGGTTATCAGGCAGCCGGCGGCATTTACTGGACCGTGTTCGGAAACGCCCTGGACATTTCGCTGGAGGGCTACTACAAGCGTAGTTACAACTACCTGGATTACAAATCCGGAGCCGTCCTCTCCATGAACGAGCACCTGGCGGACGACATGGTCCGCACCACCGGTAAGTCCTACGGCGTGGAACTTATGTTCCGCAAGCTTACAGGCCGGCTCACCGGCTGGGTATCTTACACCTGGTCCAGGGCATTGCTGAAGGAGATGGAAAACCGGGGAGCGGATACTATCAACGGCGGAGACTGGTACAACGCACCGTTCGACAAACCGCACGACGTGAAGCTGGTGGGCAATTACAAGTTCACCCACCGGTACAGCCTCTCTTTCAACCTCGACTATTCCACCGGCCGTCCCGTTACCGTTCCGGTGGGCACCTATTATTACGGTAACGCCATCCGCCTGATGTATTCCGACAGGAACGCCTACCGTATTCCCGACTACTTCCGCCTGGACCTTGCCCTCAATATAGAGCCCGGGCACTATCTGAAGGCCTTTACCCACATGTCAGCCACCATAGGCTGCTATAATGTTACCGGCCGCAAGAACGCTTACTCGGTGTTCTTCTCCACTAACGGCGGCACGACGGTCAAAGGCTATATGGTTTCCGTTTTCGCGACGCAGGTTCCGTATCTGAGCCTTAATCTGAAGTTCTGATGAAAAAGTACATCTGCCTCATACTGCTTGTCTTCGCCGCATCGTCCTGCATCTATCCCTACGAGATTGATCTGGACGGTAATGCGCCGGAGCGTCTGGTCGTGTACGGTGACATCCTGATAGGGGAGCAGACGCAAATCCAGTTGAGCTATGTGATGCCGCTGAGTGCAAATCCCGATACGCCCAAGCCTGTTCCTCCCCAGGCCAGGGTGCGCGTGGAGAACAGCAAGAGAAAATCCTTCCCCGGGGTGGCCAGCGGCAAAGGAGGGATTTATGTTATCGATACCAGAAAAGCTCCGGAGAACGCCAGTTACCGCCTGGTAGTGGAGCTTAACGACGGCCGCCAGTTTATCACTCCGTGGGCGAATGTAAACACGGCTCCGGAGATTACTGATATTTCCTATACCCTCGACGAGCAGAATCTTTATATGCAGTGCAGTATGCAGGGGCAGGATACTGTAAGGAATTTCTGCTGGGATTACGACGAGCTCTGGGAATATCACGCCTACTTCGTCCCCGACCTCTTATATGTAGATGGCAAGTACGTGGTAAAAAAACGTTTCAAGGAGTATTACTATTGCTGGAACAACCGGAGTTCCATAGAACCTTGTATGGCTACCTCCGAAGGGCAATCGGAGAACCGGATAGAGAACTACAAGTTCTTGACTATCCCCCGTACGGACTACAGGCTGTCGCAGCTGTATTCCATCACGCTCGCCGCCAAGGGGCTCACATCCGGGGCGAAAGCGTATATAGAGCATCAGTCCAAAATCTCGAACGGTACCGGAGATTTGTTCTCACCGGTTCCCAGCGAAATGCGTGGCAACATCAGGAACTCCAGAAATCCTGAAGAGGCTGCCATAGGATACATCAGCGTGTGCAAACGCTCTTTCAAGCGCATATTCATAGGCTTTGCCGATATATACAAAAGTCCCTTCGACCCCGAGTCCCTGCTGTTCTATCCGGAGCCCGATGAGTCCGGCAATTACAATCTGGACGAGTATTTCCACTATAACTCCCCGGTATCGTTTGAAGGCAACGAGCCCAACAAGACCAATGTAAAGTGGGGCGCCAAGATATGCACCGACTGCCGGGCTTGGGGAGGAACCAAGACCAAGCCCGAATGGTGGCCAAACGACGACGAATGATGAGACGGACAGGATTAATAGCAATGCTCTTGCTGGCCGCCCTTTCCGGGAGGGCGCAGGTGTACGTGTCCACCGACAAGGCCTGCTACCTTGCAGGCGAGCGTATCTGGTGCTCGGTGTTCTGCGCCGAAGGGCCTTCAGTGGCGTACCTGGAGCTTGTTTCTTCCGACGGCACAGCCGCCAGGACCCGTATAGACATGCGCAAGGGAAGGGGCGGCGGCTCGCTGCAGCTCCCGTTAAGCATACCCACCGGCAATTACAAGCTGTTTGCCTACAGCGGCCCCTCCGATGCCGGATACGGCGGCCCGGTGCTGTCCGTCTTCAACCCCTTTACCACCGACAGGGTGAAAGACGGGGTGGAGATTGTGGAACCGGAAAGCTACGTTGCCGAGGCGCGGGTGCCTGCAAGCTATGGCATTGCGGCCACAACTGCCGGGACCGTGGTGCTGGAGAATACTTCCGGGAAGCAGCTCAGTTGCTGCGTTTCGCTCACCCGCAGCGATTCCATAAGAGGGGCGGCTTACCGTTCCATCGCTTCTTTCAGCCCCGGAAAACCTCGTCCGGAGGAGCACGGGGAGGTGTTGAGGGCCAGATTGGAGGGGCCCGACGCCGCTGTAGTCGCAGGGGAAGAAGTAGCGGCCATCATAGCTGTTCCCGGTGCCAAGACCGATTGCTACACGGCGCATCCCGACGGAGACGGAACGGTGGTTTTCGAAACCGAGAACATTTTCGGCGAAGCGGATCTGGTGTGCCTGCTCGAGGGCTTGAACCCGGAGAGGAGATGCCACCTGGAGATTCAGTCTCCCTTCTTGTCTCCCGAGGCCGGCGACCTGCCCAAGCTGCAGCTGTGCCGGACTATGGAAGGCGACCTGCTGCGACGTACATCTTCGCTGCTGAAGGAAAGGGCCTCGGATACGCTTGCGACCACTCTGCCAATGCGCCGCGACCATTTTATGCTTACCCATGAATGTATCTCCTACGTACTGGACGACTATACCCGCTTCCCCACGATGGAAGAAGTGTTCGTGGAGATTACTCCCACGGTCAAGCTCCGCAGGCGCGGCGGCAAGCCCAAGATATATGTGCTGATGAACAACAACGTGGTAAGCAGTTCCACGGTCTGGGGGGATGCAGTGGTGATGATAGACGGAGTTCCGGTGCCCGACCACAAGCTCATCGAGACTTACGACCCGGCAATAGTTAAGGTGGTAGAGGTGTATCCGTACAAGTACAATTTAGGGTACAGGATATTCGAAGGGGTGGTTAACCTGGTGACTTTCAAGGGTAATATGCCCGGAGTGCTGTTTGACGACAACGTGCGTATATATGACTTCCAGGGTTGCTCGTGGCCCATGGCCCATCAGGGAGACGAAACCCTGTACTGGCATCCTCTGGTGAACCTCGCTCCGGGGGAAAGGCTGGAATTGCCGGCGGACGGCCTGGTTCCCGGGGTGGAGTATTCCCTGTCCGTCGAAGGCCTTACGCCTGAAGGCCGTGCTGTGTATCTGAGAAAATCGTTCGTCAGATAATTGCAAACTTGCAAGATTCGGACTATATTTGCATTCGGTTACAGCGAAATATATTTGATTCTATGTTTATATTCAATTCTTCCATCGGTAAGAAGTTCATCCAGGCGGTGAGCGGCGCTTTTCTCGTAATTTTCCTGCTCCTGCATTCCACAATCAATTTCTTCTCCGTAATTGATTCTTTTACAGGTAAATACGGCAGTGTTGCGGCGGATGCCGACCTGTTCTCGAAGGGCGACGGCCTTTTCAAACTCGGCTGCGACTTCATGTCCACTCCCGTAATCAGCATTATGGTTCCGGTACTTGCGCTCGGTTTCCTGGTGCATATCCTTTACGGTTGCTGGCTTACCTGGAGCAATATCCGCGCCCGCGGAGGCTGGAAGCGCTATGCAGTGGCCAGCAAGGCCAAGTCCGATTCCTGGTCAGCCAGGAACATGCTGGTTCTCGGTCTCCTGATTCTCGGTTTCATCTTCTATCATCTCACTCATTTCTGGGCCAAGATGCAGCTTCCCGAGATGTTCGGTATAGGAAGTTTCGAGAACGACCCCTATCTCCTGCTTAATGTGTCTTTCGGTGCATGGTGGCGGCTTCTGCTTTACCTGGCATGGTTTGCAATAGTATTCCTCCACCTTACCCACGGCTTCTGGAGTATGTTCCAGACAGTCGGCTGGAATGGCAAGACCTGGTTCAAGAGAGTTAAGGTCATCGGTGTCATAGTTGCCGGACTCATTGCTTTCATGTTCGCTGCTACAGCAATCAACGCTTTCCTTCAGGCGAACTTTATCATAGGCTGATAAATCCCTATTTTTAACCAAAACATATTTTGGAACCCGGCGGAAGTGCGAAGTCCGCCGGGTTTCTTTTTGTGGCTATTAATTATTACCTTTGTGTGATAACCATATATTTATTATAGATGAAACGTTTTCTGTTTTTTATAGCGCTGCTGGCTTCGGCTTGCTGCAAGCCTGCGGCAGATATGCATCCCGCATGGACCTACGATTCCGTAGTGTATGAAATCAACATCCGGCAGTATTCTCCGGAAGGTACCTTCAAAGGGGTCGAAGCCCAGCTGCCGCGGCTCAAGGATCTTGGCGTCGATGTGCTCTGGCTCATGCCTATGTACAAGATAGGGGAAGTCGAGCGCAAGGGAAGCCTTGGTTCCTATTATGCTATTTCCGACTATTGCGCCGTGAATCCTGAGTTCGGTACCATGCAGGATTTCGACGAGCTGCTTGCCGCAGCTCACGATGCCGGATTCAAAGTTATTCTGGACTGGGTGGCCAACCAGACTGCTCCGGACCATATCTGGATGGAGGGCCGTCCCGCTGATTTCTATGAGAGGGATTCCCTCGGCAACGCCATCTGGGAGTATGACTGGACCGATACCCGCAGCCTCAATTATGAAAACGAGGCCGTCTGGGCCGCTCAGGACAGCTGCATGCGCTTCTGGCTGGACAAAGGAGTGGACGGATTCCGCTGCGATGCCGCCGGAGAGATGCCGTCAAAGTTCTGGCTAAGCGTGCTTCCCGGCATACGGAAAGATTATCCTGAGGCCTACCTGCTGGCCGAAGCGGAGAAGCCCGAGCTCAGCAATCCTGCCGAAACTTTCGACGCTACTTATGCCTGGGAACTGCATCACCTGATGAACGATATTGCAAAGGGCGATAAAGGCGTGCCGGACTTGAAGGCATATCTTGACAAAGATGCCGTCAGCACTCCTCCCAGCGCTTTCCGCCTCACTTTTACCTCCAATCACGATGAGAATTCATGGGCCGGAACCGAATTCGAAAGGATGGGCGATGCGGCGAAAGTAATGGCAGTTCTTTGTTTTACCCTGCCCAAGAGCCAGCCGCTTATCTATACCGGTCAGGAAATCGGTTTGGACCGCCGTCTGCAATTCTTCGAGAAGGATGCTATTGAGGATTGGTCCGCTAACGAGTGGACTTCTTTCTGGAAAGAATTGGTGGCGCTCAAGCATGCTAATCCTGCGCTTGCCGCGGGCGAAAAGGGCGGTGCCATCGAGTATATAGACAAGGTCCCTGAGGGCGTGTTCGCTTTCCGCAGGGCCGTGAGGGGCAATAACGTAAGCGTTTGGGCCAATCTTTCCGAAGACCCCGTGACTCTGTCTGACGGCAGGGTGCTCCCGGCTTGGGGCTATGACATTAAATAACATCATTGGATTATGTACAATAGGGTTTTATTGAAACTTAGCGGCGAGAGCCTCGGCGGCCCCGAGGGAAAGGGCCTGGATCCCGCCAGCCTTAGCAGGTACGCTTCAGAGATAGTGGAAGCGGTGCGCGAAGGGCGTCAGGTTGCCATCGTAAACGGTGGCGGCAATATTTTCCGCGGCCTGCAGGGAGTGGGCAAGGGCTTCGACCGGGTTACCGGTGACCGTATGGGTATGCTGGCCACTGTAATCAATTCGCTGGCCCTTTCTTGTGCCATACGAAGCCTGGGCGTTGAGGCCGAAGTGTTTACGGCCACCCCCATGGAGCCGTACGCACGTTATTACACCAGGGACAATGCGGTTGCAGTCCTGGAACGCGGCGGCGTCGCCCTGATATCCGGCGGCACCGGAAATCCCTTCTTCACCACTGATTCGGGAGCCGCCTTGCGTGCCCTTGAACTCGGTGCGGATGCCCTTTTGAAGGGGACTCGAGTGGACGGGGTATATACCGCGGATCCGGAGAAGGACCCTACTGCTGTGCGTTATGAGGAACTGACCTTTACCAAGGCGCTTTCCGACCACCTCAAAGTAATGGACCAGACTGCTTATGCGTTGTGCGAGCAGGGGCCGGTGCCTATCGTGGTATTTGACATAACCCGTCCAGGCAACCTTGCAAGGCTGCTCAGGGGCGAGCCTATAGGAACGGTAGTAAAAGCGGAGTAATGAACCTCAAATCCCTGGCCAAGGATACGGCCATTTACGGCCTCAGCAGTATTGTAGGCAGGTTTCTGAACTATCTGCTCGTACCTGTATATACCTATAAGATAGCGGCTTCCAGCGGCGGCTACGGCATCGTCACCAACCTGTATGCCTATACTGCACTGCTGCTGGCGCTGCTCACCTTCGGCATGGAGACCACTATGTTCCGTTTTTCCAACAAGGACGGGGAGGATCCGCGCAGGGTATATGGTACGTCGCTCAAGATGGTCGGGGCCGTTGCACTGCTCTTCGTTGCGGTAGTGCTTGCGCTGGTCAGGCCCATTGCCGGAGCCATGGGATACGCCGAGCATCCCGAGTACATAGGGTGCATGGCAATTATCGTGGGACTGGATGCCTTCCAGGCCATCATGTTCTCCAAGCTGCGGATCGACCGCCGTCCGCTGAAGTTCATGGCACTAAAGTTCGCGTTCATCATCCCGAATATCCTCTTGACCCTTGTCATCTTCCTGGTGCTTCCGCTGCTGTTCGGCTCGCATCCCGGGCTGGAGGCCGCTTATCAGCATTACAACGGCGGAGTCGGGTTTATATTCTTTGCCAACCTTGCATGTACGGCGCTGGTTACGCTGGGGTTCATTCCTGAACTGCGGGGGCTCGGGGTCAAGTTCGACCGGGCACTGGCAAAGCGTATGCTGGCCTACACCTGGCCGCTGCTGCTGCTGAGCCTGGTGGGCATATTGAACCAGGTGGCGGACAAAATACTCTTCCCATACCTTATTCCTGGAGACGAAGGTCGCGTGCAACTCGGCATTTACGGCGCCTGCGTCAAGATTGCGATGATAGTGGCCCTGCTCACTCAGGCTTTCCGTTACGCGTACGAACCTATAGTATTCAACGGCAGCCGGGACAAGAACAATCCGGATACCCTGGCGGACGGCATGAAGTATTTCGTGATATTCGCCTTGCTTGCGTATCTGGCCGTAGTGGTGTATATGCCCATACTCCGCCACTTCATACAACCTGCATACTGGGAGGGCCTTGGCGTCGTGCCTGTCGTGATGATGGCCGAGATATTCATGGGTATCTACTTTAACCTCTCCTTCTGGTACAAACTCACTGACCAGACCTGGTGGGGGGCGGTTATCAGCGCCGCCGGAGCGGCGGTGATGATAGCCGTCAACGTGTTGTTTGTGCCCCGTATCGGCTACTGGGCGTGCGCCTGGGGCGGTTTTGCAGGCTATGGTACTTCGATGGTACTGAGCTGGCTCATAGGGCGCGGAAAATTTTCGGTTCCCTATGACTACAAGTCAATATTGCTGTTTACCGGCCTTGCAGCCCTTATTTTCGCTGCGGTTTCGCTGCCCTCCTGGCTGGGCCGCGAGCTGAATTCCTGGCTCACGATGGGTGTCGGCACCCTGCTTCTGGGAGTATATGGAATATTTATTTTGAAAGAAATTAAAAAAAGTTAAAAAAATACTTGCAGGTCCAAAAATAATTACTACCTTTGCATCCCGCTTCTCACGAAGCACTATTTGAAAGTTCATTGATAATATTGAAAAGATAAGTACAAGCAAGTACCGAGAACAAACGAGAGCGTTAATTCTTTTAGGAATTAAGTGTCAAGGGTCAAGCTAAGATATAGAGATATACAAAGAAGAGTTTGATCCTGGCTCAGGATGAACGCTAGCGGCAGGCTTAACACATGCAAGTCGAGGGGCAGCGAGGGTAGCAATACCTGTCGGCGACCGGCGGAAGGGTGCGTAACGCGTGAGCAACTTGCCCGTATCAGGGGGA
>CAMKQN010000050.1:0-15364 GCA_946414935.1 uncultured Bacteroidales bacterium
CGGAGGCCGCAGATGCAGGGTACACCGCTTTGTACGGTGCCTGCACTCCGCTGAGCACAAAGTACGCCTTGGCTGCGCCGGCATACTCCGCGCCCAGAGGCTGGGAGACGTCGCCATTGACGCTTATCTCGTCACCCTCGCTCCAGCGGTTGGGGTATGCGCTGCCTTCGGGCTCGCCGAGGGCGGTACGCGTCTCTGGTAGTTCTGCGGAAAGGGTGACCGGCTTCTGAGGAACCACTGGCTCGTCCTGGGCCGCTTCCCTGGTGCAGGAAAGGGCTGCGAGCGCGAGTGCGAAAAGAATGTACTTTTTCATAACTCTATCCCCAGTTTTCAATTCCAGCATCTTCCTCGCCGATGTCCACAAGGTCACCGGACAGTTCGCAAAGTGAGACGGCCAGCGGATAATCCGCCAGATCCATTTCCGGGGCAAAGTATCCCCCTCGTTTCCTGTCTATCATAATTTTCTTGTAATTAACAACATAAAAGCAGCAAGCGCCTTTGCACACTGATTATTGGGACCCCGGGCGCCGGTCAGGGCGCCCGGGGCAAAAGAGGGTCAATTAATAAGCTTCAACCGAAACTCCGCTGACAGACGAGCCGGATCCAAGGTATCCGCAGATGATATCCATTGTCAGGTCGCTGTCGCTGTTAACGGTATCGTTGTTATTGTTGTCTTTCCTGACAGAGCCGGGAGCAATCTTGCAAGAGCCCTTGAACGTAACTGTAGTTCCTGTATTCCTGCTGTTGCAAAGGAGACCTGTCTTGGTCTTGTTGCCATAAACAGTTCCATTGAATTTAAGGCCGTTGAAGAGGTACGTGGCCACTCCCGTGCCGCTATGGGCGCCGAACAGGCCTGCGGTGTAATTCTCTCCGGAAACCGTTGCAAGATGTGTATCAATGGTAGCTTCGAAGACCAGGTTATACTTGTCACCTGTATGTTTGACATTGTACAGACCGACTATACCGCCGGCAAACAGGCTTCCGTTGATGGCTGATGAGACGGTGACGTCGCCGTAATTCCTGCAGTTGTTTACGTTCAGTGCGTTGTTGTCCAGCCATCCGGCAACGCCGCCGATTTCGACGTCGGCGTCGCGTGTGCCATTAAGGACCTTTACTTCACCGTAATTCCTGGCATATTGCAGTTTTATGCCCGTTGTGGTATAACCCACTATACCGCCGATGGAAAGGTCGTCGGCGTCGGTGGAGGATTCGTCACTGACCGTGCCGTTGTTGGTCAGATAGTTGCTTGAAGTACCCGTTGCATTCAGGTAGCCCGACGAGTTCCTTCCAAGGATACCACCTATGGACACAAGTTTACCCGAACCGGAATTGGTGACGGATCCGGAGTTGGTGGCCTTGGTTTGAGTCATCGTGCAGTTCTTGTCAACCCATCCCAGCAGACCGCCAATGCAGACATTGACCGCTACCGTACCGGAGTTGCTGATAGCTCCGCTGTTGGAAAGGGAAGTCATTACAGCATAGCGTACGAATCCGGAAATACCTCCTATCTGGATTGAGGCATCCGACGTACCGGAATTGCTGATGGCTCCGCTGTTGGTGCAGGAATCTATCGAGAAATCTGAAGATGCGGAACTACCGTTACCGCCCTGGCCGACGATACCGCCAATGGCAGGAGTCTTTGCCCAGTGAGCGGTGTTGGTAATGTCACCGGTATTTTCGCAACCGCTGATATGGAATTCGGTTCCCCAGAACGAACCTACCACACCGCCGATGATGAGTTCTCCGTCAGTGGTGTTGCTTGTCGCATTGGTTACGGAAGCCTCATTGGTACAGTCGGTAACCTCTGCTCCGCTGCTGGCCACAGAGCCGATGAGACCGCCGATACGGTGCTCCCCGGTAACGCCTGCAGCGACATTGAACGTCACGCTTCCCTTGGAAGTACAGCCTGTCACGGTTCCGGAGACCTTGTTGGCAAGGATACCCAGATCTGCCTGGTCTGCGGTGATGTTCAGGGTGGAATTAAGGGTGAGGTTCTTTACGGTTCCTTTCAAGTCATTGAACATAGGCTTTGTGAGGCCGCTGATCGTATGTCCCCTGCCGTCCAGTGTTCCTTCGTAGTCTTCGATAGTAGCGAATGCGGCAGCAGTGGATGAAGAGACCTCGAATGAAGAAACAACATCGGCTTCAAGAGTCTTGTTGCCACCGGATACGGCACTCACGAAGGCCTGGAAGGTGGCGTCGTCCTTGATCTTCATGACCGGATCGTCGGCAAGACTTACAATCGTAACCTTGACGTCGGAAATGCTGAATCGGTTCTTGGTATCTATGTTCTCGTATGAGCCGATTGCAAGCTGGCAGCTGGAATCGACATTGGAAATGGTCACCGACTTGGTCGCCCAACTCTTCACCGTAGTAATGCCAAGGGCGTGGCCGTCGGAAAGTAAAGCGCCTGTGTACTTCTTATATGAACCGCTTTCAGTATCGGTCGTGCCGTTCATTGTGAGATCTTTCTCTACAAAGACTGCGACGTCATTTTCGTTTGACTCGTGCTTCGTGGCGGTTACAGTTACCTCGATTGTTGCCAGTTTGCCCGACGGAATGCCGGAAAGGGCAGGAGTTACAAGGTGTGTACGGGCGCCGCTCGACGTGGTAGTGATACGCAAATAGGCGTTCCTCAGATACACGGCGCTGTTGCCGAAGAAGCCCCAGCCGCGGGAGAGGCGGCTGTCGCCAAGGTCCACACCGCTGCCGAAGATTCTGTTGCCGGTGTTGTTGTACTCGGTAAAAATACCGGCAGGGCTTACGCCGGACGGAACTGCCAGATTTTTAGGAGAAGGAACGAAACCTGCCGCTACGGCAAATTCATCCGGCCCCCAGCCAATCTCTGAGAAGTCTTCGGCGAGGATGACATCACCTTCGGCGGCATTTGTTACCGTGGCGGCATCCACCGGAGTGAAGGCCTCGGTCGTAAACTCGACGGCATCGGCAGCCACGTTATTCTGTGTATCGGTAGCCACGAACCAGTAAGTGGTGGAAGGAGCGAGACCGCCGAATGAGAAGCAAGGACTCTTGTTGTCCCAGCAGGATGCGTCAGCATCGAAAGAATGGGATATCACAAGGTCGGTGCAGGCGGAATTCCGGTAAATGGCAGCGGTATAAGGCCTGGACACATCGAATGCGGCATCTGCACCGTCGTGGGTCCAGGTGAACGAGGCGGTGCTGGAAGAGACGTTCTTCAGGCTGGCGGTAAGAGTGCTGCCGGCATCCTTGAGGTCGGTTATCTTGATCTTGATGTCGCTGATGTTCATACGGGCATCGTTGCCGGAGATGTCATCATCGGCGCCGAACGCAATGCGGTTGCCCTTCACAACACCGGTGAGTGTGGCCGTATAGGTCTTCCAGGCTGTTGCCTCGTCCAGCGAGATGTCATATTTGTTCGTGAAGTCAAGGGTGTTTGTCTTGGTCTCATCTACCAGTTCATTCAGCGCACCGGTCTGGACGGCTACGACGGCGTCGGTAGTGCAGAAGGAATTGCTGGAGCCGCTGAAATATGCACTCGCGGTCACTTCAATCTCAAGAGTTGCAACTTTGCCGTCGGGGATGCTGTTGAGGGCAGGAGTCACGATATGCGTAACTTTCTTGCTGCCAACGATCTTGATATATCCAGGGTGGATATACAAATTGTTGTTTGCCCCCTGGGCCCAGTGAGCAAGACGGCTTGAGGCGAGCGCTGCGGCCTGTCCGCCAAGCACCTTCTCGGAATTTGTATCAATCGGCAGGAATTGACCGGCCTCAGAAATGGAGAAAGAATCCTGCGAAGTAGGGAAATAGCCAACACCGCCATTAATCAGTTCACTGTCCCAGCGGAGTTCGCCGAAGTCTTCGGCAAGGATCACGTCGCCCACTGCAGCTTCCATCGAAGAAACCTCCACGATGTCGAAGGCCTCGGTGGTGACAGGAAGCACATTGCTCTCCTTGGCGCTGTCGGGATCGACAACTTTCACGTAATAAGTCGTGCCCGGGGCAAGTCCGCTGATGCAGAACCTTGGTGCCGCTCCGCCCCAGCAGGTGTTTCCGGCAGCTACGGCATAGCTGTCGAGCAGGCTGCTGCAACCGGCGTCGGAATACACGCTGATGGTGTATGCGGCATCAGGAGATTCGTTCCAGCAGATGATTGCAGTGGAGCTGGTGATGCCATCGGCGGTGATTGTCATGCCGGCGGAGGCATCCGGGACGTATTCAATGGATGCACTGTATATCTTGCCTGCCTCGTAAGCCTTGCCGGGCTTGGCGGTGCGGGTCATGGTGCCGCCGTTCTCATCCTCTATCACGATGGTAAAGCCATCGGCGGAGAAGTCCGCCGGCGCGAATGCGAGGATGAAAGGAGAGCCTCCGGACACAGGTTCCGCGGCTGTGACCTTCACATAGTTCTGAGCCGTGGACTGAGCTGCGAGCGTCAGGAAATCGGTGTCGAAGTCGCCGGTCAGCTTAATGTCGGAGTCATTGGACTGGAGTTTCACCGACTTGATCTTCGCGGAGCCTTCAGGAGTGATTTTGAACAGCGAAACCGCCGAATTGAAAGTGATGCTCTCGCTGTCGGACTTGCCGAGCAGCAGATAAGCTGCAGGGTCATAACTGTCGGACACCCAGGCCTGTTCGGCGGGAATGGTAACGGCAGCACTGCCGGAGCCGAAGGAAACGACCGCCCCGGCGGGAACGGCTGCACAATAAGGAGCAGATACACCTTCGACGGTGAATTCAGCCCTGTCCGTGCCGGCGAAAGAATTGTCTATGGGGGCGGATGCGATTCCGTTTACGGAAACTATGTCTCCTGCGCTCCACAACACGGGATAGGCGGAACCGTTCTTGTCGCCGAGGGCGGTACGGGTCTGGATTAGTTCCGCAGAGAAGACTACGGTCTTGCCGGAGGGAACGACCGGGGTGTCAACTCCCTGTTCAACGTTGCAGGAAAGCAGCGTGAGGGCGGCTGCAGCCGCGAGTACAAAGAACTTTTTCATAGCTAGAACCCCCATTCGCTAAATCCAGGATCTTCTTCTTGCACTTGCGGAAGGTTTCCGGAAGCCTCGCATAGGGTAGCCCAAGCGGACATTACAGCCAGTTCAATCTCCGGGGTCCTGTATTCCCGGAAAACGGTGGCGTCAACTGCTTTTTTCTTCATGAAGCAAAAAAGTATTTAGAAACAATTAAAGACTTAGAAGCTCTCGACAAATATCGGAGGGTTAGTAATGTTAGAAGGATGATTGCGGCCTATGACAGCATCGTTGAGATTGGCTTCAGTAACCTCAATCTTCTGGCACTTGGTGCCGTTCTTTATCTTACACCCTGTGAAATCCCAGGCCCGGGCTGCACTTACAGAGCAGAACAGACCTGCAGCGGTTGAGCCGAATGCATCCTCCCCTGCTCCGGAAATGGACTTCTGGGAACCTGTACTTGTACCCACATTGCAATTATTGAAGGCATTACACTCGCTTCCGACCTGGCCCACAATACCGCCTGTGTAGCAGTTAGGTGAAGAGCCGGTGGAACGGACTGTAGCATCGTTGGTAAGATTTGACAATGTAGAAATGCCTGTATATCCTATGATTCCGCCAACACAACCGTTGCCTCCATTCTTCTGAGGATTCCAACGGCAGTAGTTTATAGGACCGGTATTGACACAGCCGTCCGGGTTGCTGGTCGTGTAGCCCACAATACCGCCCAACCGCACCTTCAACTGATTGTACACGCCAATTCGACCGGAGTTGGTACAGGAAAGGAATTCTTTGGATCCGCAGTCACCTACACCAGAGATGCCGCCTATATAACTGTATGCTGTAACCTTATCGGACTCTGCCGCCATATTGGCTCCATTGGTATCGTTTGGACAATCGATAGCGCCGGAATTAGACAAGCCGGTAAATTCCATATGTGCGCTCTTGACGGCGTCGTTGCTTGCATTGAAACCGCCTATCACGCCTCCAATCCATACCTGATGGGACACTGTGATAGAGCGGATTGCTATATCTGCCGCATTGGAAGCATAGTCCATAGTGACTTCGGCGTCTCCCAGGCCCAGAATACCGCCGATATAACTGTTGTAACGGGTATTGCCTGAGTACGTAAGTACACCTTCGGGAAGGTTCTTTGCGTAGGCCATATCCGTACCGCCGCCCTTGTTGCAACCGGCTATACCGCCTATAGCGACACGCAGGGATTCTGAAGTATCGGAAACAGGACCTGCATTGTAGTTGTACTCCGAATCAGTGCCGGTCAGGGTGGCAGTTCCGCCTATGCGTCCCACCAGACCAGCTATAGATACACCTGCTTCTGTATTGGTTCCGGTTCCGGTATTGGATACCGCTCCGGTATTGAAACAAGATGATACGTTTACGCCGCCGATTACTCCGGCCAGGCCGCCGACGCAGACGGGACGGCCGTTACCGGATGCACCGCCGTTGGAAACGGCACCGCTGTTGGAGCTTCCCGTAATGTCGGCATCGCTTTCTGAGGTAACGCCACCTACATAAAGGTATCCGGATGTACAATCGGCAGTATTCACGACCTCTCCGCTATTGTGGCAATCGCTTACCGGAGCATTCTCGTTGTTGTATCCCACGATTCCTCCGACCTGGATATAGCTGTCTTTCCCTGCCACCGGGCAGCCGTTGGATATGAGTCCGCTGTTGGAAGAGGAAGAAATGGGACCTTGGCCGCGACCGACTACACCGCCGACGAAGATTGTCTTGGCCGCGGCGCATCCGGAAGATACAACGACGTCACCTCCATTGTCGCCCGAAACAGCTGCAGCGCCTAGACCTGATATGCCGCCGGCATACAAGTATTCCTTACAGGTGTAGCCGGAAATATTTATGTCTCCGTCGGCAAGGTTGTCATTACCGCTGATAGCCCGTGAGTTAGTGCCGACGAGGCCGCCGACGAAGAGGTCGGTGCTGGTAAGGCTGATCACGTTGACAGGACCGCCGTTGGAAGTGCTTTCAAGACCGCAGCGCAGACGGCCGGCGACACCGCCCACATACACGTACTTCTTGGACTGTGCCGTAGTATTTATAACGACGCTGCCGTAGTTGGTAGCCGGGGCGGAGCTGTATTTGCCGGAAATCGTCACCGCTTCGTCATTGGCAGAGTCACCTACCAGACCTCCGACATAGAAATTCTGGGCGTCGTTCTTGCCGGTAAACGAAACCGTACCGCCGTTACTGGAATCGATGACATCACCCATAGCACGGCCGGCAACACCGCCCAAGTAGGAATATCCATAACTGCCGGATATCTGCTGGCTGTAGATAACGTTGCCGGTATTAAGGCAGTCGGATATAGGTGCATTCTGGGACATGGAGCCTACGATACCTCCTACAGCGTTGAAATTGTTGTTCGTACGCTCGAACTCACCGCCAAGTTCCACGGTCATTGCATTGGTGCAGTTGGTAATGGCAGTCTTGGAATAACCTACGATACCGCCCACATAGTAATTTCCTTGAGCAACAGCTCCGGTGCAGCTTAAGGTGCCGCCGGTGGAATGGCAGTTGTCCAGAGTAATACCATCGACCGTATTGCTGGCGACTATACCGCCGATGAATACCTGCTCGGGAGACTCGGCGCTGTAGTTGATGTTGCCGCTGTTGGTGAATTCGGTAATGACAGCTCCTTCGTCGCAACGGCCGACTACACCGCCGATCAATCTGTACTCGCTGCCTCCCACTGCGGCTACGTTGACTGTTCCTTCATTGGAGAGGCCTGTATAAGGGATATCCGCAGCGTCGCGGTTCATACGTCCTACCACACCGCCCTGACAGAGATAGGTGCCGGTGGAACTGCCTTCCTCGGAAGTAACGGTGCCCTGGCTGAGGTTGGTGCAGGATTCTATGAGTCCCTTGCCCAGGCCTATGACGCCGCCGAGGTGGAGGGCCTTGGAAGTGGAGAAGGTGGAGCCGGCTTTCACGAGTCCGTTGTTGACGCATCCGTTTATGAACTCTTTCTTCTCTACCTGATAACCGACTACACCGCCGATGTAGGCATTCTCGCTGAGCGCAGCGTTGCAGGCCACGGTACCATTATTGGCACAGTTGACGATGGAGCCTTGACCGGCGTCGCTCTTCTGGGTACGCCCGACTATACCGGCTACGGACGCCTGGCTGGCGTTGGTCTCGCCGTTGGAAGCCAGCGTTACGTTGGCATTGTTGACGCAGGAAGCTATGGAACCACCCTTGTTGTTGCCCACAAGGCCGCCAATCTGGCTGTCGGAAGACAGGGCTGAAGCGGGAGCGAAGGTAATGGAACCGCTGGCGGTACAATTATCCAGGCTGGCGACAGCGCCGTCGGACATAAGCACCTTTGCGAAGATACCCCAGTTCACATCGCCGGCATCGGTGGCGTTGATGTTGGAATTCAGGGTGAGGTTGCTCACGGTACCCTTAAGCGTAGCGAACATAGGCTTCGTGAGACCGCTGATGGTCTTTCCGTTGCCGTCGAAAGTACCTGCATAGTCCTCAATGGACTCGAAAGCGTTTACTGTGGAGGAAGAGAGGTTGAGCGCGCTTCCGCTCACGGTAACCCGGGCGTCAAGAGTCTTGTTGCCGCTTGCCACAGCGCTTACGAACTGCTGGAACTTGGCTTCACTGTCTATCAGTATGAGGGAAAGATCCTCTTCGAGGGCCTTTATGGTAACCTTGATGTCGCTGATGTTCATTCGGGCATTGTTGCCGGTGACGGACTTCTCGGCACCGAAGGCAAGGCGTGCGCCCTTGGCTACACCGGAAAGGGTTACTTTGTAGGTGTTCCATTCCGTGGCCTCTTTAAGGGCTATGGGAGCTGTATTGCGCTCCAGGTCAAGGGTATTCTTACCGTTGTCTTTCAGCTCTGCAAACTCACCAGGAGCCTGTACGGCAACGATGGCGTCCAGGGTGCTGAACGAAGCGCTGGAGGCGCTGTAGTATGCACTGGCGGTCAGTTCCACCTCAACGGTAGCAAGCTGGCCGTCGGGGATATTGTCCAGAGCCGGGGTTACGAGGTGGGTAACCTTGCTGCTGCCCACAAGCTTAAGATATCCGGGATGGATGTAGATGTTGACATTTGCGCCCTGGGCCCAATGAGCCAGACGGCTGTTTTCCAGTGCGGCGGACTGGCTGGAAAGCACCTTTTCGTTGGAAGTTGTCGCCGCCTGGAAAGAGGCCGGGACAATCATCGAGAACGATGACTGTGCCTCGGCTGTAGGGAACCAGCCGGCACCGGCGCCTATCATATCGCAATCCCAGCGAAGCTCGCTGAAGTCTTCCGCAAGGATTACGTCCCCTATAGCAGCGGGAGCGGAAGACACTTCCACTATATCGAACCCGGCCGTAGTGACGGGAAGGATATTGCTGGAACCACTGTCGCTTGTTACCTGTACATAGTAAGTGGTTTCGGAATCGAGTCCGCTGATACAGAAGCGGGGAGCCGCTCCGCCCCAGCAGGCATTGCCGGCACTCACCTCATAGCTGTCTTCGAGAGCCGTGCAGGCCGCATCGGAATACACAGATATAATGTATGCAGGCTCGGGGTTGTCCCAGCATATTACAGCGGTGGAGCTGGTGATATTCTCCGCGGTGATTTCGAAGCTGCCGGAAGCGTCTGCTGCGTACTCGAGTACAGGAGGAGAATAAAGCGTGCCGGCGGCAAGGGGTTCTTTGATATTGGCATGCTTGACCATGACGCCGCCGTCGGAGTCCCGCACCTCCACTGTGAGCTCACCGCTCAGGCCTGCAGGTACGCAGATGAAGAATTCTGCGGGAAGCGCCACCGGAGACGAAGCATTCAATTCTACCACATTGGAGACTTCTCCAGGAGTGATGGAGCTGAAGTCGGTGGAGAACGTTCCGCTCAGGGCGGCATCGGCGGCACCCGTCAGCTTGACTTTGCTTATGGATGCACTGCCGGTAAGGCTCAGGTGGAAAACGCTCACGCAAGGAGACAGGTTCACCGAATATTCGTTGGTGCTCGTGCCGACCATCAAGAACGCAGCAGAGTCGTAGGAACCATCCGTGTAGTCCTGCACTGCGGGCAAGCAGAGATTTGCACTGCCGCTGCCATAGTCGGAAACGGCAGCAGCCGGATAAGCGGCGTTGTACGGAACCGCTACGGCGCCGCTAAAAGCAAACTCTGCGGAAGTAGTTCCGTCCGCATCATTTCCGAGGGCATCGGACACTATGCCGTTAACGCTGATTTGGTCGCCGGCTTTCCAATAGTTGGGCCATGATGTACCCTCCTTGTCGCCAAGGGCGGTTTTACTTGAAGGAAGGCTGGCGCTGATAACTGTACGGATACCGTCAGGACCAGCGATTTCCTGCTTGCAGGAAGCAGCCGAGAGGATACCGAGTACTGCGAAGGAAAGGAATAGAATCTTTTTCATAAGGCAATACTTTTTAAACCCAGTCAATAGTGTCTGTGTCTTCCACTAATGATTCCAGATCTGCACTAGCACACAGCAGCGATGCAGCATTATACAAATCATTGTCGCACTCCGGCGGAATGTATGAGTTGAGTCTCTTCATATTAGGTAGTGTTGTTTGATTTGCGATTATAACATTACTTTCATGCTAAGGCGTATGTCCGAAGACGAATCGCCTACGAGAATATTGTATTCACCACTGTCTTTCACCCACTTATGAACGGTGGCATCATAGCGGCAGAAGGCATCGGAAGGGAGAATAATACATATATCTGCAGACTCCCCCTTGCCAAGCTTTACTTTGTCGTATCCCTTAAGCTCATGGTGCGGGCGCGGGACACAAGGATTCACAGGCTCCACGTAAACCTGAGGCACCACGGATGCCGGCACGGCACCGTTGTTCTTCACGGAGAAGCACACTTTGACACCTTCCGGAACCATCTCCACGGCTCCGCCGGCGTAGTCGAAGCTGCTGTAGCTCAAGCCGAATCCGAAGGGGAACATAGGCTGGCAGCCGAATTTTTCAACGCCACGGTAGCCCACAAAAATGCCTTCTTTGTAGAAAGAGTTGGGGAGAGGATCCCTGTTTTTCTTCTGCTTTTTCACATCAGGAACGGAAGCGTGGTAGTATTTTGCCGCTGGATTGGCCTCTTCCGAACCCCAGAAAGTAAAAGGCAGACGTCCGGAAGGTGAAGCGGCACCGGAAATAATGGCCGCAATCGCCTTTCCGCTTTCCTGTCCGCCATACCAAGCCATCAGAAGGCCTTTTACCTTTCCTATCCAGGGAGTAATATCGAATTCGCCGCCGCTGTTGGCTACCACCAGTACGTTGGGGTTGATGGAGGCCACGCGGGCGATAAGTTCATTCTGGCCTGCGGGCAAGCTGTAAGTGCGGTCGAAACCTTCGCCTTCGGTGTCGAAGTTAAAGCCGACGCCCAATACTACCAGGCTCGCTTTTGCCAGCACCGCCTCATCTATGTTCTGCCAGTCCATAAGGGTGGTGGAATACTTGTTTCCAAGCCCGGCAAGTCCTTGATACAGAGTAGTTGTGGTGCCCACTATGGGGTGCATCTTGCCGGAACCGCCGCCATAGGGGATAATATCGGCATTGGGGCCCAGCACCACGATACGGTTTTTCTTGGAGGCCTTTACCGGCAGGATGCCGTCGTTCTTCAGCAGCACCGGGCCTTCCAGGGCAGCCGCATAAGCTTTCTCCCGCGAGGGCGGGTTGTTTTCCGGAATAGAAGAATCGAGCATAGGCTTCTCCAGGAGACCGAAGGCGATGAAAGCCGACAGGATATGGACACACTTGTCATCGATGACAGACTCATCCACCTGCCCGTTGGCCACCAGGTCGTTGACGGCTTCGAAATTGAGCACGTAGCCCTTTGGCATCTCCAGGTCCAGGCCGCCGGTAAGGCAACCTAAAGTGGTGTAGGTCGAAGTCCAGTCCGACATCACTATTCCTTCGTGACCCCAGCAGCGCAGATTGCCTATGAGGCGGGCGTTCTCGGCGGCATGCTCCCCGTTCAC
Organism: uncultured Bacteroidales bacterium; assembly: GCA_946414935.1. Classification (GTDB taxonomy): domain Bacteria; phylum Bacteroidota; class Bacteroidia; order Bacteroidales; family UBA932; genus Cryptobacteroides. Next base: position 11,939 of record CAMKQN010000050.1, read on the forward strand.
TGGGTTGTAGCTGGTCATGACTGCTCCTACATGCCCTTGTTCTACGGCCTTGCGGAAAGTGGGGAAATAGATTTCATTCATAGTCCGCTCATCGGCATAGGAAGCGGTCCAATGACGGTCGTATTCCTGGTTGTTGAGAGCGAAATGCTTTATGGTGGCTATAACTCTCTGTTCCTGAATGCCGTTTATGTATTGCAGAGCCGTTTCGCTTGCAAGATACGGGTCCTCGCCGTAGTACTCGAAGTTGCGGCCGCAAAGAGGTGAACGATAGATATTTACGCCAGGGCATAGCATGATGCGCACCCCGCGCGCAGATGCGTCCCAGCCAATACCGGTACCAACTCCATGGGCCACATCGCGGTTGAAAGAAGCCGCCAGGCTTATGCCGCAGGGGTAATAGGTGCTGGTGGTCTTGTTGCGGACTCCCTGGGGGCCGTCGGCCATCCTTACCGAAGGAATGCCAAGGTGCTGGACGGCAGCGGTGTGGAAACCGTCATCCTGGCCTGTAATGAGTGCACATTTCTCTTGGAGCGTCATTTTTTCCACAAGTGAAGCGGCCCTTGCCCGGTCTTCTGCGGAGATGACATACTGCGCATAGGCACCGGCAGCGCCCGTGAGCATCAGCAAAATAGAAACAATCAATCTTTTCATATACATATCTGGTTTTTATATATTTCCGATCAGGTAGTCCGGATACAAGTTATCCTGGGTAATAATGTCGGTGCAGGTGTAGCTGTTTCCATAAGTGTCTGTAGCTACTACTTTTACCGATGCGGAAGGATCTTTCAGCGTGTACTTGTACATATGGAAGCAGGTATCCATGAACCAACTGTAAGGGTTCAGCTTGTTGTTCTTGAAGCCGAGACCCAGGACTCCGGTGTGCCAGCCTGCCGACCACCAGTCCTCCGAGGTCTGCGCGCCTACGGTCACGGTGGAGTACATTGCGTCGCTGCGGTATTCAGTAACTTCGGGCATCAGTTCGGCAGTACCGGAAAGCACATCGTTTTCATATACTTGTACGGTCCATGACGGATCCGAGTTGAATACGTTGATGAACAAGTCAGCGTAGGTATCCGGTCTCTGGAAGTAGATGTACTTGCCGCCATACTTCAGATCGCCGCGATAGATACGCATCTGGTACTCCCTGGCGTTCATGCCGTCGTTGACGCCAATGAAATAGGAGTCCGTAATGTCGCCGCCGGAGAATTCGTAAACGGTATAGCCGTTGGGACAGCCGTCGGACGCCAGGCTGGACCACCACCAGGCACCGCAGACAGATGTGTGGACGTGCTCGTAGATGCCTTTTCCGCCGACATCGGGATGCTTCTGCATATAGTGAGTGTGGCCGGAGAAAATCTCGGCGCGGGAGAATCCTTCCAGGAGCGACAGCACCTTGGATACGTTCTCGTTGCCTATACAGTCGGCCACGGGGATGTGCACGCACAGGATGACAGTCTTGTCGGAGGAGACGTTCGCGAGATCGGCCGCCAGCCAGGCGTACTGTTCGTCTGCAAATCCACCGTGATATGCGGACGCGTCGGTGTTGCTATCCCATATTATGTTCCGCATGCACACCACGTGCACGTTTCCCCGGTTGAACGAGTAGTTTATGGGGCCGAAGCAGTCTTCGAAGGAGCGCTGCGCCTTGAGGAAGAGCGTGCTGCTGGTAGCATCGGTCTTGAGTTCCTGGCCGGAACCGCTGTAGAAATAGGTGTAGTCGTGATTGCCGATAGTCTGGAATACGGGGCGGCTGATCTTGGCGCAATGGTCGCGCATGATGCCCAGCGCGGCGGTAGTGTTCCTGCTGCCCGAAGAAAAAATGATGTCCCCCAGCGTAACCACGTAGCTGGGAAGGGAAGAAGCAGCAATGCGGCTGTTGACTGCGGGAACCGACTCGGAGTTGAAGCGGTCCACATCCAGTACTTTCTGGTTGCCGCGCTTGGAATCGCTCGCCTGAGGGTCGGCAAGCGCGAAGAGAAGGAACTTGTTTTCGACGGCCTGCTGCTCCAGAGTGAAGTCGTAGGTCGGACATCCTTTAATCTTGCGCTGGTAGAAGTCGGGGCATCCGTTGGCATTCCTGGAAACGACGGCATCCGAAGGCAGGGAGATGTAGAAATACCGCACGTCGCTGTTGTCCGGCAGGGTATAATACCCCTGGGAGTCCGTTACGGCCACATCGAAGCCATTGGACACGCTGATTCCGGCGGCCGGAGCACCGTTGGAATAGCGCACGTGGCCATCGACCTGGTTGACTTCCTGTTCACTGGATTCAATAATTGAGGTAACTGTGACGGAAATATCGCTTATATTGACGCGGCCTTTGGATGCCGAGGCGCCTTTTCTTCCGCCGAAAGCAATGCGGTCTCCGCTTCTCAAAACAAGGCCGGAAACGCTTTTGGTTTCCCAGGAATCCACATTGCTGAAGGTCAATACCTGATAGAGTTCGGGATTGTCAACGTCCGGCCAGTCGAAATCTGCCGTATGGGCATCAGGGTTGGCTTTGGCAAGTTCGGGAGTAAGAACCACCAGACACCAGTCGCTGTCCGCGCTGGTATTGATACGTGCCGCAGTGACGCTTACATCAACTATTGCGGCCTTCCCTTCCGGAACGGTGAATTCAGGGGTAAGTATCCAGCCCCTGGCGCTTGCAGTACCCAGCTTGAGGTATCCCGGATGGATATACACGTTGGTATCGGTGAGCCAGTTCTTCAAGCGGCTGTTGCTTACTGCTGTACCCTGCCCTTTGAATGTCAGCTCTCCGCCTCCTCCTGAACGGTGATAGCCGTTGTAGATGTAACTGCCGCTGCTGTTCTCCCCGGTCTTAACCGCAGTATTGGCAAAACTGGAATTGTTTTGCGGACGGAAACCCGCGGCGCCAGTTATGTGGTCGTAATCCCAACGAATCTCACCGAAGTCCTCGGCAAGGATGACGCCGGCGCCTGTGATGGAGGATGGCATCTGCACTACGGTAAAAGCATCGGTAGAGGCCTTGACCACGTTGGATTCAAGACCGTTCGTGGTATCCTTCACTTTGAACCAGTAGTCGGTGGAAGGCAGCAGGCCGCCGAATATGAACTTGGGCTGTTTGTTGTTCCAGGCACCGTTGCCTGCGGGTATGTCGAAGGTCTGGTCCACGATGGTGCAGCCGCTGTCCTTGTATAGAGCGGCGGTATAGGCATTGGCCACATCTGCAGCGGCCCCCTTCCCTTCCGTCCAGGTGAAAACAAGGGTGGAAGAAGTAGATGCCTTAAGCGATGCTTGCAACGGTGAGGCTTCAGGAACGTATTCTATGCCCGTGCTGTACATGGTTCCGGCTGCATAGGGCTTGGAAGGCACCGCAGTGCGCACCATACGGCCGCCCTCAGTGTCGGTGATCTCAACCCTCAGGCCCTCAGCCGTCAGGTCTGCGGGGGCCATCGCAAGGAT
>CAMKQN010000051.1:0-15140 GCA_946414935.1 uncultured Bacteroidales bacterium
TGTAGCGGATCTTGAACTGGCTGTCTTCCTTCAGTTCGATGCCCTTGACGGCATAGAAGTCGCCGCTCTTGTACATGATGTAGTCTGCTCGGTCGCCTCCCCAGCCGGTGATGTTGCCGACTACGCCCCAGTAGCTGAGTGCGCTGCCGGCGGGCACCACGAAGAGGATTTCGTTGAGTGCGTCATACCAGACATCGTAGTTGCCGTCAGCGGATACGCCGAGGTTCTTGCCGTTCGGTGTTGCTGCAATGGCGTCGGTGCCCATTACGAAGGGCTCCACGTCACCGGGAGCGCCACGGTTGACGTCCCAGTTGCTCATGTAGCGGATCTTGAACTGGTCGCCTGTGGTGAGGGCCACGTTCTTGCGTACCAGCATGCCGTTTTCTTCCACCATTGCGAGGTCGGCGCTGCCGCCCCAGTTGTTGATGGTGCCGACCACGCCCCAGCTTGCGATTTCAGCGGGCACTTCGCCTGCGGTCATCACGTAGAAGCCGGGTTCGTCGGGGTTGAGATACAGGTCATAGGTTCCGTCGGCGGGCACTGCGAGGTTCTTGCCGTTCGCTGCGCCTGCAATCTTGGCACCGATTTCCACGACAGCGGGCTCGGTTTCACCGGTCGCGCCGATGTTTTCAGCCCAGTCGTGGGCCTTGCGGAACTTGAACTGGTCGCTTGAAGCGAGCTTTACGTCGCGGGCCACCCAGAATGCTCCGGAGGCTGCCATGTCGATGTCACCGTCCCAGTTGATGCCGGAACCGGAAATGGAACCGGTGATGCTCCAGCCTTCGAATGTGGGCTGAGGGGTGTCGGGGCCTTCGCCGCTGACGGAGGGCTCGTCCTTGCCGAACATGGAGGTGCTCAGCTCGTAGGTGCCCTTGTTGATGTCGAGGTAGATACGGTAGGAACCGGGCTCAACTGCAATGTTGCCTGCGTTGGGAACAGCGTTGCCGTCACTTCCACCCCAGTTGGTATCCCACTTGTCATCGCAGGTGAACTTGAGTTCAGTGGCCTCCGCGAAGGTGTGGTCGATATAGAAGCGGTGGAAATCCTGGTTGTAGTTCATCTTCATATTGGCGTCTGCTGCGTTCCACTCGTTGAACGCACCGACGATTCCGATGTTGTCGAAGCCGTAGAGCTTGGTGAGCACGAGGGTGCCGGTGTTGAGGGAGAAGCCGTAGAAGCGCTTGCTGTAGCACTTGATATCCTTGGAACCGCCGCTTGCAATGAGCTGTATGGTAGCGGCTTCGGCTTCTTCAGCCTGAGCTTCGGAGCCCCAGTTCTTGGTCTCGTCGTCCCAGTTGCCTACGCCGGTGAGCTTGAATCCGCCGGAAGGACCCTCCTCGCCGAAGTCGATGATTCCGGTGAAGGTGTTGCCGGTCTTCTCATAGTCGTAGAGATACTGGTGTACCTTTTCCCAGCTCCATGCACCGACAGCAGCGCTTGAGCCGATGACCCATACGTGGTCAAAGCTGTCCACGTCGAGTATCAGGGTGCTGTACGGAGTCAGCTTTACGGAAGTGATGTTCGAGAATACTTCAGTGGAGGCGATGGAGTTGCCTTTGTCGTTGGCAATGCTGGCTCCGAGCTGGAAGTAAAGGGTGAAAGGCACATCGGCCTCGCCTCCGAGGCTCAACACCTTTGAGTTGAGTTCCTTCTGGGAGACGGATACGGTGCCGGTGTTTTCTTCCTCGTCAACGTTGATCTTTGCGCTCATCTTGGCCTTTTCGGACATGTCTGCCGCTTTGGAAACGTAGAGAGCGTAGAGCTTTGCGGCGGGAATTTTGAAGTCTGCAGGTACGAAGCTGGCAACCAGGTCCTTGCCCGCCTCATCGAGGACGGTTTCGGGGAAGTTGCTGAGCGTCTGCACGGTAGTGGCGTTCGGGTCGTACACGACCTCGATGTGCTCCTGCTTGCAGGATGCAATCATCAGGCCGGCAGCCGCAACTAAAAATGTATAAAGTAACTTTTTCATATATCGGTCTCTTTATTAAAATCCCTCGTTCTGGGTAAGTTTGCCGTTGGCGTTGAGTTCGCCGGAGGGAATGGGGTACAGGTTGAATTTCTTATCCACGGCTTGACCGCCCTGCACGCCGCCCTTGAACTCCCAGAGGTAGTCGCCGGTGGTGAAGAGGCCGAAGCGGATCAAGTCCTGACGGCGGTGGCCCTCAAGATAGAGTTCGCGGGCACGCTCGTCGATGATGTTGGTAAGGGTAAGCTCCAGGGCTCCGAGGCCGGCGCGGTTGCGGACGGCGTTGAGATAGTTCTGGCCCTTGGTCTTGTCGGCACCGCCGCGGGCTGCACATTCAGCATACATAAGGTATGCGTCGGCGCTGCGGAATACGGGGAAGTCGGTATCTACGAAGCCGTTTGCCTGGGCTGCGCTGCCGTCGTGATTCACGTTGCTGAATTTCATAGGCTTCCAGCCGTTGGAGGCGCCCACTGCATCACGGATTTCATCGATGTACTGGTCGAAACCGCCCTTGAAGAACATCGCGCGCTTGTCGGAAGCTTCGAACTTCTTGGTGAAAGCGCCGGTGTGGCTGAGTCCTGACCATCCTGAAGAAATACCGATTGCTCCGGCATCCATAGTGCGGGCAGGATCGCCGGCAACGGACCAGGTGCTTGCGAAAATAAGGAAGTTGGTGGAACCGTAAGAGCGCAGCATCACGCCGTCCTGGGGAGCGACGAAGATGATTTCGTCACCGTTGTAGGTGGTGTTCTTGGTGCAGAGGTGGTTGTCTGCGCAGAACAGGTCGGAGTAGGTGCCGTGCAGGGGATATTCGCCTATGATGGTCTCGCACATTTGTGCGCACTTGTCGTACATGGGAGTGCCTTTCCAGACCTCGGCGTTGAGGTAGAGCTTGGCCAGAATCATCTGCACGAGGCCCTTGTCGGCGCGTCCGTACACGTTCTTGCCGGGTTCTGCCAGGTCGGAGCCTTCCAGCAGGGCCTTGGCTTCGGTCTCGATGTAGTCGAAGAGATCGGCCCTCTTGATCTGCTCGCCGCCTTCAGAACCTACGCTTGATTTCTCGTCGGAGAAGGGCACGTTGGCGAACATGTCAATTGCGTGGTACCAGCTCAGGAGCCTCAGGGCGCGGGCTTCGGCAATATACTTGTCCTTAAGCTCATATCCTGAAATCTTGGTGTTCTGGGACTGGCGGATGAACTCGTTGCAGAGGCTTATCTGGAAGAAAATACGATAGTACATACTGAGGGAAAACTCGTTCGATGAGTTCCACGACATATGGTGGATATCGAAGAGGTTGCCGTCGTTCCAGCAGCAAGTCAGCACGTCGGTGGGAAGCTCCTCCATATTTACAAGCGCGCGCATGTACTGGCCGAAGCCGCCGTCAACGCCGCTGATGTCAGGACCACCGTCCTGGCCGTGTGAAGAAGAGCTTGACAGGCCCTGGTAGCACTTTGCAAGCAGGCTTGTGAAAGCGTCCTGGTTGTTGAGTACGTCCTGGGGAAGAACGGTATTGGGGTCGATAGGAGTTACGTCGAGGTCACCGACACAAGAATTGAGGGAGCTGGCTGCAACGAGGGCAGCAGCTGCCATGGCTATGAATTTAATCTTTTTCATATTGTGTCAGATATTAGAAATTGAATTTGAGACCAAGGATGTAGGTGCGGGGACGAGGGTACATGTTGTTGTCGATTCCGGAGAAGATTTCCGGGTCGATGCCCTGGTAGCCGGTGAGGCACGCCACATTGTTGACGGATGCGAAGAAACTTGCACCTATGAAGCGCTCTCCTACGGGGAGAAGCTTGGGGAATGCGTACTGTACCGTGATGTTGTCGAGCTTCAGGAAGGAAGCGTCGGTCACGTACATGTCGGACCAGTACTGTGCAAAGTTGTTGAAATTGTGTACGGGAGCCGTTCTGTAGCGGTTGTTGATGAAGTTGTTGGTGGACAGGTCGGTAAGCAGGTCACCGTCACTCATCACATTGTTGTACACATAGTTGCCTATGTTTGCATGGGCGCTTGCCGCTATAGTGAGGTTCTTCCAGGTGAACTGGGTGTTGAGACCGAAGGTCCAGTCCGGAGCTGCGCTGTGGAAGCAGTATTTATCCTTCTGGTCCACCTTGCCGTCGTTGTTGCGGTCTGCATAGGCACCCTCGATGGGCTTGCCGTCGGTGTCATAAATCTGCTGGTACACATAGAAGGAGTTGGGAGCATGGCCGGTCTGGTGAACCTGGACCGTATTTCCGCTTCCTCCGGATATGCCGCCGGTCTCCACGCCGAAGTAATCTTCACGCTCGTCGTCTGTGGTGAGGCGGGTGATCTTGGTGTTGTTGTAAGCGGCATTGAAACCTACCCTCCAGCTCATGTCATTGGTCTCCACGGGAATTGTGTTGAGTTCAAACTCCACGCCGAAGTTCTCGAGGTCGCCGATATTGGCGTTCAGATAGTTGGTAAGGTTGGCGCCTGCGGCCACGGGAGTCCAGTTGAGGAGGTCCTTGGTGAAACGCTTGTACACGTCGAAGGAGCCTGTGATACGGTCTCCGATGAAGCCCCAGTCGAGTCCTGCGTTATAGGTGGTGGTAGTTTCCCACTTGAGGTCCGCGTTGTATCCGTCGGGAGTGAGAGGAGTCACGAAGCTGCCGCCGAAAGGATACATACAGGCGTCTGTGTTGTAGGTGTAAGTTGCCAGTGAAGGGTAGTTGCCTGCATTGAGATCCTGCTGGCCGGTCTGGCCCCAGGACAAGCGGAGCTTGAGGGCGGAGAGAGGATCGATGCTCTTGAGGAAATCTTCATTCTTGATATTCCAGCTTGCGGCGACGGAAGGGAAGATACCCCACTTGTTGTTGGCGAAGCGGGAAGTACCGTCGGCACGGAGGGTAGCTGTGATGAGGTAGCGGTTGTCGAAGCTGTAATTGGCACGTCCGAAGAATGAAACCAGGAAGTATTCGGTCTTGAAGGTGTTCGGCTTGGACAGATAGTACGAGGGATCCGTAGAAGGGGTTTTGTCGGCCTTGTAGGTCTCGTTGAAATTCTCGTAATAGTAGTGAGCCCAGGAATAACCGGCCATCACGTCCACGAAGTGCTTGTCGAAGTCGTGGCTGTAGTCGGCGTACAGTTCGAGTGTCTGGTCGTTCTTGATCTGGTTGTAGTTGCTGTGGTAGCCGGAGGCGTGGTTGTTTGCCTGCTGAGCTGTGCTGTGCATGGATTGCTCGGTGTCGGGCGCTACATCCACTTTACCATTGGAACGGGAGGTATCCAGACCGAGGTTGAGGTTGAACCTCAGGTCTTCGAAGCCGTGCACCTTGTAATCAAACTGGGCGTTGCCCACGAAGCGCAGGGCATTGGAGAGGTCGATCTTGTCGTTGATGAGGGCAACGGGGTTCTGGCCTGCCATGGTGTTGCAGTTGTCCACCGTGAATGTGCCCTTGCCATAGTTCCACCAGCTGTAGCCGTTGAGGCCGTTGGGATCAAGTACGGGCTTGGTAGGGTCGTATTTTACTGCGGCGCCTATTGCACCGGCGTTGGCGAAGCGGTTATCCATGTTCATGCCCTTGCCGTTGAGGGTGACGGACAGGTGTTCGTCAAGCAGCACAGGGTTGAGGCTGAGGGCCACGGTCTCACGGGTGAGGTTGCTGGTCTTCAGGGTACCGTCCTGGTTGTGATAGCCCAGGGAAACGCGGTAAGGCATGTAGAAATTGTTGCTCTTGCCTACCTTGCCGCTCACGGAAACGTTGCCTTCCATGGTCCTGGCGAGCTGGAAGATTTCCTTCTGCCAGTCGGTGTTGGCATCGCCGAGCATAGCGTAGGCTTCGCTGTCCTTGCCGTAGCGGTCGGCCATTACCTGGCGGAGTTCATCGGCGGTGAGGACATCCAGATATCTGGTGTTCTGGCTCATGGAACCGGTGAAATCGAAGTCCACGTGTACTGCGTTGTCGAACTTGCTGCCCTTCTTGGTGGTGATGATGATAACGCCGTTGGAAGCGCGGGAACCGTAGATAGCGGTTGCGGAGGCGTCCTTCAGCACGGTGAAGGTCTCGATGTCGCTGGGGTTGATGGAAGAAAGCTGGTCCGATACGCCGCTGAGGCCGACTTCCGAAATGGGAAGGCCGTCGATGACCACGAGAGGGTCGTTGTTGGCCTTCAGGGAAGAGCCGCCGCGGATACGGATGGTGTTGCTGGAGCCGGGTTGGCCGTCACCAGCGGTAACCACGACACCGGCGCTCTTGCCCATAAGCAGGGAAGAAGGTGAAGTGGCGACGCCCTTAGTGAGCTGGTCGGCCTTTACCGTGGAAACGGAGCCGGTGAGATCGCTCTTCTTGACGGTACCGTAACCGATGACCACGACGTCGCTAAGGAACTCGGTGTCCTCCACGAGCAGGATGGTGGCCGGCAGGTTGCGTGCGGCGAAAGTCTGGCTTGAATAACCGATGCAACTGACTTCCACTATTGCATCGGCACTGGAAACGGTCAAATCGAAATCGCCGTCGAGTCCGGTCGGGGATCCGGTGGTGGTGCCTTTTTCCATGACGGTGGCACCGATTACCGGCCCCTGTGAATCGACTACGACTCCTTTGATCCGGTATCCGTTCTGGGCGGATACGGAAGTAGCTATCAAGCTGAAAAACAAGATAGTTACTGCAGTAATAATCCTTTTCATTTAGAGTGTAGTTAGATATTTTTGGTTAGTGAATGTAGAATAAGGTCTATTTGGTCTTGACCAGGCTCACGCAGCACGCCCCGATTACCAGGAACACGCCTGCAAGCAGGAGCATGACTCCCTGGCTGCCGCCCACCAGCCCTATGACCAGTCCGCCGGTAGCGGCCGCCACGATCTGAGGAAGGCAGATGGTGCAGTTGAACAGGCCGAGGTAGCTGCCCATGTAGGGATTGCCTTCCAGGGCATTGGTGAGGAAGGTGAAAGGCAGCGCCAGCATGGCCGCCCAGGCGAAACCGATGAGGAAGTAGCTGGCGAAGAGCAGGTACTGGTTGTGGATGAACATCACGCTGGCGAAGCCTGCGGCACCAGCCAAAAGGCTCACCACGTAAGCTGTCTTAAGATTCTTGAAGCGAGGTATTATGAGGGCCCACAGAATGGAACCTACGGCCTGGACGGCGAAGAGGACGCCCACCCAGTTGCCTGCGGCCTGGTAGTCTGCGGAAGCTACGTCCGTGGTGTTCCAGCAATTGCGTGCGATGGCTCCGTTGGTGTATGTCCACATGTACAGGAAGGCAGCCCAGCAGAAGAATTGCACCAGGCCCACTGTCCAGAAGGTACGCGGGGCCTTTACAAGCAGCTTGAACAGGCCTTCGCTTTCTTTGTTTTCAGCCTTGGCGGGGTCTATTCCGTGGAACTCGGCGTACTCCTTGGGCGGAATCTCCTTCACTTTCATGAAGGTATAGAGCACGCAAAGGATAAGGATTGCGGCGCCTACGTAGAAACTGTAGATGACGCTGTCCGGCACCACTCCCTCCGGGGCCGTGTTGGCTATGCCTATCCAGGTGAAGAAGATGGGGAAGAGGTAGCCCACCAGGCTGCCGGCGTTGCACAGGAAACTCTGGATGCTGTAGGCCTCTGCCTTCTGGCGTTCGCCCACCATATCGCCCACCATCATCTTGAACGGTTGCATGGCCACGTTGATGGAAGTGTCCAGGAAAATGAGGGAGAAGAGACCGAACCACATCGCCGCGTTCAGGCCCAGGAATATCCAGGCTGTTGATAAGTTGAAACTCCCGGCATTGGGGAGCATAATCATCACGAGCACCGCAACTATGGCACCTACCAGCAGGTAAGGCTTGCGACGGCCCATACGGGTCCATGTGCGGTCTGACCATTTGCCGATGAGAGGCTGTACTATCATTCCCATAAGGGGCGGAAGAATCCAGAAGAAAGACAGTTGGTGAGGGTCGGCTCCGAGGGTTGCGAAAATACGGCTGATGTTGGCGCTTTGCAGCGCATAAGCTATCTGGACTCCGAAGAATCCGAAGCTGAGGTTGAACATCTGCCAGAATGAGAGTTCGTGTTTATTGGTCATTAGTTAATTACTTTTGCAAAGTGCCGGTTTGTACCGGCAGTTCGCAAAAGTAATCATTTTTTACTAATTAATATAATAGTGTAATAACTATTTTTTACTGTTCTTTCTTAGGAATTGAGAAAGTCAGTTTGAAGACAGGCCTCAGGCTTGCGTCAGGGTACTTCGGACCATAAAGTTCTGCGCAGTAATAGCGGTCTTTGTCCAGTACGTCCTGTGCCGATTCGGTGGTTCCTGAGTTTCCGTACATGCTGGCCATGAGGTAGTAGTTATAGTAGTTGGAATAGGGGTCGTAGCCATATCCGCCGTAACCGCCGTATCCGTAGCCCCCATACCCGTAACCATATCCGCCGTAACCGCCGTAGTACATGTTGTTGTAGTACTGCTGGTACATCAGCATCTGATAGTAGTCGCTCAGGCTGGAATCCGACTCCGAACTGGTCTTGGTGACCTCATGTGCGTTGATTATCAGCCAAATATCATATTCTCCGCCGAGCAGTTTCCGGCGTTTCATGATGTCTATGTCGCTTTCTCCCGATACCGGTGTCTCGTGAATTTTGAGGAGCTCCTGGAGATGGTAGGTGATGTCCGGCTCGTAACGGAGGGTGCTGCGGTTCACTATGCCTTGGTTCTCATCCGCAGAGCTTGCGTCGGTGAGTACGGCGAACACTACCGTGGTGTCGTTCTGCCTTATGCGGCAAGTGGGAGACAGCATGTACGGGTAGCGCTCCATGTCCAGGTAATTGTCGGGGAAGCGGAAGGGGAAGATAAGGCTGGCTTTGTTGATAACGGCTCCTGTGGGCTCTCCGCCCTGTTCGAGAATCATGGACTCGGCCAGATGCTTGAGTTCCACAGCGGACACAAGCGGCTTGAGGCCTCCTCCGCCTTCAATAGCGATGGTCTCCCCGGCAGGTCCGGCCATGCTGCGGCTCTCGTGCCCCGTAAGGTTGAGGCAGTATTCGGGGTAACTGCCGCGTTTGGTGTTGGAGTCGGTGAACAGGGAATCCAGTTTTACGAAGTCGGTTAGCCCGAACGCGAAGAAGAAAGTGGTGTCTTTTTCCGCCACCCCGTCATAGTCGTAATCGCATTTCAGGCTGAGTTTTGCATAGTTGCCGAGGACGTATTGCACCTCGGAATCATATCCGACCTGCAGCTCGAAGATGTTGATGCGTCCGCCTTCGTTCAGCGGGGCGTCGGTGGACAGGTGGATGCCCGGAATCTTCTTGCTGTATTTTCCGAAGTCGCCAAGGTCCTCCTGGGTGATGCTCAGGAAGCGCCGTGCGTATTCCTCGGTGAAATCGAAGCTCAGCGAGTCGGTCCCGTTTATCACCGGGTTGCCGTTCACGATGGGCTTGCTGTAGTCTACTTTCAGGGTGTTGCCGTTGCAGTTGTAGTCCCTTCCCGGGCGCATGGGCTCGGCAAGGGAGTAAACGTTCACGTTCTGCAGAATGTGCTTCTGGCTTTGGTCCGGCACGGAAACGGTGTCGTGAGCGGCTGCAAAGTGGAAGTTGACTATCTTGGCTGCGGCAAGGTTGCCGAAGTCCAGCGTATCCGCAGCAGGTACGAGCGTGAGGGCGCAGGAACGGGTCGTAAGGCCGAATTTGTTGTCCCTCACGGCACCCAGCGTGATGCGTGTCTGGGAAAAACCGGAGAGGGAGTCGGCCGGCTGCTGCAGCACTGCACCGTAAGGCAGGGCGGCTTCGGTAGGGTGTATGGTATATGTCTGGTCCGTCGGAATCAAGCTTCCGCCCAGACCCGGATCGATTTCCACACAAGACAGGCAGCACAGTACGGCCGCCGCTATGGCAGGAAAAGAAAATTTCATCGTGTCAGATAGTGTCGTAAAAAGCGTTGTACGCGTCGATGTAGCTTCCGTCTTCAATAGCTTTCGGGTTGTAGTCAAGTACTGGCAGTTTGCGGGACTTGGCATACTTCAGCAGATTTGAATCCGGCTCGGTCGAACCGAGAATTATGCCGTCGGCGTACTGGATGGCGGTTTTAGCAAGATTTATGCCATCCGGCTTCTTAAGGAAGGGCAGATCTTCGGCTCCAAGCCCGCCGAAAGCGGCTTTCCGGGCGAAGTCCGGACGGAACTCCGCACCTGGAATATCGTCGTATAGGGAAAGTACGACTTTGCTGGAGGAGAATATCGGGTCGTCTTTGTAAGCTTTTTTGAGGTATGCTGGAAGCAGGTGGGAAATCCATCCGTGGCAGTGGATGATATCGGGGGCCCAGCGGAGCTTCTTGGTAGTTTCAAGTACGCCGCGGGCATAGAAAATCGCCCGTTCGTCGTTGTCTTCAAAGAACTTGCCGTCGGCGTCGCAGAACATCTGCTTGCGGCGGAAATAGTCCTCATTATCAATGAAATATACTTGAATACGCGCAGCTGAGATGGAGGCCACCTTGATGATGAGCGGGTGATCCACGTCGGAAATGATGATGTTCATTCCGGACAGGCGGATGACTTCGTGCAACTGGTTTTTGCGCTCGTTGATGAAGCCGTACCTTGGCATGAAGCAACGAATCTCCTTCTTCTGCTCCTGTATACTTTGGGGAAGTTGTCTGGCAATGCCGGCGATGGGTGACTCCGGGAGATAGGGAAGCATCTCGGAGTTCACGAAAAGTACTCTCTTAACAGTTTGTGCCATTTCCACAAAGGTAAGAATTTTTTTTGAAATATTGATAATTCACTATCTTTGAAGTCAATTTGGGAGAATATGTCAAAAGAGGAAAACAAAATAATCCGCCGAAGGCTGCGTAATGCATACGCTTCCAGCATAATAAGCATCAGTCTTGTGCTTCTCCTGATCGGCGTGGCCGCTTTGTTGATAGTAAACGCCCGCTCCGTATCCGACTATTTCAAGGAGAACATGCAGCTCTCCGTGATTCTGAAGCAGGATGTTACGGAGGAGCAGGCCCTGGAGTACCAAAAGTCGGCCGAGACCTTTCCCTTTATAAAAAGTACGCATCTGGTAACGCGAGAAGAGGGTACCGCCGAACTGGAGGAGATGCTCGGCAAGGATTTCCTTAGCGTGTTCGAGACTTCTCCGGTGCCTTTGTCCCTGGATATTTCCCTGAAGGCGGACTATGTGTCTGCCGACAGCGTAGCTTTCGTGCGCCGCGCGCTCGGTGCCTCGCAGTATGTGGCTGAAGTGGAGTATCAGCAAAACCTTGTGGAGGCCCTGAACGACAATCTGGCAAAGATTTCCATTGTGCTCGGAGTCTTCATCCTGCTCATGCTCTTCATTTCTTTCGTGCTGATTAACAATACGGTACGTTTGAACGTATTCTCCCGTCGCTTCACCGTGCATACCATGCAGCTGGTGGGCGCTACCAGGGCTTTCATACGCCGTCCGTTTATGCGTGGCGCCCTGGCACAGGGCTTGATTTCTGCGTTGCTGGCAATCGCCGTACTGGGCGGCGTGCTGGTATTGCTGCGCCGTTCGTTCCCCCAGCTGTTTTCGGTGTTCGATCTGCGCTCTTTGCTGGTGGTGGCTGGCGTCGTGGTGGTATGCGGCGTGCTCATTTGCCTGCTCAGCACTTATTTTGTGGTGAATAAACTGGTCTCTCTTGAAAGAGACCGCTTATATTATTGATATGGAGAAAAAGATGGCAATGTCCCGCAAGGGTATCCGGCTGCTGCTCGCCGGGCTTTTGGTTATGGTGGCCGGTTACGTCCTTATGATGGGCGGCTTCAGCCCCGATCCTAATGTGTTCAACTACGCAATGTTCGACTGGCGGCGCCTGGTGGCGGCCCCGCTGGTCATCCTTATAGGTATAGTGGTGGAGATAATCGCCATAATGGGAAAGTTTGAAGATAAAAAGTAAGATAAGATGAGTTGGTTTCAAGCTTTGTTGCTCGGCCTTGTACAAGGTCTTACGGAATTCCTGCCGGTAAGCAGCAGCGGACATCTGGCGATAGGCAGGGCCCTGCTCGGAGTGGAAAGCTCCGGTGATTTGGTATTCGAGGTCACGGTGCATGCCGCCACTGTATTGGCCACCATTCTGGTGTTCCGGAAGGAAATATGGCGCCTGCTGTGCGGCTTGTTCAAGTTCAAGTACAACGACGAGACGGATTATATAGCCAAGATTTGCCTGTCGATGCTTCCGGTGCTCGTTGTAGGAGTGTTTTTCAAGGATGCCGTGGAATCGGCTTTCGATTCCATGCTTATAGTGGGGCTAGCTCTGATAGTGACGGCTATACTGCTTACTTTCTCGGACTGGAAGGCACGCTCCCGTAAAGCGGCGGAACAGACTGAAGGTAAAGCTGTTGCGCAGGCACGTAACGGTATCTCCTTCTGGCAGGCCTTCGTGGTCGGCATAGGCCAGGCCTTTGCCGTAATACCCGGTCTTTCCCGTTCCGGTACCACCATCAGCACCGGTCTGATTTGCGGGGTCAAGCGCGAAAATATGGCCCAGTTCTCGTTCCTCATGGTGCTTGTACCCATTCTGGGCGAAGCGTTTCTGGATATAGTGGGAGGGGATATGTCGGCTTCTTCCATAGGTATCGTGCCCTTGCTTGTGGGTTTTGTAGCCGCATTCGCGTCCGGTTTCTTCGCCTGCAAGGTTATGATCGCCCTCGTGCGCAAGGCTCAGCTTAAGTGGTTCGGCTTATATTGCGCCCTTGTAGGCCTTGCCGTATTGATTTTCCTGGTATAATGGAAGAACGCTCGCTGGTCTGGTTCGTTTCCGACGTTCATCTGGGCCTGCTTACCGCTGATCCGGCAGAGCGGGAACGGCGTTTTGTGGCCTTCCTGAAAGCCATTCCGCGCGAATCCATGGCAGTGTACCTGCTGGGAGATATATGGGACTTCTGGTATGAGTATCGTGATGTCGTCCCCAGGGAAGGGGCGCGGGTGCTGGCGGAACTGATAGCCCTGATGGACGCCGGAGTGCAGGTGTATTTCTTCCCTGGCAACCACGACTTGTGGTGCTTCTCTTTTTTCGAAAGTTTGGGAATGAAGCGCTGCACCCAGCCGCAGCTTGTAGAAATCGGGGGCAAGACTTTCTGCCTTGGGCACGGCGACGGCCTGGGTGGCGGAAGCTTTAGTTACCGTTTCCTTAACCGTTTGTTTACCAGCCGGTTCGTGCAGTGGCTATTCAGTCTGCTGCACCCGTGGCTGGCTTATCGCCTGGGCACCGGATGGTCCGGGGGCAAGCGCAGGAAGCACGACGCCTACCGTTTCAAGGGGGAGTCGGAACCTCTGTACAAATTCGCTCTTGAGCAGTCTTCCCAGGTGCACGTGGACTATTTCATCTTCGGCCACTATCACAATGCTGTGGACATGGCCCTGCCTACCGGCGCCCGCCTCATAATCCTGATGGACTGGATCAAGGGTGGTACTCCCCATGCGCGTTTCGATGCCGAGTCTTCGGAACTTATTGTGGGATAAGCTCTTACGGTTCAGCGTCTCTTTTTGGTCTGGGACTTCTTCTTTACCTCGGAATTGAGGTGGTCTTGCTTGATTACCACCTTTGGCGGAGCTTCCCAGAAGATGGAGTAATAGAACTGTTCCCACTTGCCGCTGTCCCATATCTGCACCAGCTCTTCGATCTTTTTGTCTTTCCCTTCGGGGTCGTACCTGGCCTTGAGGTCGTGGTCGAAAAGTTTGGCTATTATCTGCCAGAAGTTTGCCGCAAAGCCGCCTTCGTACTCCTTTATGATGCCGTAGGGGCTCATGCCGCATTCTCGGTCCACCAGCCTCATCAGCACCATGCCCTGGGTGATGGTCATCTGCTTGATATCCTTTGAGAACAGGGCCAGGAGCTCTTTTTCCACGCTGTTGATGTACTGGTTGCGCTGGGACCGTTTGGTGACGTCCGCCGCCATGGTGCTGTCCACCTGGGCGATCAGTTTGCGGCCCACGAGAGCGTAGGGATACACTTTGTTGAAATTGTACACCAGGCGGTATTCCTTCCGCCAGTCACCGCCCGATTTGAATCCCCGGCCGCGGGGAAAAACCCAGATAGGGTCCAGAGTGTCGAAGTAGGTGGTGTCGCCGTCGTGAGCTTCATAATACATAGGGTAGCCCTTCGGCACACGGACTCCAAGGTTCTGTGCGTCAAGGCCGGCTGCGGTGAACAGGAACAAGGCCCCCAGTATGGCGGCGATTTTTTTCACGTTGCAAAGATAAACAAATTCTGCGCCACAAAAACGAATATGATTTGTTGCCGTGAAAACTGCCGTTTAACTGAGCTTCTGAAGCTGCAGAATCTCCCGGTCGAAAAAGTTGGAAAGAAATTATTGGCGGATGCCGTAAGTTTCGCAAAAACGCATACTTAGCTAAAAATTTCAGCGTCGAAAATGTTTAAAAAATTTTCAGAATACTATTGCAATTTGCGGAATTTTTGCTAACTTTGCAGTCCCAAAATTTGGCTTGATGTGGCCTATGCTACTGAAAATCAAATAGTTAGGGTTTTTAGGAAAATTATTATTTAAAGTAATACTACAATGTTACAACCTAAGAGAACAAAATTTAGAAGGGAACAGAAGAACCGCATGAAGGGCAACGCCCAGCGTGGCAATCAGCTCGCTTTCGGTTCCTTCGGCATCAAGACCCTTGAGAATTGTTGGCTGACCGCCCAGCAGATTGAGGCTGCCCGTCAGGCCATTTCCCGTAGGATGAACCGTGAAGGCCAGATCTGGATCCGTGTCTTCCCTGTCAAGCCGATCACCAAGAAGCCGCTCGATACCCGTATGGGTAAGGGTAAGGGCGATCCGTATGCATTCGTCGCTCCGATCACCCCGGGCCGCATCATCTTCGAAGCCGAGGGCGTTTCCCTCGAGACCGCCAAGGAGGCCATGCGCCTCGGCGCCAACAAGCTCCCGATCGCGACCAAGTTCGTCGTTCGCCGGGATTATGTAGAATAATAATAAGGAGAAAGAGCAATGAAAGCAGCTGAAGCACGCGAAATGTCTGTAGCAGACCTGCGCGACCGCATCCAGATCGAAAAGAACAATCTGGACACAATGAAAATCAATCACGCTATTTCTCCATTGGAGGACACGTCCAAATTCAAGAAGACCCGCAAGGATATAGCTCTTATGATCACAATCCTCGCTGAAAAAGAAAAACAGAACTAAATCAGAGCTTTATGGAAAGAAATCTTCGTAAGGAAAGAGTAGGAGTAGTGGTCAGCAGCAAGAT